>DWUX01000141.1 GCA_019120545.1 Candidatus Blautia stercoripullorum | reverse complement strand
TTAACTTCTCCATTACTTATCCTCCATATATTTGTTGCCATATTCTTCAGGAAATGACGGGCGCCCTGTAGAATCGCCATTTCTAAAGACTATTAGTATTATATTCTCTGTGGTTTTCAGAATCAAGCTAAATCATCCTACAATTAGCGATATATTCTGATAACTTCTCTCTTTTTTCGACATATTTCAGGTTTCCCTTCCAGGGAAAAAGTTTTTATCCCAGCATATTTTCTATAAAAATCCCATATCCTTTTGAGGAATCCTGAACAAAAACATGGGTGACCGCGCCTATCAGTTTTCCATCCTGAAGGATCGGACTCCCGCTCATTCCCTGAACGATCCCTCCTGTCCTGGCAAGCAGCGCCGGATCTGTCACCTGTATCTGAAAAGATTTATTTGAATCCTGCCGACTGCCGTAGATTTCTGTGATTTCTATATCATAATATTCCGGTTTTCCTTCAAGCTCTATAAGGATCTGAGCTTTTCCTTTTTTCACCTCCTGTTTATATCCTATTTTTACCTTTTTTCCTGAGGGCTCCATTCCCGAGAAGAGTTCTCCGAAAATGCCGATATCTGTATTTTTTTCTATGGTTCCTATTTTTTTATCCTCTTCATATTCAATATATCCTGAAAGCTCCCCGGGTATTCCCCTGGTTCCCCGGATAATGGATATGATCTGGGCCTGATAAAGTTCTCCTCCGGATACATCCAGAAGTTCTCCTGTATCCGTGTCACTGATCCCATGTCCAAGGGCGCCGAATTTTCCTTCCTGGTCAATATAAGTCAGTGTTCCGATTCCCTGGGTATTATCCCTTACCCAGATACCCAGTTTATATTCTTCTTCCTGTGTAAATACAGGCTCCAGAGATATTGGAATCTCTTCTCCTTTGCGGTTTACCAGCAGTTCTACCTTTTCACCTCCGCACTTCTCTATTTCTGAGATCAGCTCCTTCTTTCTGGAAATTCCCTTTCCGTTGACTTCCAGGATATAATCCCCCGGCTGGACAATATTAGCGGCAGGTTCTTCCGTTATGCCTTTTTCATTTGTGATCTCGCCTGTGTCAACGATAAGAACCCCCTGTGTTTCCATATAAAGTCCTACAGGAGTACCGGAAACATATACCCACTGGTCCTCCACGATTTCTGCCTGGACAGCTTTTAAAGGAATCATCCCCAGCAAAGAGCATGGGATCCTGTAACTTCCTCTCTCTGAGACATCAATGGTCTCAGGATAAGTCACCAGCGGAATATCCAGAGATTCCTCCAGCCCTTCTTCTTCTCCATAACGAAGGTATACAGTATCCGGGATCTTCTCTTTCAGTTCCTGTATTCCCAAAGCTCCTGCCGCTGCCAGATCAGCTAATAAAAATCCGAAAAGAAAGAGGCGATAATTACGTTTTTTCGACAAAAAATCACATCCTCTCTTAGTAATTTTATAGGAACACCGTTTTTAATAAAACAAAAAAGGATACACGGCTGTGTACCCTTTTATTATGTGATCTTTTATTTATTTCAATCTTGTATTTTTTTGTTGCTGTGCCAAATGTTTCATTTCTGCGGCATTTTGCAGAACTGCTTCTGTGATTTTTGCGCCGCCCAGCATTCTGGCCAGTTCTTCTACAGATTCTTCATAAGAAAGTTTGCGGATCCTGGTGACCGTTTCCATATTTTCCACATTTTTTTCTATGAGAAAATGCCCGTCTGCCTGAGAAGCGATCTGCGGAAGATGAGTAATGCATAAAACCTGGTGGTTTTCTCCGATAACCTTCATTTTCTCCGCTACTTTCTGTGCTGTTCTTCCGCTGATCCCCGTATCAATCTCATCAAAAATCAAAGTTTCTGTCTGGTCTTTATCCGCCAGCAAAGTTTTTATAGCAAGCATGATCCTGGAAAGCTCACCTCCGGAAACCACTTTCTGAAGCGGTAGCACAGGTTCGCCGGGATTTGTAGAGATCATAAAAGAAATACTGTCTTTTCCCTGAGGAGTAAATGTTTCTTTTTCCTTAAAGGAAATATAAAATTCCACATTTAGGAAATTCAGATCCTGAAGTCCCTGTATGATTTTTTTCTCCAGTTCTCCCGCCCATTTTTTTCTTATCTCTGTCAGGCCGGCAGAAGCATCATTCAACAGATTCTCCTGGTTTTTCAGCTGTTTTTCCAGTTTTTCTTTTCTGGATTGAAAATTTACCAGCTTTTCCAGATCCTGTTCTTTTTCTGCCTCATAGGAAAGGATTTCCTCTATAGTATGCCCATACTTTGATTTTAAATGATTGATCAGATCCAGGCGTGTTTCAATTTCTCCGAATTCTTCTTCCGAAAAAGTAAATTCCGACAAATAAGAAGAAAGATCTCTGTTAAGGTCATTTAGTAAACTGTCCATATCTTCCATGGAACTGTAAATATTTTCCAGCTGGACATCATATTCCCGGATCTGAGCCAGCTTCTGGACTGCCCGTCCCATCAGAGCGCCCATTCCCTCTCCTTCATATCCGGTAAGCTGATATACATATCCCAAACCTTCTGTGATCTTTTTACCATTTGCAAGTTTTCTGTAGGCAGCTTCCAGTTCTTCGTCTTCACCCGGGCGGAGCTGAGCCTGGGAAATTTCCTGGATTTCATATTCCAGGAATCCGATTTCCCGTCTCCTCTGCTCTTCGTTCATCTCATAACCTTCCAGCTCTTTTTTCAGCCTGCTGTATTTTTTATAAAGTTCCGCCACTTTGTCTCTGGCCTCCGAAATCTCCCGGTCTCCAAATGCATCCAGGATCTCCATTTGTTTTTCCGGATAAAGCAAAGACTGATGTTCATGCTGGCCATGGATATCCAAAAGCAAAGCCGCGATCCTTCTTACATTTGCTGCGGTACTTGTTTCACCGTTAATCTTGCTGATGCTGCGGTTTTCCATAAGTCTTCTGGTAATGATCACCTGACCGTCTTCCGGATATACATCCATTTCCTTTAATTTTTCTTCCGTATGAGAATTCACCTGAAAAACAAGTTCTACCAGAGCATAGTCCGCTCCTTCTCTGATCATGCCTCTGGACATTTTCTGTCCAAGAGCCAGATTTACTGATCCCATAAGGATAGACTTTCCGGCGCCTGTCTCTCCTGTAAGAATATTTAATCCAGGCCCGAAATCCGCCTGAATCTCCTGGATCAATGCCAGGTTTTTTACATGCAAATGCACCAACATGTCTGCCGCACCCCGATTTCTTATTCACGAATGATCTTCTTAAGCTTATTTAATAACTGCATGGTTTCTTCCGGGCTTTTGCTGAAACAGGCGATGGTATCATCCCCTGCAATACTTCCCACTATTTCCTGCCAGTTCATATGATCCAGAGCTACTGCGGCGGCATTCGCCATGCCTACTCCTGTTTTTATCACCAGGATATTCTGGGCAGCATCCATGGAAACAAAAGCCTCCCGTAAAACTCTTATGTATTTCTCACCATCCGGTGTCTCTTTGGCAGTCATGACTGTATATTTAGCTCCGCCTCCCGGTTTTGCCACCTTAGTCAGATTTAATTCCCGGATATCTCTGGATACTGTGGCCTGAGTCACCCGGAATCCTGCCTGGTTCAGTCTGGAAGCCAGTTCTTCCTGGGTTTCTATATCATAATGATTGACCAATTCGATAATTTTTGAATGTCTGGCAATCTTCATGCCACTCCTCCTAATCTCTCATCTTGGTGCGAAGCACCTCTAAAAAACTAATGTTGCTGATCTTGATAATCCGGGTATCTTTTACAGACCGGCGTATCACGATCCTGTCTCCTACGTTCATAGCAATATTGGTATCTCCGTCAAATGATGCTACTGCTTTTCCGTTTCCTCTATGGGTTCCCTGTGCTATTTCTACTTCAATCTCATCTTCCGCCGGGAAAATAATACTCCTGGTATTCAGAGTATGAGGAGATACAGGCGTCATGATCATAATATTCGTCTCCGGCGAAACAATGGGTCCTCCCGCTGAAAGACTGTATCCTGTAGAACCGGTAGCTGTGGAAATAATGATCCCGTCTGCTGTATAAGAATTTAAAAACTCTTTGTTGATATAATTGCGGAACCGGATCACTCCCATTGGACCGTCTCTTCCGATCACGATATCATTCAAGGCTACATCCTCTGCCACCATTTTTCCCCGATGATAAACCTTTCCGTTGAGCATCATTCGTTTTTCAACCGTATACTCATCCGCCATAAGATGATTAAGAGCAGGCTCAATAGAGCCGCTGTCTATCTCTGCCAGATATCCCAAGGTTCCCAGATTAATCCCCAGAAGCGGGATCTGACGGCTGACAACATCTCTGGCCGCCTGAAGAAGAGTTCCGTCTCCTCCTAAAACAATCACACACTCCACTTCTCTGGGAATCTGATTGATGTCTGTATAATGATGAAAATTATCCCTCACACTTGGAGAAGCAGGACGGACAGAGCAGTTCTTTCCCTTGCTTTGCAGATATCCTGCCACTCTGGAGGCGACTTTCAGTCCCTCATCTTTTTCACTGTTTGCAATAATATAAAAGTTATCCATAATTATTTGTCCAGTTCTTTGTGTGCCTGTGCCACAATTGAATCGATATCAATATCTCCGTCTTTTGGCAGACCTTCCTGTTTTTTCTGAAGGTAAAGAAGATATTCTATATTGCCCTCCGGTCCTTTAATAGGTGAATACTCCAGATTCAGCAGTGCAAATCCCGCCTCTGATGCAAAATCCGTAATTTTTTTAATAACTTCACGATGGACCTCCGGATCACGCACCACACCCTTCTTTCCTACTTTTTCCCGCCCTGCTTCAAACTGAGGTTTGATAAGACAGACAACCTGTCCCTGATCCTTCAGCAATTCATATACCGGCGGCAAAACTTTTGTAAGAGAAATAAAGGAAACATCTATGGAAGAAAAGTCTGGTTTTTCTTCTATATCATCAGATGTCACATAACGGATATTGGTCTTTTCCATACACACCACTCTGGGATCGTTCCGCAGTTTCCAGTCCAGTTGCCCATGCCCTACATCTATGGCATAAACCTTCACCGCTCCATTCTGGAGCATACAGTCTGTAAAACCTCCTGTGGAAGAACCTACGTCCATACATATGAGTCCCTCCAATTTCAGTCCGAAATGAGTCATAGCCTTTTCCAGCTTTAAGCCTCCCCGGCTTACATACTTTAAAGTATTGCCTCTTACTTCTATATGTACTGTATCCGGAAACATAGTACCGGCTTTATCTTCTTTTTGATTATCTACATATACACTTCCCGCCATGATAACAGCCTTGGCTTTTTCTCTGGAAGCAGCCAGGCCTCTTTTTACCAGCAGGACATCCAGACGTTCCTTCATTTATCTGGCCTCCTTGATTTTCTCATAAACTGATCCCGCATCTAATCCCAGTTTTTCCTTAAGTTTCTCTGGATTTCCGTGTTCTACAAACTGGTCCGGCACAGCAAAGATCAGAACTTTTACATGGGGATGATTCCTGCGCATATAATCTGCAGCAGCCATTCCAAAGCCTCCCGCTTTCACATTTTCTTCCATAGTCACCAGCAGACTGTGCTCTTCCGCCACAAGATCCAGCATTTTTTCATCCAAAGGCTTCACAAATCTGGCATTGATCAGTGTAGGATCCTCCCCGTCTTCTTTCAGGCGTCTGTATACTTCTTCTCCTGTTTTTACCATACTCCCTACAGAAAGGATCGCAGTTTTTTCTCCCTTATAAAGGATCTCGCTGCATCCTTTGACAATAGGCGCCCGAAATTCTTCCAAACCGTCATAAGCTTCTCCTCTCGGATAGCGGATAGCCACAGGACCGTCATATTTCACAGCAAACTTCAGCATATCTGAAAGCTCCCATTTATTTTTCGGAGCCATCACTGTCATATTAGGAATCATCGAGAGATAGCTGAGATCAAAACATCCCTGGTGGGTTTCTCCGTCGCTGCCTACCAGGCCTGCCCGATCCACGGCAAAAATAACATGGATGTTCTGAATACATACATCTTCTATGATCTGATCAACTGCTCTCTGAAGGAAAGAAGAATAAACAGCCACTACCGGGATCATTCCTCCAAGGGCCAGTCCTGCCGCAAAAGTCACCGCATGTTCTTCAGCGATCCCTACATCAAAAAATCTGTCCGGAAACATATTCCGGAAACGTTTCAGACCGGTGCCGTCAGGCATAGCCGCCGTAATAGCGACCACTTTTTCCTCACGGTCTCCGAATTTTCGCATAACCGTAGAAAAAATATCTGTATAATTTGCTTTCCCATGTTTTCCCAGAGGAATTCCATGTTCCAGATCAAAAGCTGCCGTACCGTGAAACCTGGCCGGATGGCGCATGGCCGGTTCATAGCCTCTTCCTTTCTCTGTTTTCACATGGACTAATACAGGTCCCTGGATCTTTTTTGCTTCCTGGAGCACCTGGATCATTCTGGCGCAGTCATGGCCATTTACCGGCCCCAGATAAGTGATTCCCATATCCTCGAAAAACATTCCCGGAATGATCAGTCTCTTCATACTGTCTTTTGCCCGGTGAATTTTCTTTACCGTAGCAGGACCGATCCCTGGAATCTTATTCAGGCTTTTTTTCACGCCTGTCTTTAAACCATGATATCCTTCTGCTGTGCGGAGATTTCCCAGATAACTGGAAATCCCTCCTACATTTTTGGAAATCGACATTTCATTGTCATTCAGCACAATAATAAAATTTGATTTCAGCTGTGAGGCATTATTGAGAGCCTCATAAGCCATCCCGCCTGTCAGGGCTCCGTCTCCGATCACAGAAACTACCTGATAATTTTCCTTTTTTAATTCCCTGGCGCATACATATCCCATGCCTGCGGAAATAGAAGTAGAACTATGTCCTGTGTCAAAGGCATCACAGGGACTTTCGCTGCGTTTTGGAAATCCGCTCATACCTCCCAGCATCCGCAGAGTATCAAAGCCTTCTTTTCTTCCTGTAAGGATCTTGTGGGTATAGGACTGATGCCCCACATCCCAGATAATCTTATCCTGGGGAAGCTTCAATACATAATGGAGAGCCATAGTAAGCTCTACCGCACCCAGGTTTGAGGCCAAATGTCCCCCTGTCCTGCTTAAATGTTCCAGAAGAAAAGTCCTGATCTCTCCAGCCAGCTGAGGAAACTGCTCCAGAGGAATTTTTTTTATATCGTTTTCTTTCTTTATTTCATCTAACAGCATGAACTATGCACCTCTATTTTCTGCGGGTACAGAGAAAAAGAAACAGTTCTCTTAAAAATGTCTTATCTCCCGGAAGCTGTGTTAGAAGCTCCAGAGCCTCTTCAGTCAGTCTCTGCACCTCCTGCCCCGCTTTTTCCATTCCTTCCAGCGTAGCATAAGTTGTCTTATGATTTTTTTCGTCACTTCCCACAGGTTTTCCCAATTCTTGCTCATTTCCCGTCACATCCAGGATATCATCCTGAATCTGAAAAGCCAGACCGATCTTCCTGCCGATAGCCTCCACATCTGTCAGATCTTCCATTCCGGCCAGGGCAGCGCCTGCCATCAAAGAAGCCTCTATAAGGGCGGATGTTTTATTCACGTAAATATAATCCAGCATCTCTCTTGTGAGAGGTTTTCCGTCATTCTCTACATCTGCTCCCTGCCCTCCCAGCATTCCGTGAATTCCTGTCTTTCTTCCCAGGATTTCTAAAGCCCGGGCGGTTTTTCTCATTTCTCCCTCATTTTCTGCCAAAGAAAAACTTTTAAAGGCAGTCTCATAAGCATAATTCAAAAGGGCATCTCCTGCCAGGATCGCCGCAGATTCTCCAAATACCACATGGGTGGTTTTCTTTCCTCTGCGGTACTGATCATTATCAATTGCCGGCAGATCATCATGGATCAGAGAATGGGTGTGTATCATTTCAATACCTGCCATAAACGGTTCTGCCAGATTCCCGGTTCCTCCGCAGATCTTATACATTTCTCCCAATAATACAGGACGGAGTCTTTTCCCCCCTGCTTCCATGCTGTAATTCATAGCTTTTATGAGATTGACAGAAAATCCTTCCTCTTTGGGAAGATATTTTCTTATCACATCTTCCGCATTCCGGGTTCTTTCTTTCAATTCTTCCTTAAAATTCACTCAGTTCACCATCTTCGTTTATTTTTAACATTTTTTTCTCTACCCTGTCAATTTTGCTACTGCACTGCTTTAAAAGCTCCATGCCTTTCTGATACAGAGTAAATGATTCTTCCAGAGAAATATCCCTGCTTTCTAATTTTTCCACGATTCCATCCAATTCTTTCAGGTTCTCCTCAATGGGTGCCTCCTGGTTTCCCGTTTCTTTCTCTTCCATCGCTTATATATTCCTCTCTTCCGGTTCTTTCTCTTTTATCTGCGCTTTTAGAGCTCCGTCTGTAACCCGTATGGTCACAAGATCTCCGATTTCTGCCTGAGAGATTTCTGTCACTGCATGTCCCCGGCTGTCTTCTACATAAGAAAAGCCCTGATTCAGTTTATCCAGGGGAGACAGCCCCTTCATCCGCTCTATATAGATATTCAGTTTCTGTCTTGCCAGATAAATCTGATTTTCCATGGCGTTTTCTATTTTTTCTTCCCATTCTATAAGACGCATCCGCATCTCCCGGATCCTGTAACCGGGACTGCCATGTTCCAGCCGGGTCTGATAGTACTTCAGATTCTGTCTGAAAAACAGCAGATGATTTTCCATAGCTCTGTTCATCTTCTGCTGGTAATTATCCAGAGTATTAAAAAAAATCCTCACATCTGCCACGGCCAGTTCTGCGGCGCCGGAGGGAGTAGGAGCCCTGAGATCTGCAACATAATCCGCAATGGTAGTGTCTGTCTCATGTCCTACTGCAGAAATCACCGGAGTCCTGCATTCAAAGATCGCCCTGGCCACTTTTTCTTCATTAAAGGCCCACAGATCTTCTATGGATCCTCCTCCTCTTCCTACGATTATAACATCTACTCCCAGCCTGTCCAGCGTCTGGATTCCCTTTACAATACTTTCAGCCGCTCCCTCTCCCTGGACAAGAGCCGGATACAGGATCAGCTGCACATAAGGATTCCGTCTTCCGGCAATATTCCGGATATCCTGGATAGCCGCGCCTGTGGGGGCCGTTACAATTCCGATTTTTCTGGCGTACGACGGAATAGGACGTTTATATTCCTGAGCAAACATTCCCATTTCTTCCAGTTCCTTTTTTAAAGCCAGAAAACGTTCGTACAGAAGGCCTGCGCCCTCCAGGGTGATCTCTCTTGCGTAAAGCTGATATTTTCCATCCCGCTCATAAACACTTACGCTGCCTCCTGCCACCACCCGGTCTCCGTTTTTCATGGGGAAAGCCAGTCCTTTTCTCTGTCCGGCAAACATTACACAGGAAATAGATCCGGTTTCATCCTTCAGAGAAAAATAAATATGTCCGGAAGTATGGTATTTACAGTTGGATACTTCACCTTTGATATAGATTCTTTTCAGCATAAAATCCTGATCAAACATATTTTTGATATAGGTATTTACCTGTCCTACAGAATAAATGCTGTTCATAAGGCCTCTCTTGCCACTTTTCCTAAAACTCCGTTGATAAAAGAAGCAGAATCATCTCCGCCAAAGATTTTGCTGATCTCTACAGCTTCATTGATGGCTACCTTTACAGGAACGTCCTCATCATATTTCATCTCATACACTGCCAGACGAAGGATATTTAAGTCCACTTTACTCATTCTCTTGGTTTTCCAGCCCGTAGACTTCTCATTCAGTATCCTGTCAATCTCCTCCAGATGTTCCTGGATCTTTCCATACTTGTCTTCCATATAAACCTGCTGGGCAGGCTCCAGATCCTCCATCTCGTCAAAATAGAGCTTTATCTGTTCCGGCATCTCTTCCGCTTCATTAAATTCTCTTAAAAAAAGAAGCTTAAAGATGTGCTCTCTCATTTCTCTTCTTCCCATAATTTCCTCCTGTTATTCAAAATATTTGTACAATGAAAAAGGTGTCTCTAAAAAAGACACCTTACCTCTCTGCTCTTTTAGATCTTTACTTGTCAATGAACTATTTGGACTTTTCGATTTCTACACTGGCGATCCGCACATTGACGTCAGACACAGTAAGTCCTGTCATATTCTCAATAGCCGCTTTTACTCTTTCCTGAACAGTCTTGCTGGTTTCCAGGATATTGTACCCATATTTAATGTTCAGCGCCAGATCTACACACACTACATCCTCCAGCACATCTACCTTGACGCCTTTGGAAAGATTTTTCATACCAAGTTTTCCAACCAGTTCATTTGTGATATTTCCAGCCATAGAATCTACGCCTTCTACTTCCGTAGCGGCCAACCCGGCAATAATTGCGACAACTTCGTCTGCGATCTGTACTTCCCCAAGAGAGCCATTATCATGTATCTTATATACGTTTCTGTCTTCCGCCATAATTTTTACCTCCTATTAGGAAATATCCTGTGCTTTATTATACCAAATGCCTATTAAAATTAAAAGCGGTTTTTTGTTTTTCCCCCAAAAAACCGCTTTTCTTCGTCTTTTTAATTTCTGGAAAATTCTGCAAGTTTCAGACCTTCGTTTCTGTCCAAAGTCATGCCGATACTCCAGCTGTTGATAAACAGCAGCAAAGGATTTCCCTTCAGATCCATAACTTTCTTCATGTCGGAAGTTCCCGTAAGTTTTTTAACATCCACTTCTTCCTTATTTTCGATCCAGCGGATATGTTCATAAGGCAGAGACTCCAGCCGGATATCTACATTATATTCATTTTCCAGCCGGTATTTCAGCACGTCAAACTGCAGGACACCAACTACACCTACGATTATTTCTTCCATTCCGCCCATGATTTCCTGGAAGATCTGGATCGCTCCCTCCTGGGCGATCTGATTGATTCCCTTAACAAACTGTTTTCTCTTCATACTGTCTAACAGCCTCACTCTTGCAAAGTGCTCCGGTGCAAAAGTAGGGATTCCTTCATAACGGAATTTTCTTCCGGGAGCGCACACGGTATCTCCGATAGAAAAAATACCGGGATCAAATACGCCTATGATATCTCCTGCATAAGCTTCATTCACCACATGCCGGTCCTGGGCCATCATCTGCTGCGGCTGGGAAAGACGCATTTTCTTATTTCCCTGAACATGATATACCTCCGCAGAGGCTTCAAATTTTCCTGAACAGATCCGCATAAAAGCAATCCTGTCCCTGTGGTTCTTATTCATATTTGCCTGAATCTTAAAGACAAAAGCTGAAAAATCCGGATCCATAGGATCAATCTCTCCCTCATCAGAAATCCTGGGAAGAGGAGACGATGTCATTTTCAGGAAGTGTTTCAAAAAGGTCTCCACGCCGAAATTTGTAAGGGCAGATCCGAAAAATACAGGAGACAGTTCTCCTTTATCTACCTTTTCCTGATCAAATTCCGCACTGGCTCCGTCTAAAAGCTCAATCTCTTCTAATAGCTGCTCTTTCTGGTCCGGATCGATCACCTGATCCAGACGTTCTTCTTCAATACTGATTTCTTCTTCAACGCCTTCCTTGGTTCCCTTCATGGTATCTGAAAAGATCAGAACTTTCCTGGTTTCCCTGTCGTAGACACCCCGGAATTTTTTGCCGGAGCCGATAGGCCAGTTCACCGGGCATGTAGGAATCCCCAGTTCTTTTTCTATATCATCCAGAAGATCAAAAGTATCGTTGGCATCTCTGTCCATCTTATTAATAAAGGTAAAAATCGGAATATGGCGCATTGCACATACTTTAAAAAGCTTTCTTGTCTGAGCCTCTACACCTTTGGAAGCATCAATGACCATTACTGCTGAATCCGCCGCCATAAGAGTACGGTAGGTATCCTCAGAAAAGTCCTGATGGCCAGGAGTATCCAATATGTTTATGCAGTAACCATCGTAGTTAAACTGCAGCACAGAAGAGGTTACAGAAATACCTCTTTCTTTCTCAATCTCCATCCAGTCTGAAACCGCATGACGGGCGGTAGCTTTTCCTTTTACGCTTCCTGCCAGATTAATGGCGCCTCCATAGAGAAGAAACTTCTCCGTCAATGTAGTCTTACCTGCATCGGGATGAGAAATAATTGCAAATGTACGTCTTTTTGTGATTTCTTTTGTATAGTCAGCCACTCTTGGCCCTCCTTCTTTCTTGTTGAGCATCTCTGCACACTCCAAAATTTGCACACTGACGCTATTGTAGTATACCCTTTCAAAGGTGTCAAGGGGCTTTTATTCATTTCCCTCTGTTCCTTCCTCCAGAGGAGTGATCACAATATTTTCTACGGGAACGCTGGTCTTTCTTTTTACAATATCTTCAATCTGGGCTCTGGCAGTATCCTCCATATACTCCTGAGGCACGATCACATCCGCGCTCTCTCCTGTAAGATTTACCACTACATTCTCATAGCCCTGAGCTTCCAGCAGAAGTTCCGCAGCTTCTTCCTGCTCTGCCAGTTCCGTCATATTCACCATAGAATCCACAGCTTCCTGTTTTTGATCCTCCCCCAGATTTTCGTTATTAATGATCTCAAGCAAAGTTTCCTTATTTGCTGACCGGACCTGTTCCCTGCTCACTTTTGCCTGGGCCGCAAAATTAGAAGCTCCGGTAAGAACAGCCTCCCCGGGAGTTTCTTTCTGTGCTGTATCTGTTCCGCCGCCGGTCTGGGTTTCTTCCTGAGTTTCCGCACTGTCTTCCTGATCTTCTCCCTCTTTCTGCGCCGCCTGGCTATTTTCCTCTAATAATGCAGTTTCATCTGTGAGATCATAATCCAGACTTTCGATCTCCTCCACAATCCCGTCTGTATCCGAAGCTGTCTGCGCCGTATCTTCTTTGTCATTCTGGCCCAGATTTCCCAGGGTACTGTCGATTCCCAGATGATTATCTGAGTAATTAATGTATCCGGCAACAGCGATCATGATTGCCAGGGCCGTAATGATAACCTGATTTTTCTTGAATATTTTTTTCATACTCATTCTCCTCTAATTCATTTTCATTACTTTAATTTTATGGGCCTCAACCTGAAATAATACCTGTACAGCTTCCTGAATATCCTTGATCACTACCGGATTATCTCCTCCCTGGGCCACTACCAGTACGCCGGTCACCTGGGGATACCGTTCTTCTGACACATAGGGAGTCTGATTTCCTCTGGAGTCTCTTTCATAGACCGTCTCTGTCTCATCCTTTTCCACGACTTTTTCCTGGGTGCCTTCGCAAGTAAGGAATACCTCTGCTTTTCCCACTCCCTGCACTTGTTCCAATATCTGGACCAGACGATTCTCCATTCTTGTCTCCCAATCTTGTTCCTCTCCGCCTGAAGAACTGTCTTCCTTTTTCCCCCCCTCATCTTTCTCCTCCTCTCTGTTTCCTGTAGGAATGGCAATGACCAGTAAAAGAAGGCCTGCCAGAAGCAAAACCCCCAGCCTTTCTTTTTTCATCCACTTACCTAAAGGCTTCACGGGCTCACCTCCTGCTCTTTGAAAATTTCTTCACCCTCCGGGTTCCAAGTCTCTTCCCATTGTCCGGCCCTCTCCCGCCATTCTTCTTTTTCACTCTCCAAAGCCTGAAATTCTCTGACAAAACTGGTGACTTTATTTTCCAGTCCGGTAAATCGAAAGACCGGAGAAAGGATCACCAGAATCAATAGCATCCCCATATAAAATTGTACATATTTTTTATAGCTGTTATCCGGCAGAAAATTCATAACTGCAGTAAGCAGAATAAAAAAACAGGCCACATTCTGGATCCAGGAATAAATCCCATCTGTCATTTTCTCACCTTCCCTAATGAGATATAAAAGACACTGATAAAATAGCTATGGTTATCAAAAACAGCAGTTCTACTGTAATAAGCACCCTCAAAAGAAGGCGGCAGCCTTCTCCCATAGCAGAAAGGCATCCGATCATACGTCTGTCAGAAACCGGCTGGAGCAATGCCGCAAAAAGCTTATAGATCAGGACTGACAGTGCCAGTCTGATCACAGGCGGAAGACCCAGGATCAGCAAGATCAGTATCCCTGCCGCTCCAAGACAGTTTCTGATCAGCACAGCGGTTCCCAAAGCCACCTCTGCTGCCCCGTTGATCACATTTCCTATGCCCGGGATCGCCGCCGCTGTTTTCCCCAAAGCATCTCTTTTCAGAGAATCCAAGGCCGGGCTGATCATATTCTGAATCAATTCCATTCCTATGACCAGAGCCGTAATAGTTTTCAGGGTCCACTCCAGGATCATCTTCAGCAGTTCTGCCAGTTTGGAAAGGAAATCTTCTTTATGGAGAAAATTGATAAGCTGGATGATCACATACGCCTGGATTGCCGGAAGGACAGCCTTCAGAAGAATCACCTGGACCAGAAAGATCACCGCCAGTACTGCCTCATAAAAAATCATGGCTGTCCCTGCTCCTGAAGCCGCTGTCACCGCCAGAAAATAAGAAGGCATAAGAGCCTGCATAAATGTGATCAGATCCTCCAGATTTTTGGAAAGCTCCCCGCTCAGACTGGTGAAAGAATGGATCAAAAGAGCAAGCAGCAGCATATACACAATATAAAAACTGGCTTCTCCTGCCTGACTCCCCGAAAAAACATTGGTAAAATTTGTAAAAAGAGCAGCGATCAGGACCAAAAGGAGAATCTGAAAGAAAACTTCCTGGTCTGCATACAAACGGCCAAAAAGGAAGTTTTTTGCCGTATCTATCAAAAAGTCTTTTGTAAACACCTCTTCTCCTGAAAGAATCCTCTCCAAAGCGTCTCTGATATTGAAAGTTTCTTCTCCCAGCAGTTCATTGACCGTTTTCTGCATCTCTCCCAGTTCCAGGCCTTCCAGAAGAGCCTCCTGGCTTTTTTCCTGTTCTTTTATAAGTTCATCTTCGGTTTCTTCCTGCCCGTTCTGTTGCCGGGCAGCCTGAATGATTACAGGAAAAAACAGCCAGATCGCCAGACCCAGGGCTGCAAATGCCGCAAAGGCTCCTCCCTTTTTCATGCTCCTTCCTTTCATGATAAAACGCTGTGGATCGTTTCCATCAGCGCTAAAAGCACAGGCATCGAAAGCACCATGATATATAGTTTGGTAAATATCTCAATCTGTCCTCCTATAGAGCTATATCCTGCATCTTTGCAGATTCCCGAAGAAAACTGTCCGATATAAGTAACTCCGATGATCTTTAATAAAGTCGTAAGGTACTCCGTATCCAGCGGAAGGTAGTCCTGTAATTTCAGAACAGAGGAAAAAAGATAGGAAAGTTTTTCCGTCATATAGAAAAAGATCAAAACACCGGCGGCCAGACTGATATAGATAGAATACTCCGGTTTTGTCCCCTTTAAAAAAAGGCCCAGCAATACTCCGGTCATAGCCAGCATGGCAATCCTTACTACTTCCATTTTCACTCCCCCTAAAGCGCGAAAAGTTCCTGTATTGTGCGAAACAGATCATAAATATAAGGCAGAATCCAGAATAAAACAAGAACCAGCCCCGCCAGGCTGGTGAGAAAAGCCAGCTCTTCTCTCTGACTGTGTTTCAGGATCTGGCACAGTACAGACACCAGGATTCCCACTGCCCCGATTTTAAATAACAAACTAACCTCCACTGTATCTCCCCCCTGCTCTCACTTCCTTTATATTTTCTCAGATCAGCATAACTGCCAGAAAAATTCCTGCCAGAACCCCCAGAGCCTGATACATTTTTTTCTTTGCCGGGGCTTCTTTGTCTGTCCGGGCAATCTCGCCCCGGAGTGTCTCCAGATACAGATTAATGGTATTTTCCTGCATGGTAATATCCATATATCCCAGATCTTCTCCCAGCCTGATGAATTCTTCCAGGTCATTTTTTGTCAGGCTGCTTTCTTTTAAGTATTTCACTGCGGTCTGAGAAAAAATCAGGGAAAAACGTTCTCCCTGATTTTCTTTCGCTTCTTTTGATATTTCTCTGAGAAATTCAGAGAGAGGAGGCCTGGTCTTTTCTGCTACCCGCATCATGGCCTCCGGCAGAGCCTCTTTTCGATAGATTATCTCCCCTAAAAGAAAATGCAGCATTTTTTGTATTTCTTCCAGCTGCCTCTGTCTTCTGGAATAATCCAGGCTTTTCCCATATCCGATAGCTGTGCAGGAAAATATCACTAAAACCGTCCCTGTCAATTTCAGCATAGGATTCCCTGTTTCCGTTTCCAGTCAAAAAGACTGGTCCCTCTCTCATCAAAAATTGCTTTTACCCGTCCTGCCCTGTCTTGATAATGAAGGACAATATATCTTTCAAATACTCTTTCTTGCACCAGGCGCTGCATCAGCGGTTTTCTTTTAATATCTTCTACAGAGCTTCCATGGACTGTGGCAAAAAGTTTGCACCCGCAATGGATCACAGATTCTATGGCATGAATATCTTCATAGTCTCCAAGCTCGTCTACCGCCACCACTTCCGGAGACATAGACCGTATCAGCATCATCATACCTTCAGCTTTCGGACAGCAGTCCAGCACATCTGTCCGGATACCCAGGTCATTCTGAGGAATCCCCTGGTAGGATCCTCCTATTTCTGATCTTTCGTCTACAACACCTACAGATACCCCGGGCATGTAGGAGCTTCCGCTGCTGATCTGACGGATGAGATCCCTAAGAAGAGTGGTCTTTCCGCATCTGGGCGGCGAAATGATCAAAGTATGGCAGATCCTGCCGTTTTTAATAATATAGGGAAGAATAGGCGAAGCACAGCCTTTTATCTGATGTGATAATCTGAGATTAATATAAGATATGTATTTTACACTTTTAATCCTGTCCCCTTCCAGGACAGTTTTCCCTGCAATCCCTACCCGGTGTCCTCCCTGAATGGTAATGAACCCCTGGCGGATTTCATCTTCAAAGGCATACATAGAATAGCCGCTGACATATTCCATAGTTTCTTTTAAATCTTCTGCTTTTACAAAGCAGCCTTTTGCTTCCTCTCCGGAAAAAGTTCCTTCTTTTGTCAAAAAATATTCTTTTCCTTTGTATATCAGTATCAAAGGCGCGTTAACACGGAGACGGATCTCATAAACCTGATCCATGTCAAAATGCGCCTTCAGAAGGGCCTGCCGAATATGGGCAGGAAATAGTCTTGCGATTTCTTCCTGTTTCATTGTCCTCACCTCTTTTTAAAATATATATATGAGGACAATCTTTATTTATGATATTTTCTTGGTTCCGGCCGCCGTATTTCCAGCTTAAAGGGGTCTGTGGAAGACACGCAGCCCGCCAGATCGTCTTCCAGCCAGAAGAATTGATGACATCCCGGGGCCGGCAGATCTTTCAGTTCTTTTTGAAGTCCCTCGCCGGACAGCTTAATGCAGCTTTCTTTATATGTCCAGAGTTTTATAAATTCCCTGGTACTGTCTTCTGCTTCCAGGATCTGTTTCTGTTCTTCCTGATTCATAGTCCTGAAAATCATCCTTCGAGATTTTATAGGTCGGATTTCCTGGATATCCACGCCGCAGGGACGGCAGGAAATGGCGCAGACCCCATATCCTCCTGAATGGCTGATATTAAAATATACCTGAGGGCTGCAGGACAAATATGGTTTTCCCCAAGTTGCCTTTCTGATCCTGGATTCCAGGATTTCCAGTAAACTTCCGGAATCTTTCAGATTTCCGAAAAGTTCTCCCCAGCCAAGATCCTGCAGACCGCGAATAAGGAGAAGCCGGCCGCAGATACTTTCCCGGCGCTTCTCCTCTTTCCATTTTTCAGTCCATTCTTCTATTTTTCCAGCATAGATATAAATCATACCGGGATTCATAATTTTTTCTTCCTTTCCAGAAGGCCGGATTCCAGTAAAAATCTGGAAGGGTCCATTTTTTTCTCATGGCGCTCTTCTATGTAAAAAAGCGACAGTTCCTTCCGTGCTCTGGTCATTCCCACATAAAAAAGCCGGCGTTCCTCCTCCACATCTCTTTCTCCGGATGCCTTTCTATAAGGTATGATCCCGTCATTTACATCCATGATAAAAACCCGGTCAAACTCCAGTCCTTTTGCACTGTGAAGAGTAGAGATCACTACGCCCTCTTTTTCCCTGCTCTGCTGCCTGGCCTGTTCCTTTAATTTTTCCGTATATTCAGCGATATGAGAAAACCATTCTTCAAAACTCTTGTATCCTTTTGCATTTTCTGCCAGTTCTTCAAGAACTTCGTACAATTCCTCCACCCGCAGTTTTCTGTAGGATGCGTACTCTTTCAGATATTCCTCATATCCTATTCCATGCCGGATATAATTTATTGCTCCATAAGGAGTCATGTCTTTCAGTGTTTTCAGATCTTCTTCCATTCTATCGATCCTGTCGCACATCCATTCTTTTCCTTCATAAAACCACCTGAGCTCTTCGAAAGAAATCTTTTCCCCCTCCAGGGCTTCTCTTGATATATAACGATTCGGCCGGTTCATTACCTGAAGAAATTCTTTTCTGCTCCTGTCGCCTATAGCCAGCCTCATATAAGAGATCATATTCCGGGCGATCCAGTGCTCATAAAGATTAGGCAAAGCATCCCTTATCTGAAAAGGAATCTGATATTCCATCAGAATTTCAACCAGGAATCTTGCCCCTGAATTGGTCCTGTACAGCACCGCCATTTCTTCATAAGGACAGCCTTCCTTTTTTGCTTTCAGGATACAGTCTTTTACATAGAGCTCTTCATCTTTTCCCTTTCCAAACCCTTTTACCAGCGGAACAGGACCCGGTGGATTTTCTGTATAGATTTTTTTCTTAAATCTTTTCCGGTTCCATGCGATCACTTTTCCCGCTGCTTCCAGGATCTGGGGCGTAGAGCGGTAATTACAGGAAAGAATCTCTGTGCGTACCTTTGGAAAATCCTTTGGAAAATTCATCATAATCTCTGGTCTGGCTCCCCGGAAAGCGTAGATAGACTGGTCGTCGTCACCTACGATAAAAAGATTATTCTGAGGGGCCGCCAGCATTTTAATAATATCATACTGGATCTTATTTATATCCTGAAATTCATCTACCAGGATAAACTGAAATTTTTCCTGCCATCCCCGGCGGATATCTTCTCTCTGTTCCAGAAGATCATAACAATATAAAAGCATATCATCAAAGTCCAGAAGTCTGGATCGTCTGCATCCATTTACATACTCCCTGTAAATACTCCGGAAGACCTCGTCAGGACAGTTGCCGGAATAATAATGTTCGATAGGGATTCTGGCATTTTTCACCTGGCTGATCTCCATAGACAGTCCCTGAAAAAATTCCTTTTCATCCTCTATTTCCAGACTCTTCCTGTAAACGATCTCCTTAAGCATGTCATACTTCCGCTCTTCGCTTAAAATATTTTTTCCTGTAAGCCGGTATGCATGACGGAGTATCCCATAAAACACTCCGTGGAAAGTGCCAAAGGTCACCTGCCGGTAATCGGCCTCTACTCCGGCTTCCAGGCAAAGTTTTTCAAATCTGCCTTTCATCTCCCTGGCTGCGGCCTTGGTAAAGGTTACCACTAAAATGTTTCCCGGATCTACTTTATAAGTTTCTAATAAATTTTCCACCCGTCTGGTCATAGTGGCTGTTTTTCCCGAACCCGGACCTGCAAGCAGCATCATGGGACCTTTAAAATGTCTGACTGCTTTTTCCTGGGCACTGTTCATTTTCATAGTCTGCTGTTTTCTGCCTCCTTACAGCTCAATGGAGCTTTTCCACAGCAGCCCGGAGTCTGTTCAGACTCTCCTCTTTACCCAATACTTCCAAAATTTCTGTTGCTCCTGCGGGGGTCATCTGTTTTCCTGAAAGAGCTGTACGGATAGGCCAGAGGATCTGACCGTTTTTATACCCATTCTCTTTTGCAAATCCGCAGAGAAGAGTATAAAGGGCATCATTGCTGTAATCTTCCTGATTTTCCAGCACCGGAATGATTTTTTCCAGCACTTCCAGAGAAATTTCAGGATTTGTCTTCATTTTCTTATGAGTGTACATGGAAACATCATATTCCGGCACCTGCTCAAAGAAATCAATGAGATCCGGAATATCCGGGAATACCTCGATCCTGGTCTTTACCATAGCGGCGATTTTCTTCAGATCAATATCCCTGGTAATGGTCTTCTGGATATAAGGCAGAGCCATTTCATAGAACTTGTCAAAATCCATGGCTTTCATATATTCACCGTTCATCCAGCGAAGCTTCTGGACATCAAACACTGCCGGAGATTTGCTCATATGATGATAGTCGAACACTTTCACCAGCTCTTCCAGAGAAAAGATCTCCCGGTTATCCTCAGGGCACCAGCCCAGCAAGGCCACATAGTTTACAATAGCCTCTGTCAGGAATCCCTGCTCCACCAGATCTTCATAAGAAGAATGTCCGGAACGTTTGCTCAGCTTTTTGTGTTCCTCATTGGTGATCAGAGGGCAGTGCACATAGGTAGGCACTTCCCAGCCGAAGGCTTCGTAAATACGGTTGTATTTCGGTGAGGAAGACAGATATTCATTTCCCCTTACCACATGGGTGATCCCCATAAGGTGGTCGTCCACCACATTGGCAAAGTTATAGGTAGGATAGCCGTCAGACTTGATCAGGATCAGATCGTCCAGCTCGTTGTTTGGCACGGTAATATCTCCGTAAATATCGTCATGGAAAGTGGTGGTTCCCTCTGTAGGCATATTAAAACGGATCACGTGAGGCTCTCCTGCAGCCAGTTTTGCCTCTACTTCCTCTTTGCTCAGATGGAGGCAGTGCTTGTCATACATAGCCACTTCCTTACCTTCAATATTGGTCTTTAAAGATTCCAGTCTCTCTTTAGTACAGAAACAGTAATAAGCGTCTCCCTGTTCGATCAGCTGTTTGGCGTATTTCAGGTAAATTCCCTGGGCGTTTCTTTCGCTCTGGACATAAGGGCCGTATCCTCCGTCTTTATCCGGACCTTCATCATGTTTCAGTCCGGTTTCCTCCAGAGTATGATAGATGATATCTAAAGCCCCTTCTACGAAACGCACCTGATCCGTATCCTCGATACGCAGGATAAAATCTCCTCCCTCATGTTTTGCGATGAGATAGGCGTACAATGCAGTCCTTAAATTTCCCACATGCATTCTCCCTGTAGGACTGGGAGCAAATCTTGTTCTTACTTTACTCATTCTTCTTTCTCCTTATAACGATCCCTTTTGGGTTACTTTAAACGAAAAAATAATGAGGTATGCGGTGTGAAAACCCATACCCCATTATTGGAATTATACATAACCTGTATTCCTTTTTCAAGTGGTGATTTTCCTTTACAAAATCGGAAAGCGCTTCATGATCTATCCCGGAGAGTTGATAGCCTTCTTATCTTACCGGCGCAAACAGTACTTTTCCCGTGCCTCGGTAAACATTTACCAGACCTTCTCCTGACACAGCGGATCCCATCAAAGTCCGTCCTGATCTCTCTACTGTAAAATCCAGGCTGCCGCTCCAGGCTACCGCCATATTGCCGTCAATCTTGATCACATCATCCCGGAGAGTCACTTCCACCAATTCCTCCTTTGGACAGGGAGATTCCAGACAGAGAACTCCGCTCCCGATGATCCCCAGATTAAACATTCCTTCATTTCCTGCCACGGCAGAGGATAAGGTAGAACGCATTACAGCCTTATGCCGGAGATTGGCGTCGCAGGCCAGGAACATACCGTCATCCAGGACCACAGAGCCATTCCAGTCATCCACATCCAGAAGGATAATATGCTTATAAGTAGGCTCCAGTACCATAACCCCGTCCCCTGTATACTCCGGCTTAATGGCCGATTCTCCTGTCACCTTTCCTCTTACAGCTTTTCCCAGCAGGTCGCCGACTCCTTTGATCCCCGTGGTGGCCTTAACGTTTCCTACCATCCACTGCATAGCTCCGGACTGAACCGTCACATTCGCCTGGCTCAGATCACACATAACCTGGCGCTTCCGCACATTCATGGCATTACAGAAGTAAGCCGCCATGGCGTTGGTAGGGGCTACGCTGAGATCCCTAGCATATTCAATGACAGTAAAAGGTCCCATAGAATCCAATACATTAATATCGTCGTTGTTGGTAAAATTACTGATGTGAAACATTGCTGATCCCTCCCATTCAGATTTTAAAATTCTAATATATGTGCTTCCCGGAGCTGTCTGATCTGCTCCATAATATGGCCGATAGTACCTTCTCCAGCATAATTTTCCATATTGAAAAAATCACGGTCTGTTTTAGAACACTGTTACGGTAAATATACCGTCTCTCTTCATTTGGGATAGCAAGCCAGGAATAGATATTTCCCTCTTCATAGACTTCTTTTATCTTTTTCAAATAGCCTGTAAAGAAAAGGAAATTCCAAAGGAACATCCTATTCCTCTAAGAGAATAGTGGCTTTTTCCCCGGACTATTTCCTGGCAGCGGGCGAATACCCAGATCCTGGAAAATATAGCTGTTATCTATCTTTATCCCGTCTTCATTACGCTCCAGTTCGAAGAAACGCCGGATCATACTGAGATTCAGAGTTTTAGCTCACGGATCATCAGAGATTTATCCACATAATACAGATTTCTGTCTGCGGTCTCCCGGATATCCTCATACCCTATCGGCAGTATTTTTTCATGAAATCACCTACCTCACTTATGGATAGTATACCTGCTCTTTGAAAGCATTACAACCAAAAAAGAAACCAGTCCATAAAATCCCGGCTATTATAAAGCCCTGGATCTATATGGACTGGTTTTGTTTATTTTTACTATTTTTAAGCGCAAGAATTCTGAGTAAAGTCCCAGGCCCTTTTATCTCTCCTGATTTGCCCGGTCAAATTCTTCCATAATGTCTTTGACCTTCTCGATCTTATCGCACCGATAGGCGTTCTCCCCGCAGAACAGCAGGGCCTCGTCCAGATTTCCCTCTGCTGCGTTGACTAAAGCCTGGGTGATACAGTAGGGGATCTTTGCCGGATCACAGGTAATAATACAATGATAGCAGTGTTTGATCCTGCATTTTTCTTTTTTTGTCTTATCAATAAATACATTGTGGATTGCCCGGCCAGGCATGCCTACAGGGCTTTTCACAATGCAGATATCTTCTTTCTTTGCCTTGATATAAGCTTCTTTGTATGCAGGCGCCGCGTCACACTCTTCTGTAGTGACAAACCTGGTAGCCACCTGGACACCATCTGCTCCCAGGGACAGGGCATGCTTCATATCCTCCCCGTCAAAAATACCGCCGGCAACGATCACCGGAATATCTCTCCCAGCCTTTTTCTCATATTCCTTGTTTTTCTCAATAATAGACAAGATCACCTGATCATAGGATTCCGGGGTAAATGTCTCCAGCTCTTCTGTAGAAAATCCCAGATGGCCGCCGGCCTTAGGTCCTTCGATCACTAGAAAATCCGGATATCTTTTATATTTTCTCTCCCACATCCTGCACAGAACTGTGTAGGATTTCAGGGAAGAGACTACCGGGGCGATCTTGACAGATGAGCCCGCAGTATATTTAGGCAGATCCACCGGAAGTCCCGCGCCGGAAATGATCACATCCGCTCCGGCTTCTACCGCAGTTTTCACATATTCTTCATAGCGCTGGGTAGCCACCATGA
>DWUX01000140.1 GCA_019120545.1 Candidatus Blautia stercoripullorum | reverse complement strand
TACATTTTATTGCTCAGTCTGTGCAGCATTGAGCCTATAGTCTCAATGCTATGCTCGACAAATTCGAATAAAATGTATAAATATTCCTGAAATATGACTAATGCGACAGCTCCTTTTTCTTTCTCTGGCCTGTTCTTATTTATTCTTCAAAAAGTCCTTTCAGTGCTTTCACGCATCCCTCTATACCAAGCGTACCTGAATCCAGGACGATATCATAATTTTTCTTATCATCCCATACCTTTCCGGTATTGGCGCGGAAGTAGGCAGATCTCTTTTTATTATAATATTTTCTGGTAGCCTCTACATTCTGAGGATCCACACCATATTCTTCAACGATCCGTTTTTTGATATCTTCTTCATTGCTGCAATAAATAAATACCTTTGCTACCCCTTTCAGATTCTTCAGGGCATATGCGGCACAATGTCCCATAAAAATTCCCGGGCCGTTCTGAGCCAGACGCCGGATCTCCATCTGTTCATCCAGGAAAACTTTTCCTTCCTCCGGAAGCATATTGGCATCTCCTGACTGCACTCTGTTCATAAGAAAAAGAGAATAGATCAGACTGCCTGTAGCCTTTTCTTCATACTGATTGATACGTTCTGTGGAAATTCCTCTGTTCTTAGCTACAGTTTCAAGAATTTCCCGCCCATAACAGGGCACATTGCATATTTCTCCTAATTTTTTCCCAATCTGGGTTCCGCCGCTTCCATATTCTCTTTCAATAGTAATATATCGATATTTCATTCTGATGCCTCCTCTGTTGATTGTTCATCACTATAGTATTATAATGAAAAAAAGTGCCTACAACAATAAGCACTGTCTAAATATTGCGGCTTATTATACAGTCTTTTAAAAATTGTGGCATAAAAGGAGTGAAAATACAATGAAACAGCAGCCCAAACAGGATCTGCGCTATTTAAAAAATGAAAATCTCATACGTGAAACCTTTCGAAAGATGATCTGTGAAATGGATTATTCCAAAATTTCTATCAAAGAATTGGCTCAAAGAGCACAGATCAACCGGAAAACCTTTTATCTCCACTATTCTTCTCTGGATCATCTCCTGGCCGTTCTTCAGCTTGAGATAATGGAACCTACGGTCCAGATGATCTCGGAAACAAAATTCCCGGAAGACGCTGAAATTATTATCAAAAAAAGCTTTGAGATCATGGCTTCTCTTGACTGGGCGGATAAAAAAATCCTTTCTACCAAAGGAGACCTTCCAGAAAAGAAAGGGCCTTCCGATTTAATCCGCGAGCAGCTATTTCAAAAATACGACCATCTTGCACAGTACAGCCCTTTTGAAAGCAGTCTTATCCTCACCTATTTTTCCGTCTGTCTGGGCGTGATCTTCCGGCAGTGGGAGGCAAACAGCCAGCAGATTCCCATAGAAGAAATGATCCAGATGACTACTAAAATGATCCTCCACGGACTGGAAGGAGTAGGTCTGGTTCCCGAAGAAAACGACGGTTTCTGACTTTTCAAGAGCTGCTTTCTCAGATCATCAATCGCAGCTGATACCAAATGTGCTTCATTATCGAACCAACATAGAATCTGTTGTTTTTTACTTTAATTTTTTTAGTATGTTTCCAATATCTCCATCAATACAGATAGAACGATTCCTAATTTCTCTTGGCGCGCTGGCCTCCCCCAGGTTGACACAGGCATAGACCGCCTTTGGATTCTCTGCCGTCATCTGCCAGAAAGGATATTTGATGATCACCGGGGTATTATAGCCAACCCCCAGTTCCAGAAACAGTATCTTTTCATCCTGGTGCTCTGTGAGGAATCTGCTATACCTCTGAGAAGCCTGATACCATCCTTTGTCCTGGACAAAGGTATCGTCTGCCCGGAGATTCATAGTAAGGGGCTTTCCGCAGTGGGGACAAAAGGGCACCAGGCCACTCGGTATCTTCATATGATCCTGCAGGCGGATCATTTGTTTTATAATCTCTTCATTATCCCAGGTTTCCTGACAGCAGGGCTCTGAACACTGAAACAGTCCATAGTCTCCCTGGGTATAAAAAAGTCTTTCTTTTTCAAATCCTGCTTTCTGAAAGCAATGATCTACATTGGTGGTCAGGATAAAATAATCCTTGTCTTTTATCAGTTCCAGCAGATCTTCATACACCGGCCTGGGCGGATCCATATACCGGTTCACGTAGATATACCGGCTCCAGTAAGCCCAGTATTCTTCCAGGGCTTTATAAGGGTAAAAGCCGCCGGAATACATGTCATGAAATCCATATTTTTCCTCAAAATCCGAAAAATAAGCCTGGAACCGCTCTCCGGTATAAACAAATCCTGCGGAAGCAGACAGTCCTGCGCCGACTCCTATGATCACAGCCTCCGCTTCCGCCAGAGCCTTTCCAAGCTTCCGGATCTTCTCTATATCCGATCTTTCCTGATCTTTTCTTAATCTATTTGGAAACATCAATCTTCGCCTCCTACTAATCTTCTCACTGCTGATACGGGACACTGTTCAAAACAATTGCCGCAATGAAGACAATGCTCCTGCTGTATCCTGTAAGGCTGACCAGGCTCTATACATCCCTGAGGACAGTGCTCCACGCAAATTCCGCAGTCAACACAGTTATCTGTAATCTCATACCCTTTCAGTGTAACATTTCCTTTTCCCAATGTATAGCTTTCCCGGAAGATCGGCCGGACGCCCAGATGGAAGTACTCTATGGCCCCGTCCCGGATTTCAAATACAATGCCGATCTCCCTGGTATCTCCCGGGTATACGTTGGCAAGATAAGGCTGCTCCTGAAAGATCTTTTCCATCCAGTAGTTCTGTTTTTCCTTTGGAACGGGCACAGCCTTTGCACTTAGGCGGATCATTTCCTTGTATCTGGTGCAGGCCAGTATCTGTACTCTTCCGTCTGCCAGAAGCTCCCGGCAGAAATCCTTGCCCCTGGCGGTAAAAAAATACAGCGCCTCAGGCTCATAGTGAATGGCGCTGATGTTCCTCACCTGGGGATTCCCCTGGGCGTCCACTGTGGCAAAGGCCAGGACTCCCGCATACTGTAATTTTTTCAAACATGTTTCTGCATCCATTATATCTCCTCCATATATACAACGATCTTTCCCTCCACAGTCCCCTGATCCTGGGCAATACAGGCCTCTCTGACAGAAGGAAAGGGGAAAGCCTTTCCAAGACAGGGAGTCAATTTATGTTCCTCCAAAAAGGTAAAGATTTCATCCATTACTTTCTGACTGGGCCAGTTGCTGTGGAACCCTGTAAGATAAACCCCATTGGGAATGAATTTGATAGGATCAAAATACCTGATGCCGTAAATCCCTCCCAGGATTCCTGTATTGCAGACGATCCCGCCCTTTTCCATACAGTTCAGCGTATCCCCCAGTGTTTTAGGGCCCACCAGTTCCAAAGCCTTTGTCACTCCCAAAAGGCGTCCTGCCAGCTCTCCCGAATCCAGAACCGCCTGATCCGCCTCCTTCAAAAGAGGCAGCTTCTTTTCCCTGTGGGTAGTGGCGATCACTTTGCAGCCCAGAGCCTTTCCAATCTGAATGGCCGCATAGCCCAAAGCGCAGGTAGCGCCCCGGATCAGCAGGGTATCGGAAGGCTTCAGATCCAGTCCTTCAAAAAGAGACCCCCAGGCGGTAAAGTAAGTCTCTGGCACAGCGGCAAGTTCTATCCAGGAAAGAGAAGAAACAACGGAAAACACATGATGAACAGGCAGGAGAGCATACTCTCCATAGCTTCCATTGAAACTCCGCCCCATGCCGCCCATAAGGGCTGCCACTTTCTGCCCCTTTTTAAAGGAACTGTCAGAAGGATCTGCAATCTCTCCCACACATTCAATGCCGGGGATTAACGGCTTCTGGATATAGTCTGCCCGGATCTCTCCCTGCCTGAGGATCTGCTCCGAATGATTCATTCCAAAAGCCTTCACCTTGACCAGCACCCAGCCGGGACGGACCTTCGGTACCGGATATTCTGTAAGACTCACCGCGTCTCCTCTCACAGGTCCGGTAAGGACCACTGCTTTCATAGTTTCCGGGATCACAGCCTAGACCTCCTTCCAGCACTGGGGATCTGCCTCGTAAAAGTTTCCGTTTCTGCCGCTGGCCACTGCAGGACACCCCCGACACCAGGCCAGAAGCTCACATCTGGAACATTTCTCAAACTTTGAATATTCTCTGTAAGCTTCCATCTGGCAGATCCACACATCGGCCAGACGGTCCCGGAATACATTCCCCACTTTGCTGTTCTGCACTCTCCGGCAGGCGTAAATGTCTCCATTAGGAAGAATGGTCAGATGGCAGTTTCCGCAATTGCAGCCTCCGTAGATCATTCCTTCCTGAACATTTTCCGGGATCTTAAAAACGCCGGTCTCATATTCGTATAAGGTCCAGAGATGATCTTTTTTGTTAAAGTAAGTTTTGCATCCTGCCGCCTCATATTCTTTAAATTTCTTATCGCAGTCTGCCAGAAGCCGCCGGTATCGCAGAGGCTCTATACCTACTTCTTTCTCCTCGCTGGTGGGGCAATATCTGGCAAAGGCGAAAACATTGGCTCCTGCCTTTACTACTGCATCAATAATATCCGGGATCTCTTCAATATTCGTGCCGGATACAGTGGTCATGATCACACTGCGGATACCGGCTCTGTTAATACAGCCGATCTTTTCCAGAGTAATGTCAAAAGAACCCGGCTTCCGGAACCAGTCATGAGTTTTCCTCATGCCGTCCAGAGAAAGCTGATACTTTTCACAACCATATTCTTTCAGTTTCTGACAGACCTGATCATTTAAATGAAAGGGATTTCCCATAATGGTAAAAGGGATCTCATGGTCTTTTAAAAGCCCCAGAAGTTTCCAGAAATCCGGGTGAAGGATAGGATCTCCTCCGGTAATATAAAAATAAGGCAGTCTGTCATAGACCCTGCAGAAATCCAGGCAGTTATAAAAGGTCTCTTCCATCTGTTTCCAGTTCATAGAATCCAGTTTTTTACAGTTGTCCTCTGAAAAAATATAGCAGTGTTTACAGCGCTGGTCGCATTCATCTGTAATATGCCATTGAAAAGAAAAATATTGTTTCATAGCCCTGTCCTCTCTTTCATCCTTTATTTTCGTCTATATAAAGATGTCACCGGCTAATGCACTGACACGACCATACTCCGACTGATGATCGTTTCCGTACACTGGAAGGTCCTGTTCTCCCAAAGTCCTGATAACATACAATTTCATTTTTTAAGTCAAAGACCCCGATGCAAGCATCGAGGTATTAGACCCTCGCGGCAGGTCTACGTTCCATTTCGGTCGGTGCTAAACGTGTGCCACTGGCACACAGCACCGCCAA
>DWUX01000139.1 GCA_019120545.1 Candidatus Blautia stercoripullorum | reverse complement strand
GATAAGCTGAAAAGCGCTATTGACGCATATTATGAACAGTACGGAGCAAAAAGGTAAGAGATATTATTTAGGGAAGTGTTAGATTATGAATGAAAAGGTTTATAAGACCATGACCCGCTGTGGCGCGGGAAATATCGCTTTAGGAATCGTTGTACTGGTGAGCGGCGTTGCCGCAGGAATTTTAGTGCTGATAAATGGCATTAAACTGCTGAGGAGAAAATCGGAAATTACATTTTGATAATCAGGGCTGTTCATGGAAAGCAGAGACTGAAAAAGGTTCCTGCTTCCGGGACAGTCTGCTTTACACTGAAAAAAAGGAACTGTCTTGAAAGATCGGACAGGGATTTATATAGATAAAAGAGGTCAGAAAATTGAATAGAGAGACAAAGAAGAAAATTAAGACAGCAGGGGCAGTTTTGTTTGTGCTGTATATTCTTGCGCTGATTTATTTTCTTTTTTTTGCGGACAGGTTTGGACGCCTGGATTTCGCAGAAAGAGAATATCACTACAACCTGGTGCTCTTCCAGGAAATCCGAAGATTCTGGACATATAGAGAGCAGCTGGGCATTATGGCTGTAGCAGCTAATCTTCTGGGAAATGTTGTCGGATTTATGCCATTTGGTATGATCCTTCCTTTGATCTGTAAAAACGCAAGAAACTTTTTCTTCATCACTTTCTCTGGATTCGGGCTCAGTCTGTGTGTAGAAGTGATCCAGCTTATGACAAAACTGGGATGCTTTGATGTGGACGATTTGGTAATGAATACCTTGGGTGCGGCAGCAGGATATGTGGTATTTGCCGTATGCCATGGTATATACAAAAGGAAAAGAGGACGGAAATAATGGCGGTAAAACGATATAAATACTCTGTTACAAATAAAAAGTATGCAGCAAAAGGGGTGGTTTCTTCCGTTTGCGGAGGAATATCGGCAGGAGTTTTATGTGCGGCTTCTCTTTGTTCGCTGGCTTTTCATGGCAATGGGGGAATATACTTAGGTGCTATGGGCCTGGCTGCTTTTGGAATTTCTATTTACGGTTTTGTGCTGGGACTGAAAGGTTTTTCTGAGAAGCACAGAGACCAGAAATTCTGTAAAATCGGAGCTATGTTAAATGGCGTGATCATGATCATCTGGCTGGCACTATTTCTGGTAGGACTTTCCTGAATAGGAGAAAGGATGGGTAAAATGGACGAGCGGCTGAAAAAACAAATGGATTTTTTACTGGAAGCAGATAAACTTAAATTTATTACCCGTCAGACATATTTATCTGACGGTAAACGTAAAGAAAATGATGGCGAACATTCCTGGCATCTGGCACTTATGGCGGTGCTGCTGTCAGAATATTCCAATGAAAAAATAGATTTGATAAAGGTGATCATTATGGTTTTGATCCATGATATGGTGGAGATTGACGCAGGTGATACTTATGCTTATGACGCAGTGGGAAATCAGTCTAAAAGAGAACGGGAAGTAAAGGCGGCAGACCGGATCTTTAACATCCTTCCCCGGGATCAGGCGGAGAGGTTCCGGCAGCTTTGGGAAGAGTTTGAAGCCTATGAGACACCAGAGGCGAAATTTGCCCATGTATGTGACAATGTCCAGCCTTTAATGCTGAACGACGCTACAGATGGACTGGCCTGGAGAGAACATGATGTAAAAAAATCCCAGGTACTTCAGAGAAACAGAAGGACCGGAGAAGGCTCCCAGGTGTTGATGGAATATATTAACAGGATTTTAGATAAAAATGTGGAAAGTGGTAATTTAAGAGATGAATGATGAATTGATGCAGGAACGTTTTTCCCTTATGAGAGAGAGGATCGCTGAGATCCAGAACGAGAAACTGGTAAGGGAGCCATACAGGGAATTTTTTGAAAAAACAGGGGAGTTTATCCTGAATATATGCCGGATACATGACAGAATCCGGGAAGGTTGGCTGGATACTGCTTCTATGGAAGAACTGGAGGAAAATAATCGTAGGATGTATGAGGATATCCTTCCGGAGCATTATGAGAAGTCTTACGGAAATCCATCTTATGCTCAGAAAACCCTGGGCAGGGATTTCGGCCAGCTGCTCAGTTTCCTTTATACAGAAGTACGGGGGATGATCGTTTTCGCTTATGAGGACAGACTTTTTGATATGACCGTGGCAATGGAGCTGTTTGTCCAGATCTATAATCTTTTTGAAGATCCGGAAGTTTCCCCAAAAGATGTGAAGGATGCTATTTACTGGTATGTCAGCGACTACAGCGATGAAATGGCAGGATACCGTGTCCGGGAAGGGGTAGATCCTTCTCTTGATTTTGCTGTGCGGATCATCTGTGAAAGCGATCTGACCGATCTTCGGTATCTATATAAGTATGGGGAATATGTAACAGAAAACGAACTGGCTATGGCTGCTTTCCTGAATACTCTGCCGGAAGAAGAGATCCAGGCTATGGCCAGGACCTATACAGAAGGATACCGGATCGGTTTTATTCAGGGAAGAAAGGATATAACAAAGAAAAAAACTGTAAATATCCGTTTCCAGCTGGGATTTGAGAGAATGGTCAAGGCAGCCATTGAACAGTTCCGGGAAATGGGAATGGCTCCTGTGATCTACAGAAGCGCTGTACACAGTGTGAATAAGAAACAGGCCCATAGGATCGGCTATTACGGGGCTATTCCGAATCAGCAGTTCGACTATGACCATAAAGATGACGCGGCTCTTTATCTGGATCATGAGTTTGTCCAGAGAAAGCTGAGAGTCCTTCAGGTGGCTTATGAGCAGGTAAAAGAACTGGCCAACACCCATGGAGGACCGGCCTGCATTGAAACTTTCGGAGAGAAGCCTTTTGTGCCGGTATCCAAGAAAGAGGCCTGCGCCCTGTCTCCTCATCAGCAGAAACTTCAGGTAAGCTATGACAACGAGTCCGGGCAGATCGTGAACCGCTATATTAAAGGGGAAGAGAGAAGTTTTACCATTATTGCATACCCGGTAAAAGAGATCGGAGAAAATTTTGAAGAGATCTTCCGGGAAACAGTAAAGATCAATACTCTGGATAATCAGTTATATCAGCAGATCCAGCAGAATATCATAGAAGCTCTTGATAAGGGAGAATATGTAAGGATAAAAGGAAGAGAAGGAAATGAGACAGATCTTAGAGTCCATCTCCATCATCTGGCCGATCCGAAGAAACAGACAAATTTTGAAAACTGTGTGGCAGATGTGAACATTCCTGTAGGAGAAGTCTTTACCTCTCCGGTGCTTCAGGGAACAGATGGGGTCCTTTTCGTTTCCAAGGTATTCTTAAACGGACTGGAATACAAGGATCTGAAGATCTGCTTCCAAGATGGAAAGATCGCAGAGTATTCCTGCAGAAACTTTCAGGATGGAGAGGAAAACAAAAAGCTTATCAAAGAAAATATCCTTTATCACCACGATACCCTTCCGCTGGGTGAGTTCGCTATCGGAACAAATACCACTGCTTATGTGATGGCGCAGAAATATCAGATCGGTCATCTGCTGCCTATTCTGATCGCAGAAAAGATGGGGCCTCATTTTGCTGTGGGAGATACCTGTTACAGCTGGTGTGAGGATACTCCTGTATACAATCCTGACGGCAGAGAGATCATAGCCAGAGATAATGAAGTATCCATACAGAGAAAGCAGGATATCAGCAAGGCTTATCTAGGCTGCCATACAGATATCACCATTCCTTATGACGAGCTGGATTCTATCTGTGTGGAAGCCTTGGACGGCAGTGAGATCTACATTATCCGGGAGGGAAGATTTGTGCTGCCTGGAACGGAAACTCTTAATGAAGCTTTCACTTCTTGACAAGAATTGTAACTATAGGTAAAATTGTGCTGTAAAAGTTAAATTTAAATAAAATAACAAAGGAGATTTATCATGGCAAAAGTTGGAATTGTTATGGGCAGTGACTCTGATATGCCTGTTATGAGCAAAGCGGCAGATATGCTGGAAAAATTCGG
>DWUX01000138.1 GCA_019120545.1 Candidatus Blautia stercoripullorum | reverse complement strand
TTGTCCAACTCGGTGAACAGGGACACCGCCTTGTTATGGCCGCAGCACATCGCGTCCATTGCTTCTTCCAACGTGAAGTAGATAAACACGCGCTCCTGTTCGTCCAGCCAGCCGTTGCGTATGGACAGCCCCATGCGATCCAACATCAGGGCATACAGGATTTTTGCGTCTGCTGTTATCCGCCGGAAGCCGGGGTCAGTAAACAGCACCTTCGGAATCCGGTAAAATGTATATTGCTCTGCCTCGGTTCCGTAAAAGTAATCCAATGCACCCGGCTCGGCCATGTTTTCACCCCCTTCCTGGGGACAGCTATCCAGAAATGGGTGCAAAAAAGGGACACCGTTCAAAACAGTGTCCCTTTTTTTGTGCATTGTGCTTGAAACCCTTGCCCGTTTAGCCGTCTGTCTGCATAATTTTGTTCTTTCCTTATGCGTCATCAGCTAACGGCCAGGGCGCTTTTCTTTTATCCCACTATTCATAAATACGGTACAAAGAGGTGCATTTCAGGAAGATCCTGAATGCACCCTTTTTGTACTAAGGGAGGAGAGGAGGAAATTTATGACAAACGAAATTTTGTCAGCTATCAATGAAAGCGTTGGTACAGAGGTGTTTGGTATCTGGTTCCTCATCGGCGCCGCTTTCGTATTCTTTATGCAGGCGGGATTTGCTATGGTCGAGACTGGTTTTACCAGAGCAAAAAACGCAGGAAACATTATTATGAAAAACCTTATGGACTTCTGTATCGGAACCTGCGTATTTATTGTTTTAGGCTGCGGACTGCTCCTTGGGGAAGATGCGCTGGGAGGGTTCCTGGGGCTCCCTACTATGGGGATCTTTACAGATTATGCCAATTTTGACTGGTCCAATTTTGTTTTTAACCTGGTGTTCTGTGCCACGGCAGCCACGATCGTATCCGGCTCTATGGCAGAGAAAACTAAATTTTTAGCTTACTGTATATATTCCGGAGTGATCTCTGCAGTGATCTATCCTAAGGTGGCGATCATTGCACGGCTTTCCAGATATGAACGGCTGAAGAATGCGTTAAATGAACTGGGAGTAACAGGTATGACCGTTACCCAGGTTATGGGATGCGGCATCCAGAAAGGCGCCGGGGAAAAATACAGAGGTGTAGAAGTGGATGCCACAGTGCTTCCTAAAGTTAAAGTGGAAGTTATCGTAGGAAATATTCCAGTGAGCAAAGTAATTGAGACTGCCAAGAAGACTCTTTACACCGGTCATGTGGGAGATGGGAAGATATTCGTATATAATGTACAGCAGGTAGTAAAGGTCCGGACAGGGGAAGAAAATCTGGATGCTTTGAAAGATGTAGAGTAGAAAATCTGCTGCATTATGTATTACGATAATGGGGATTATGTCGAATATGTAATTAAAGCATTAATATTTTATAGATTTATTTTACAGGGAATTGATCAGAACAGAGAGATCAGTTCCCTGTTTTTCTTTTGTCTGAAGAAGAAAGGGAGACCCGGACCGGAAGAATATTAAAAAAATCTTTGGAAACTTTCACAAAATCTTTAAAAAGTTATGGTATACTATATCTGTTACTATATCGTTTATTTAAATAACAAGGAAAACAGGAATGGATTTAAAAAAACACTATGGAGAGGAGAGCGTTCTTCAGAAGCTGGATGGTATGCCCAGTCAGTCCAGACTCCAAAAGAGAAAAAAAGGGATTTTTACTCTGCGGGCTGTTTTTTTCAGCCTTCTGGGAGCCGGGTTCATTGCCCTTTGTCTGGGGGCAGGAGCTTATAGGGGGATTATTGCGGATGCACCGGATGTTTCGGAAATAAATATCGGACCTACACAATATGCAACCTTTGTCTATGATGTCCAGGGAAATCAGATACAGCAGATCAATGAGGCTCAGAGCAACAGGATCCATGTATCTATTGAAGAAATACCAGAGGATATGCAGCATGCTATCGTAGCTATTGAAGACTCCAGGTTCTATGAGCATAACGGAGTTGATCCCAGAGGAATGATGAGAGCCGCTGTCGTGGCGCTGAGTTCTGGTTTTCAGCGGACTGAGGGCGCCAGTACCATCACGCAGCAGTTGATAAAAAATAATGTATTTACAGACTGGACTTCTGAAAATTTTGTACAATCTGTGCAGCGTAAAATTCAGGAACAGTATCTGGCTGTAGAATTAGAGCGGTATCTTACGGATCAGGGGCTGGATGCTAAAAGCATTATTCTGGAAGGATATTTAAACACAGTGAATTTTGGATCCGGAGCCTATGGTATACAGACGGCGGCTCAGACATATTTTGGAAAGGATTGTAAGGATCTGACCCTTTCAGAATGTGGGGTTCTGGCGGCTATCCCTCAGAACCCCACCAGATGGGATCCAAGGCAAAATCCAGAGGAAAACGCCCAGCGCAGGGCAACAGTGCTGAACTATATGCGGGAACAGCAATGGATCACGCAGGAGGAGCTGGAAGAAGCTTTGAATGATGACGTCTATTCCAGGATAAGATCCGGCGGCCAGGTTCAGGGCCAGGGAAGTACATACTCTTATTTTATCGATGAACTGATCAGTCAGGTACAGGAAGACCTGATAGAGGAACTGGGATATACAGAAGCCCAGGCGGCCAATGCGGTTTACAGCGGAGGCCTTCGGATATACAGTACTCAGGATACAGAAATCCAGAAGATCATGGAAGAAGAATTTGAAAATGAAGAGAATTATCCAGGTTATATCCGATTTGGACTGGATTGGGCGCTGACAGTAGACCATGAGGACGGCAGCAGAGAAAACTATGATCAGGAAACTCTGAGAAATTATTTCCGGGAAAGGGATGCCGGATTTTCCGGAATCTTTGAAACCAAGGAAGAAGCGCAGAGATATTTGGATGAATATAAAGCTGCCATTGTGGGAGCAGAGGACAGTATTATAGCAGAGAGAACAAACTTTGTACCTCAGCCTCAGGCGGCTATGACGGTTATAGAACAAAGCACCGGATATGTGCGGGGGATCATAGGAGGACGGGGAGAGAAGACTGCCAGTCTTACTTTAAACCGGGCCTCTGATACTTACCGGCAGCCGGGTTCTACTTTTAAGATCCTTTCAGCATACGGGCCGGCTCTGGAAGAAGGAGAGATCACTCTGGCCACTCATATAGAAGATGAGGAATATTTCTATGAAGACGGAACTCCTCTGCGGAATGCAGACAATCAATACCATGGTTCTGTGTCAGTACGGAACGCTATCCGCAATTCTTATAATATACCGGCGGTGAAGGTGCTCACAGATCTCACTCCCAAAAAAGGTTTTGAATATCTTCAGAAACTGGGATTTACTAAATTGGATAAGAAAGAGGATGTAATACAGCCGCTGGCTCTTGGAGGTATTACCAACGGGGTTAGCAACCTGGAATTGACCGCCGCCTATGCGGCCATTGCCAATGGAGGAACCTACATGGAACCGGTACTTTACACGGAGGTTACAGATCAGGACGGAAATGTACTGCTTCATAACGATCCACAGGGAGAACGGGTATTTAAAGAGAGTACAGCTTTTCTTCTTACCAGTACTATGGAGGATGTTGTTTCAGAAGGAACCGGTACAGGTTTCCAGCTGAATAATATGCATGTGGCGGGAAAAACAGGAACAGCAAATGATTACCGGGATCTGACATTTGTCGGATATACTCCTTACTATACAGCGGCGATCTGGGCGGGCTATGATGTCCCTGAGGACCTGCCGGAATCTCACAGAACCTTCCACCGTACTCTATGGAAAAATGTGATGAACCGTATCCATGAGGAGCTGCCTGACAAAGAGTTTGATCAGCCGTCTACAGTAGAGAAAAAAGCAATCTGTGCCAGCTCAGGACTTCTGGCGGGAACCGGATGCACTCGTGTGTATGAGTATTTTGACCAGGATAATATGCCAGAGAAAACCTGTACGGCTCACAGACCGTCCACGGCGCCTAAGACAGATAAAGGAAACAGCAGCGGAAACAGCAATGGCAACAGCACCAAGAAAAAGGCTTACGCCAACTGGTGGGAGTACTACTGGGATCAAATATGGAATAAGGATGAAGACTGACATCAGGAATGAGATATATTTTCATCTGACAGACGAATGGGGATATGAGATTTCAAAAGAAAATCTCTATATCCCCATTATCGTATGTAACCTGCAGGGGCTTTGCAGACTGCGGAAAATGTGATTGAAATTTTCAGATTCTTCAGGTCAATGTCCCCTGGGTATCTGATCCAACCGTCCTTTTTCTTTTACCAGATCTGCATAGAGAAGGTCTGCCAGGACAAAGCCAAGAGGAATGAGGGAAAACCAGATGGCTTTTCCCAGGAAAAAGCGGCAGAGGAAAGTAGAAACTACGCCGCCAAAAACAAAGGCAAGGAGCATGACGGTATGGGTCCGCAGTCTCTGCAGATGGGAAGGCCGTTCCTGGGGATGACGGATAGATTTTGTAAGAGCGATTCCCACCTGCCGGATGTGATTGGTACAGAAGGTGGTGGCCATTGGAATACCTTCCGCCTGGCGGAAGGTATTGTACTGCATGGAGCAGATGAAGTTGATCAGCACCTGAGTGATCTGGACCGGAGCGCTTTCCGGCAGAAAACCAAGAAAGATCACCACAAGGATTTCAATAAGGATCAGCAGGGTATCCCAACGTATCAGATGGCTCTTTTTTACATGGCCGGGAAGGACTTCTGAGAGCATGGTTCCCACACAGTAGGCTGTGATAGGAATGAAAAAGTACAGGGCGTGGAACCACCGGCCGTTTCCCAGAGCCATTGCCAGAAGGACAAAGTTTCCTGTCTGGGCATTACAGAAAACCCCGCCCCTTATAGAATAGGTAAAGGCGCCGAAATATCCGGCAACCAGCATCATCAGAATGAAAACAATGTCACGTTCACATTCCAGAAAAGTATTTTTTGCAGCAGGAGAATTCTGCGTCTTTTGTTCTTCCATGGATATCTTCCTCCTTTTGACTTATTCCCCATTATAATTCTTTCGCCTTTTGGGTTCAATCCGGTTTTTGAATAAAAAATATTGAGAAGCCTGGAAAGATTCCGGCAGATATCACAGAAAAAGACAGAACGTCAGTTGTAGAGAAAAGAAAAACTGTTATAATAAAAATCAGGAAAAAAAGGAGATGCGTTTAAATGGAACAAATGTCACTATTTGACGACAGAGGACAATCCGCGCCCCTTGCCACCAGGCTGCGGCCGGATTCTCTGGAGGATTTTGCGGGACAGGAGCATCTGCTGGGAAAGGGGAAGATCCTTAGACAGCTTATTGAAAAAGACCAGATTTCTTCCATGATCTTCTGGGGACCTCCCGGGGTGGGGAAGACTACTTTAGCCAGTATTATTGCCGGGAGGACAAAGGCCCAGTTTATTAATTTCAGCGCAGTAACCAGCGGTATTAAGGAAATCCGGGAGGTTATGAACCAGGCGGAGCTTGCCCGGAGGATGGGGCAGCGGACCGTCCTTTTTGTAGACGAGATCCACCGCTTTAACAAAGCCCAGCAGGATGCCTTTCTTCCATTTGTAGAAAAAGGCAGTATCATCCTCATCGGTGCTACCACTGAGAATCCTTCTTTTGAGGTAAATTCCGCCCTCCTTTCCAGGTGTAAGGTCTTTGTGCTGAAGGCTCTGGAAGTAAAGGATCTGCTGAAGCTTTTAAACCATGCCCTGGAAAGTCCAAAAGGATTTGGAAACCAGCATGTAAAGATCACCGGGGAGCAGCTTACGGCCATAGCGGAGTTTGCCAACGGAGACGCCAGAACAGCACTGAATACCCTGGAAATGGCGGTGCTTAACGGGGAGATCAGCCCGGAGGGGATCCTGGTCACAGATCAGGGACTGGAGCAGTGCGTCAGCCGCAGATCTCTTCTATATGATAAGACCGGGGAAGAACATTATAACCTGATATCTGCTTTACATAAATCTATGCGCAACAGCGATCCGGATGCGGCGGTGTATTGGATGTGCCGGATGCTGGAGGGCGGGGAAGATCCTCTCTATATTGCAAGACGGCTGATCCGGTTTGCCAGTGAGGATATCGGAATGGCAGACAGCCACGCCCTTCCTCTGGCAGTGTCCGTCTACCAGGCATGTCATTTTCTGGGAATGCCGGAGTGCGACGTCCATCTGACTCATGCAGTGGTGTATCTGTCCATGGCGCCGAAATCCAACGCCCTGTACAGAGCCTGTGAGGCCGGTAAGGCGGATGTAAAGAATAAGAAAGCGGAGCCGGTTCCCCTGGTTCTTCGGAACGCTCCCACAAAGCTGATGAAGGAGCTGGACTACGGAAAGGGCTACGAATATGCCCATAATACAGAAGAGAAGCTGACTCATATGCAGTGCATGCCGGACAGTCTGAAAGATAGAGTCTACTACCGGCCCACTACCCAGGGAGAAGAGAAAAAAGTGAAAGAACGGCTGGAAGAGATCAAGGCATGGAAGCAGAAAGAGGAGATATAGGACCGCTGCCAGGGAATTACAGCCCCAAAAGGGAAATTCAGGAATGTGGGAGGTAGAGTAGCCAGGGAACTACGGCCCTGAAAGAAAAATTCCAAGTTTTGGGTGGTAGTAGATACCTGGAATACTGGTGTTAAACAGATGAAACTCAGAAAACGTAAAACCTCCCGGGATCTTTGAACTTATCAAAAGATCCCGGGAGGTTTTAATTTAAGGTGTGCAATGATAACAAACATTCTATAAAATGTCAAACGTCTTCCTCAGCCTTTTTGCCCTTTTCAGGCTTCAGCGGAATCAGCATCTTCACTGTCATCTTCCGGTATATCATTGTGGGACTCAGATACAGTTACTACGATAGCTTCCGGATCGGTGAGCAGATCAACGTTTTCATTCTTGGCAATATCCAGATCGCCTACTTTAATAGATTCCCCAACCTTCAGGTCTCCTACATCAATGGAAACTTTCTCTACCAGGTCGCCGGGAAGAGCTCTGTAAGAAATTTCTTCCAAAAGGAGCTGAAGTACGCCGCTCATAACTTTATCATGATTTACCAGAACAACTTCGGCTACGGAATGTACTTTTTCACCCTTTACCAGAGCCTGGAAATCAATTTCATCTACCTGTCCTTTTAACGGGTTAAAATCCACTTCTTTGATCAGCACGTCCATAGGCTGTCCGTCTACGTCCAGCATGATCTGGCTTCCTTTGCCGCTGGTCTTCAGCAGACGGTCTACTGCGGATTTTTCAATTTTAATAGGGATAGAACCTTGGATTTCTTTACCGAAAACATTACCGGTAACATATCCCTCACGTCTTAATCTTTTTGCTTTGATGGCCATGTCTCTTTTTTCAGCTTTTAAAGTATTCATTTATCTTTTCCTCCA
>DWUX01000137.1 GCA_019120545.1 Candidatus Blautia stercoripullorum | reverse complement strand
CGAGTATATTTATAAGATAAATCTACATCCTTAGAAATTTCCACACAGGGTTCTGCAACTCCCGGTGTGTAAGCAACAGAAAGATCTTCCGGTGTCTCGATCTTTGCCCTGCTGATCACTTCAATTTTTCCAGCCCATTCTTCATGCTGTTTTAAAGCAAATTCTCTCTTGTCCATTTTTTTCTTCTCCTTTTTATTCTTTTACCTGTGCCCAGAAATCTTTTAAGATCTTGGCTGAGTTATCCATTGCAGCTTTTTCTTCCTCGTTCATAGGAACCTTTAAAACACCTTTGATCCCATCTCCGCCGATACGGCATGGCAGTGAAAATGCGATTCCCGCCCAGTTGTCAAAGCTGTCGTCCAGTACATGGGCAACAGGGAGGATGGCACCGCTGTCTTTCAGGATATTTTCTACAATGGTAGAAACCGCCATAGCGACTCCGTAGAAGGTAGCCCCTTTTAATCCGATGACTTCTGCGCCGCCAGTCTTAGTATGTTCTGAAATCTCGGCTCTGTCAAGTTCCTTTCCTGTCTGTTTTAAATATTCATCTAAAGGAAGACCTGCAATCGTAGCAGAACTCCATACAGGCACCTGGCTGTCTCCATGCTCGCCTAAAATATAGGCCTGAACATCTTCTACGTCTGCTCCCAGAGGCTCGCTGATATTGCATCTGAATCTGGCAGTATCCAAAGATGTTCCGCTTCCGATAACTCTCTGTGCAGGAAGTCCGGATACGCTCTGCACTTCCATTGTTAAAATATCAGCAGGATTAGAAACCACAATGATCAGCGGATTCTTAGCATACTCCATAATGCTTTCTGTAACGCTTTTAATTATGGAAACATTGGTTTTGGCCAGTTCCAAACGTGTCTGTCCCGGTTTTCTTGCAATACCGGCCGTTACAATAATAATGTCCGCATCAGCGCATTCTTCATATCCTCCCTGTTTTACTCTTACTGGACAGTGAAAACCTGCTCCGTGGAAAACATCCAGAGCTGCACCCTTTGCCCTGGCCTCATTTAAATCAACCATAACTACATCTGTAGCCTGTTTTCTCACCATAAGGGTGTAGGCAATAGCCTCTCCTACATTTCCTGCTCCTACTACTACAATTTTATTTTTTCCTGAATTGTTCATGACCGCACTCCTTAATTGCTTGTATTTTGCTTATATTGAAATTATAATACATACTCTGCGGCAGGGGGCGCTCGCAGAGCATCCGGCAAAACCTGCTTTGCCTGTCTGCAAAAACATAGCCAGACCTTTCCTCCCCAAAAGCTTCTTTCCTCTGCGAAATTTTCTTCGTAAGAAAAATTCTGAGTAAAATCTGTCAGAAAAGGATTCCCCCGTTTTTCCTTGATCCAGGGCAGCTGTATATCTCGGGCAGCTGTAAATACTGTCAAAGATACGCTCTTATCTTCCTCCCTGGAAGGACAAACGGTCTGACACATATTGTTCTGCGGCTTCACCGGCAGCTGAAAACCGCTGAAATACATAGCACTCTGGACAAATAAAAGCATAAACAAAAAGGAAATCAGCATCTGTTTATGTTTTTTCATAAAATTGTCCCTCTGCAGCATTTTCGCTACATTTTACATTTTGTTAAAAAATTCACTTTTTAGTCCTAGACCAGTCTAACATAAACAGATTTAGATGTCAATTTCTTTGTATGGAAAAAAATACATTATAACTTTTTAACAAACAACGCTCTAATAGCATTCAATACCGCCAGGATCATAACTCCTACATCTGCAAAAATAGCCAGCCACATATTAGCAATACCTACGGCCCCTAAAAGAAGGCAGATGATCTTAATTCCAATGGCAAACCAAATGTTTTCGTAAACAATTCTCAGGCATTTTCTGGAAATCTTGATTGCTTTTGCGATCTTCAGAGGATCATCGTCCATCAGTACCACATCTGCCGCTTCAATAGCCGCGTCTGAACCCATGGCGCCCATAGCGATTCCAATATCCGCTCTGGACAGGACCGGTGCGTCATTGATCCCATCTCCCACAAAGGCAACCTTTCCTCTTCCATTTCTTTCTTTTAAAATCTGCTCTACTTTTTCTACCTTGTCCCCTGGAAGAAGTTCTGCGTATACCTTATCAATTCCCAGGGAAGAAGCTACATTTTCCGCCACTCTCCGGTCATCTCCCGTGAGCATGACCGTTTCCTCCACTCCTGCTTTCTTAACTGCCTCCACAGCTTCCTTTGCATGTGGTTTTACAATATCGGAGATCACAATATGACCTGCATATTTTTTATCTATAGATAAATGGATGATAGTTCCTGTGTGATGGCAGGAAACCGGATTTATGCCCAGCCGTTTCATCAGTTTTTCATTTCCCGCGGCAACAGACACTTTATCCACCAAAGCTGTAACGCCTTCTCCACTGATTTCTCTGATCTCTGTCACCCGTGTCCGGTCAATTTCTTTTCCATATGCTTTCTGGAGACTTTTGCTGATAGGATGGGAGGAAGCGCTTTCTGCCAGAGCCGCATATTCCAGAAGTTTTTCTTCTTCTATGGAAGCATGATGGATTCCATTTACTTCAAAGACTCCCTGGGTCAGCGTTCCGGTTTTATCAAAGACAATACATTTTGTCTGAGAAAGACTTTCCAGATAGTTGGATCCTTTCACAAGGACGCCTTCTTTACTCGCCCCTCCTATCCCTGCAAAAAAGCTTAAAGGTATGCTGATCACCAATGCGCAGGGACAACTGATCACCAGAAAAGTCAGAGCCCGGTATACCCAGGTCCCCCAGTCAGGGCCCAGTCCCAGTCCGATCATACGGACCAGGGGAGGAAGGATTGCCAAAGCAACAGCACTATATACCACTGCCGGAGTATAAATTCTTGCAAACTTTGTAATAAAGTCCTCAGATCTGGACTTTCTGGAGCTGGCATTTTCTACCAGATCCAGGATTTTCGAGACTGTAGACTCTCCAAATTCTCTGGTAGTCTTTATCTTCAAAACTCCTGTCATATTTATGCAGCCGCTGATGATCTCATCTCCCGGTTCAGCGTCTCTTGGAAGGCTTTCACCGGTAAGTGCGCTGGTATTCAAAGTAGAGCTTCCCTCCAGGATTATGCCGTCAATAGGCACTTTTTCTCCTGGCTGGACCAGGATCACGGAACCGATCTCTACCTCGTCAGGATCCACCTGCTCCAGTTTTCCATCCCGTTCTATATTGGCATAATCGGGGCGGATATCCATCAGATCGCTGATGTTTCTTCTGCTTTTTCCCACCGCGTAGCTCTGAAACCATTCACCGATCTGGTAAAAAAGCATTACGGCAATAGCTTCTGTATAATCTCCGTCATCGCAGACAGCAATAGCAATAGCGCCGATTGTAGCAATGGACATTAAAAGACTTTCGTCAAAAGGCTGCCTGTTTCTGATTCCTTTAAAGGCCTTCCGAAGAATATCATAGCCGATGATAAAGTAAGGAACCAGATAAAGAAGGAACCTGAGCCAACCTTCAACAGGAAGGAAGCTCAGGCCGATCATCAGAGCAGCCGCCGCTATAATTCTGATTAACATTTTTCTCTGTTTCTTATTCATAGGGCCACTCTCTTTCTTGTATTACTTATATAAAAATCTCACAGTCATCTTCTACTTTTTTACAGTTTTTCAACACTTCTTCCATAACTGCCTTTGGCTCATGTCCCTCCTCAAATTCCACCTGCATTTTCAGAGTCATAAAGTTTACCGTAGCATCCTTCACTCCGGCAGTCTTTTTGGCCGCATCCTCCATCTTATTGGCACAATTAGCACAATCCACATCAATTTTATAAGTTTTTTTCATTTTAATAATCTCCTCTCCGCTTATATTTAATCGCTTGTTTAATTAAACAATCTTTTAATTGTTGACTATACTTTACTTCCGATTGTATAATAAGTCAAGAGGAAAAAGAGGCCTATTTCCATTCGGGCTAAAACTACTTCCAAACGGAATAATTAATATTTGTGAGGGATTACTATGAAAGATCAGATTTTACCCCATGATCATGGGAATAATGAAAAAGAGGTTGCAGAACATATGCCTACAGAAAACGAAATCGCAGGAGTCTCTGAGGCCATGAAACAGCTGGGAGATCCCAGCCGGCTCCGGATTTTCTGGCTTCTCTGCCACTGCGAGGAATGCGTATTGAATATTGCGGCATTGGTAAACATGAGCAGCCCGGCCGTCTCTCATCATCTGAAACTGCTGAAAAGCAGCGGCCTGATCGTCAGCCGGCGGGAAGGAAAAGAAATGTATTACCGCACAGCAGACACGGAACTGGCTCAAGTTCTTCATCACACCATAGAAAAGCTTGGAAAGATCACCTGCCCTGAAAGCTCAGAAAAAGGCTGAAGGAGTTTCTCTGTATGGAAAAAGAAATCTTATGTCAAATAAAAGCAAAACTGAAAGATATCGAACCTGGAAAAGCCCGCCTCAATTTCTATTCTTCCCAGACCGGGAAGGCGGAAGAAAAACTTTTTCTTCTGTCTGATGTTGAAGATTCAAAGCTGCTTCTGGAGCATTATGATCTGTATACAGGCATAAGCATCACTTTTGCCTGTTTTCTTGGACATAAGCTTGCCTTTCATCACCGTCACCGCCCTTCTGTCCTGAAAATCGACCACTGCCATCTGGGCAGGATCGGCTGGAACATGGCAAACGGCCAAAGTCTTTATATGGGCAGAGGAGATCTGGCTGTTCATTCCAGAGATGCCTGCAAAGAAGCCGTAACAGCAATCACTTTTCCCCTGGGCTACTATGAAGGGATCATTGTATCTGCAGATCTAGAGACCCTGAAAAACCACCTTCCGTCTCCTCTCAATGAAGCAGGGCTTAAGGAAGGGCTTCTGTTCCATAAATTCGGCGCTTCCCGGGAAATCTTTTCTTTTCCCGCCAATAAGAGAGTAGAACATATTTTTTCAGAGCTCTACGATCTTCCCCAGGAAATGAAGATTCCCTATCTGAAACTAAAATGCCAGGAGCTCCTTTTATTTCTTTATATGGAGGATCCTTTTGATGGAAAAGCCGCCGATCCTTATTATTCAGATCAGGTGGAGATCATCAAATCCGTCCACAGCCTGATTACTGAAAATCTGACAGAGCGTTTTACTATTGAAGAATTATCGAAAAAATACAGGATCAACAGTTCCGCTCTGAAAAGCATTTTCAAATCTGTTTACGGCCTTCCCATTGCCTCCTATATGAAAGAATACCGTATCCGCCAGGCAGCGGCTATGCTGAGAAATTCCCAGGAAAGCATCTCCTGGATCGCCCGTTCCGTAGGATACGAAAGTCAGAGCAAATTTACTAATGCTTTTAAAAATGTTATGGAAATCCTTCCTACAGACTACCGGAAACAATATCAGAGGGAAAATCCTCGAAAAGATCCCCCCAAATAATACCCTTTCCTGCTTTCATTTTATCTAAAATAAAGTTCCTTATCTTCAGGCGGCCTGAAAAAGCTGCCTGAAAGCCTTCCTTTCTAGACTGCAATGATCTGAAAAGGGACAGAAACTTCTCTGGCAATATCTTCTGCCGTCACCTTTCTCTCCTCCATGAGTTCTCTGATTTTCTCGCTTGTTCCAAAGATCACCTGATCCAGTATATACTCTAAGGTTTTTATTCTCTGGAATCCAGATCCATCTGGATCCCGTCCAAAAAGGGCACAAGAATATTTCCCTTTCTTTGAAGGAACCATCCCGGATCCAGCTCCTGATATTTAAAATGCCGGGGACCTCCCTTCTGTCCTCTCTCCCAGAAACTAAACATCTGCCGGAAGGGCAGATAATAAATCTCGTCTCTGTGGGAAAAGTACAGGATCAGAAAAGCCAGCCCTTGCTGCTCTTCAAAATCCTTCATAAAGGTTACCTGATGCTGATGGATATTCTGAAGAGGAAATACATCTGTATTGCACTCCTTTGCATCAAAACATACCGGTATTCCCTGAACAGCCCCGATATAGTCCACCGTACTTTTTTTTTCAAAATAGGCCAGGGTAATATGCCTGCTTTTTTGATCGATCTGTACAGGGGTGATCGGAGTGGGAACCTTCTGGATCAGCGCCAGTTTTTTTTCCCGGTATAGTTCACAGGTATGATTGATAAACTCCTCCAATGTAGAGCCTCGCAGGCCTCTGGAATTCCAAGTTGCCATTTTCCTGCCTCCTTACTCCAGTATTTTAAAGCCAGGAAAATATTTTAACACGGCTTTTCCCAGGATCTTGTCTTTCTCCACATAAGGATTCTGCCAAAACCGGGAATCCTTTGAATTATTTCTGTTATCGCCAAGCATAAAATAACATCCTTCAGGAACTGTATAAGGTCCATAACTTCCCGTAGGAATTTCAGGGGTAAAACTGTCGTCCAGAGGAGTGTCTGAGCCATCTATATAAACCTTTCCGTCTATGATTTCCACAGTTTCTCCCGGGAGGCCAATGACTCTTTTAATAAACAGCTGACTCTCATCATCCGGATATCGGAAAATAACAATGTCATATCTTTCCGGGTCTCCCAGTACATAAGCCAGCCGGTTTCCGAATATCCTGTCTCCGGTCATTATTGTGTTTTCCATGGATTCAGAAGGGATTTTTGCGTTAATGATCAAAAAGTTATTTACTACCACCACAAAAATCACCACGAAAATGATCATTTTTAAATATTCCAGAAGTTCTTTTCCAATGGATTTTTTATTCATGATTCAGCATCTCCCTTATTCTCACTGTACACCCTTTCAGAAAATCCTTCCCCTCTGAGTACTTTCTGAAATATTTCCGGCAGTTCTGCTGTAACAATTCGTTCAGACAGACCTTCCAGCACTCCTTCTTCCTTAGGAAAAACCAGCTTCCAGGCATGAAGAAGCTGATTTTTTACAGCGTATTCCCTTTCAAATCTGCTATTATATTTATGCTCTCCATATTTTCGGTCTCCGATCAAAGGATGTCCGATGGATGCAAGATGGCTCCGTATCTGATGAGACCGTCCGGTGATAAGCTCTACTTCCAGAAGGGTATCTCCTTTTCCGGAAATTTCCAGAGGCTTATATCTGGTTTCTATGTAAAGGCTTCCCGGGACCTCCCTGTCCCATATCTCCACCTTGTTTTTTTTCTCATCTTTTTTCAGGAAGCCGCAGATATGGGCAGGTTTTTTCACCCTGCCCTTCACCAATGCCAAATAATACTTATGCATACTTCTGTTTTTGAAGCATTCTGACAAAGCCTGAAGCCCCCTTACCGTCTTTCCTGCTGCTACCAGTCCGCTGGTATTTCTGTCCAGCCGGTTGCAGACTCCGGGACGGAATCCGCCGCTCATATCCTTTTCCGCGCCTTCTTTATTCTGAAGATAGCCTGCAATATATTCTACCAGAGAAATATCCTCCCGGGAAGCTTTCTGAGAAAGCATCCCTGCCGGCTTATTGACAAAAAGCACCTGGTCATCCTCATAAGGAATATCTAATTTTCTGTAAACACCCTTCTTCTCTTCCCCCTGAAATTTTTCAATGGTCTCAGGAGCCAGAAACAGCCGGATTTCATCCTCTGCTTTTAGTATTTCGTTTCCCTGAGCCTTTTTCCCATTCAAAGTGATATTCTTTTTTCTCATCATTTTGTAGAGAAAGCTTTTGGGCGCCTCTTGCAAATATTTTCCCAGATATTTATCCAGGCGCTGACCGCTTTCTCCCTCTTTTACAATAATCTGCTTCATAGGTCCTCCTAGAGAGAAATGGCATAGAGCACCGACATGATCTTCTCATTTCTGGTCATATCAGGGGCTGACGGATCCGGACGATATTTAATATCCTTTTCCAGCGCCTCCCTGTGCTCCCACATGGACTCCAGACGGGCAGTATAATCCGAAAGTCTCCGGAAAATCTTCACCGTAACATAAAATCCATTCTGCCGCAAAATATTCTGAATATGTTTCTCAACAAAAGCCGTATCCGTTTTCTCCCTGCTTGTATATCCTACCACATTATTGCCGCAGACTGTCAGGGAATCTATAAAAGACTGTTTCTCATAAGCAGAAATAACCAGCTCATACGCACAGGTAAGGCCATGCTTATGTTTTTCTATCTCCTGGTAGTCTCCCTCATCCATAGGTTTCTGCAGAAACATCATGATCATATCCACTGCAAATTTGCAGGCAGGAAGACAGGCCACCACAGCTACTACTGTAAATACTGTATTCCTGGTCCTGTTAATATATAATCCTGTAAAAAATACCACAAGCGGAGCAATAAAAGCCAGAATGGTATAGAGGACTCTCTTTTTCCGCTGTACCTTGATATATCCAAAATCTCCCTTTCGGATTTTTTTCTTTGTCGTTTTATTCATGAATCGGTCTTTACCTCCATAAATTTCAGTATCAGGCTGTGAGGGATCGCCTTGCAGCCTGCTCTCAGAGCTTTTATAAAAAAGCCGGGAACTGACATTTCTTTTCCTTTTTCTCCGTCTTTTACAGCTTTTCTCACCACTGCTTCCGGGTTAGCGATAAATAATTTCTTATAGCCCGGCATTTGATCCCTTCCCCCCATCTTTTCAAGAAAAGGAGTATCAACAGGCCCGGGACATATGGCAGTGACCTGGATTTTCCGGGGTTTCAATTCCCGGTTCAGGGATCTGGAAAAGCTTACCACATAAGCTTTGGAAGCCGCGTACACCCCGAAGCCAGGCTGCGGGATAAAGGCTGCGGCACTGGCCAGCATAAAGATCCTGGAACCTTTCCTGCAATAGGGAAGGCAGATCCCGGTGATCTCTGTAAGAGCCGTGCAGTTCAGCTCTGTCATGGAGGCAGCTTTCTCAGGAGGGATCCGGCTGAATAGTTTCTGTATCCCCATTCCTGCGCCATTCACCAGAAACAGGATCTCCGGCTTTTTGCTATTTAAACAGGAATCCAGTTTATGTCTTTCTTCCTCTCTGGAAATATCCAGAGACAGAGGACGGACAAAAACCTCCGGCACTTCTTTCTTCAGCAGGTCCAGCTCCTCTTCTCTTCGGGCAATGGCCCAGATTTCATCCAGCCATGGATACTTTTTCCCCAGCTGCCGGACAAATTCTCTCCCCATTCCAGAAGATGCTCCTGTAACCACTGCTATTTTCATCCTATCACAACCTTACCCTTTTGTCTTTTTCCTGTGTACATTCCGAATAGTCTTTTTCTTTCCCCCGGCAGTTTTTCCGGCTCTGCCTGTATGGTTTCTGCTGCTGTCCCCAGGTCTTTCTCCTTTTTTAGGAGAAATCAGACACTTTCTGCCAAAGCCGATAAGATCTGTTCTTCCGGCTTTTTCCAAAGCCTCCCGGACCAATTCATAGTTTTCCGGCTTTCTGTATTGCAGAAGAGCCCTCTGCATAGCTTTTTCTTTTGGATCTCTCGGCACATAGACCTTCTCTCCGGTTCTCGGATCGATCCCTGTATAATACATACAGGTAGACATTGTAGAAGGAGTAGGATAAAAATCCTGGACCTGTTCCGGCATAAAGCCCATATCTCTTACATATTCGGCCAGCTTTACCGCCTCTTTCATAGTACAGCCCGGATGGGAAGACATAAGATAGGGCACTGCATACTGCTTCATCCCATATTTTTCATTAACCTTATAAAATTTCCTGACAAATTCCTCATATGCCCGGTGTCTGGGTTTGCCCATATAGTACAGAACCTGATCAGAAACATGTTCCGGAGCCACCCTCAGCTGTCCGCTTATATGAAACCGGACCAGTTCATCTAAGAATTCCTGAGAAGGGTCTTCATTCACATAATCAAAACGGATCCCCGAACGGATAAATACCTTCTTTACCCCTGGAAGTTTCCTAAGCTTCCTGAGAAGCTCCAGATAATCCTTATGGTCTGCTTCCAGATTTCTGCAGGGTTCTGGAAAAAGACACTGCCGATTCTTGCAGACTCCTTTTGTCAGCTGCTTCTTACAGGACGGATGGCGGAAATCAGCCGTAGGCCCGCCCACATCATGGATATATCCTTTGAAATCCGGTTCTTTGGTAAATCTTACAGCCTCCTCCAGTATGGATTCATGGCTTCTGGTCTGTACGATCCTTCCCTGATGAAAAGCTAAGGCACAGAAATTACAACCGCCAAAGCACCCCCGGTTGCTGGTAATACTGAACCGTATCTCTTCGATGGCAGGAATCTTTCCTTCCTTTTCGTACATAGGATGATAAGTACCTGCGTAAGGAAGATCATAAACCTTATCCATCTCCTTCTGGCTCAGTGGTTTTGACGGCGGGTTCTGAACAATATAGCCTTTTCCTCCATAAGATTCGATCAGCGCCTTTCCCGTAAAGGGATCTGTATTTTCATATTGTATCCGAAAACTCTCTGCATACAATCTTTTATCACTGGAAACCTGTTCATAGGAAGGGAGGAGAATTCCTTTCTTTGGAGGCTCTTTTGTTTTATACACGGTTCCTGGAATATTGGTAATATGATTCACCGGTATCCCCATATCCAGCGCTTCCGCAATTTTCAGGATACTTTTTTCTCCCATCCCATAGGAGATCATATCCGCTCCGGAGTCCAAAAGCACTGAATGTTTCATAGTATCCGCCCAATAATCATAGTGTGCCATCCTTCTTAGGGAAGCTTCTATTCCTCCCAGGATAATAGGGGTATGCTTATAAGTCTGTCTGATCAAGTTGCTGTAAACAGTCACTGCCCGATCTGGTCTAAGGCCCATTTTCCCTCCGGGAGAATAAGCATCTGTCTTTCTGTGTTTTCTGGAAACCGTATAGTGATTCACCATAGAATCCATATTTCCTCCAGAAACCAAAAAAGCCAGCCTGGGTTCCCCAAAAAGAGCGATACTCTCCTTCTTTTTCCAGTCCGGCTGAGGGATGACCCCCACAGAATACCCCTGGCTTTCTAATAGTCTTGTAATGATAGCCGCTCCAAAAGAAGGATGGTCCACATAGGCATCTCCGGAAATATAGACGAAATCCGGCTGAAAAATCCCTTTTTCTTCCATCTCTTCCCTTGTCACCGGCAGAAAATCTTTGTTCATAGGCACTCCCTTAAAACTTCATAATAATCCTGGATATACCAGTCCGCCAGCTTTCTCTTTTCTTTTTCCTGATTCCGGCTGAACTTATCATCTACAGCGCAGACCTTCATCCCCGCTCTCTTTCCAGCCAGAATTCCCATAGGCACATCTTCAAATACCAGACAGTCTTCCGGGGCAATGCCCAGGCCTTTTGCCGTTTCCAGATAAACATCCGGCGCCGGCTTTCCTGCCGGTACCTGGCAGCAGGTGGTAATACATCCAAAATAATCTTCAATTTCATGTGCCTTTAAAACTGTCCTTATCAGTTCTGTACTATTGCTGGAACTGATCCCGATCTGAAAATTTCGTTTTTTCAGCATGTCCAGCAGTTCTCCGGCTCCCGGTTTTAAAGGCACCTGAGTAGAATATTTATCCTCAGCCATTAAAATCCAGGTGTTTTTTATATCTTCTATAGAATCCGGAATGCGAAAACGTTTTTTAAAAAAAACCGCAGTCTCCGTAAATCCCATGCCTTCCAGCTCATCCTGAAAATCCTGGATATCCTCAGGAATCACGATCCCTTTTCCAGAAAGAAATTCTATATCAATTTCTCTCCACATCCACATAGAATCTACTAAAGTCCCATCCAGATCAAATATTACTGCTTTTCTGTTTTCCAGCATGTTCTTTTAACCTCTCAATTTCTTCTTCGGTCAAAGGTCTGTATTCCCCGGGAGCCAGATTTTCATCCAGCATCAGGCTTCCCATTGAAAGTCTTTTTAAATACAGGACCTTATTGTCTACGGCCTGGAACATCCGCTTTATCTGATGAAATTTTCCCTCCTTTATGGTAAGGCAAAGACTGGTTTTCCCCGGAGACAGGTGGGAAATCTCCGCAGGCAGAGTTTTTTTCTCCTCTCCTATATCCAATCCATCCTCCAGCATTTTCACATCTTCCGGGGATACAGGCTTTTCTACTCTGACAAAGTATGTCTTTTTTACATGTTTTTTAGGCGACAGCAGCTGATGAGCCAGAGAACCATCGTTGGTAATAAGCAAAAGCCCTTCCGTATCTTTATCCAGTCTGCCTACCGGAAAAAGGTCCTTTCTCTGTTTTTCCTGTATAAGATCCAGAACGGTCGTATCTCTTTTATCTTCAGTGGCAGATACCACTCCGGCTGGTTTGTTCAGCATATAATATTCCTGCTGTGCATAAGAAATCTGACGGCCATTTATCTCTACCAGGTCTTTCTGGATATCCAGTTTATATTCCGGAGATTTTTCTGGAATTCCGTTTACTCTCACCTGTCCTTTATGAATTTCTTTTTTTACTTCGCTTCTGGTTCCCAGGCCCATGTCTGCCAGGAACTTGTCCAATCTGATCTTTCCCATTACATCAGCCTCCAGCCCGCATAATATTTATTTTTCAGGATTCCCTGGTTCAGCTTTCCGAATCCCAGAGCAAAGCCGTCTACACAGACCAGCTGCCAGCCCTTGTCCCTGGCTGAAAGAAGATCCCCTACCTCAATAGTTTCCCCTTTTAAATACTTAACAGTCCTCATATCCTCTGCTGACAGATTAATACAGGAGTCAAAAGTATCCGGTGAAAGAGCCATGGCAAAAGCCTGGCTTGGCTCAAACCGTTTCTTTTTTACATCTCCCAGATACAGACCTGTCCGGAGATAACGAAGTCTGGGCAGTTTTCCTCCTTCCGGAAGAAAGAAAATCCGCTCGCCTTCCGTCTTAAAAAATCCACGGGAAAAATCCATGGATACCATTTTCAGAAAATCCTGGACTTCCACAGGAAGAACAGCGCTTTTTTCTTTTGCCGGCGTTTCCTGTTTTTCTTCTCCTTTTTTTCTCAGCAGAGCCGCAAAATGTCCTTCTCCGGAAATCTTATGAGGAAAGAGGCGGATGCACTTTTGAAGCTGCCTATTGATTTCTTCCGATTCTCCTTCTAAAGAAAAACCCGATACGAAATCTTTATAAGGCAGAGGCTGAATTGTCTCCATATCCGGACGCGCTTTTAAAAGAAAGGCAATCACCTCTTCATTCTCTTCCTTTGAAAATGTACAGGTAGAATACAACAGCATACCTCCCGGTCTTAACATATCCGCCCCCTGAAGGATGAGGTTCTTCTGAATCTCTGAATAATAAGCAGGGGGCTTTTCCTCCCAGTACCCGGCCATCTGAGGCTCTTTATGAAACATTCCCTCGCCTGAACAGGGGGCATCGATCAAAATCTTATGAAAAAATCCAGGAAATTTTTCTCTCAGTTTTTCCGGATCTTCACTGGTCACATAATAATTTGTCAGACCTGTCATTTCCAGATTTTTCAATAATGCTTTTGCCCTGCTGCTGCTGATATCGTTAGCCACCAGAAATCCTTTCCCCGAAAGCCTGCTTCCCAGTTCTGTGGCTTTGCCGCCCGGCGCCGCACAAAGATCCAGCACTCTTTCTCCCGGTTCTATGGGCAGACGGCTGGCCGGAGTCATTGCGCTGGGTTCCTGTATGTAATAAAGCCCTGCATAATAATAGGGGTGTCTGGAAGGGCTGATGCCCTTCTCCTTCCCCCATTCATTTTCAATATAATATCCGTTTTCTGTCCAGGGAACCCTCTCTCCCCCAAAAGGGTCTATAGACTCCCACTTCTCTTTTGTCAGCTTTCTGGAATTCAGACGAAATCCCTGACGCACCGGTCTTTCATAAGTAGAAAGATATGCCGGATATTCCTCTCCCAGAAGCGCTTTCATCTCTTCTTTGAATGCTCTTGGTAATTCTATCATCTCTGCCAGCTTCCCTCAATCTCATCAAACGTCAGCGCCTGAGCCTGATACCCTTCTGCAATAATATCCAGTTCTCTATGGAACCGCTCCAGCTGCTGAATATCTTTTCTTTTGTAAATCCTATAAAATTCGTCCTGGATCTTTGCCACTTCTCTTTTATTGGAATAGTGGTACAGATTCTCAATATTATTTAAAATATCAGCCACCAGATTCGACTGATGAAGCATAGAATTCTGAGCATCCATAACCTCACTGCGCACAGAAGACATTTCCGTATCCAGCTGGATAATGGAATTCGCCGCATTTGTCAAACGTTCTGTCAGATGAGGAGGCATGTTTCCCTTATACTTATATTGAAGAGAGTGTTCAATAGTCGCCCAAAAATTCATAGCCAAAGTCCGTATCTGGATCTCTGCCCGGATTTCTTTTTTTCCATCCAGGGTCTCTGCAGCATAGGAAATAATCATATGATAGCTTCTGTATCCGCTCTCTTTCATATGGGTCAAATAATCCTTGATTTCCAAAACCTTCATATCGCTGCGTTTCTGGATCAAATCCGCCACTTTTTCAATATCCTCATAAAACTGGCAGATGATCCGCACGCCTGCAATATCTTCTACTTTTTCCTCCAGTTCCTCCCAGGATATATTTTTCCTCTGCATTTTTTCCAAAATACTGTTAATCGATTTAACTCTCCCTGTCACCTCCTCTATGGGAGAATACAGGTCCCTTTCCTGATGTTCCTTCTTCAGATGATTAAACTTCATGACTAGTTCCTTCACCGCAAGTTCGTAAGGAATCAGCAGTTCACGCCATAAACGTATTTCCATAACACATTACTCCTTAATATATCTTTAAAGTATAGCATATTTTTTCCCTTTTTAATAGGAAAAATTTTTCTGCTTTTCCTGTAAGAACTGCAGCACCGGAAATGGATTCAACGCATGCTCTTCCTCTTCTTCGGTCCTTACATAAATTCCAAGATGAAGATGAGGAGGAAACTGTCCTGTGGTTCCCTGGGGTCCATACCCACTGTCCCCCATAAACCCCAGTACTTCCCCTGCCTTTACCTGATCTCCCTCTCCAAAATTCTTCCCATAAGAAGAAAGATGGGCATAGTAAAAATATCCGCCTCCCTGGCTGCGGATGCCGATCCTCCAGCCTCCCAAAGGAAGCCAGCCAATCTGCTCTACTCTTCCATCTGTGATGCTTATTACAGGATAATAGCCGCTGATACTTCTGCTCCCGAAAATATCGCAGCCTTCGTGAAGCCTTTCTCCTCCATAGCTTCTCTGATCATGCCAGCTGTTCTCAAAGAAAAACTCTTCCTGAGTTCCATGAAAAGGGCCTGCCAAAGGAAACCAGACAAGATCTTTCCAAAACGCCAGATAAAGAAGAGACTCCTCCCGACCGATTCCTGCTTCCAGAAAAGGTTCTTCTGGTATTCCGGCTCTTTGCAGCTCTAAAAGAGAAGTTTCATCTTGAAGATACCCTGAAAGCTGTGCATCGGCAAATATAAGCAGCCATAAAATCAGCACCCATTTTCCCATAAAAATACCTCCGTCCGCCAAAGATGACACCCGGCGGCAGCAGTTCCTTACCAGTGTATCATTTTATGCACAGACAGAGGTATTTATGACATTATTCCTTCATATTTTTCAAAACTTCCAGAAGATATTCCCACACTTTCTGTACAGAAGAAATGGAAAGCTTTTCCTCTGTGGTATGAATGTCTTTCATATCCGGTCCCAGAGATACGCAGTCCAGTCCCGGAATCTTTTCATAGAAAAGTCCGCATTCCAGTCCTGCATGGATCACCTTCACTTCCGGTCTGACATGGAACAGCTTCTCATAAATATCTACCATATAAGGACGAAGTTTGGAATCTTGTTTATACTCCCAGGAAGGATAGTCTCCTTCAGCCTTATACTCTCCTCCTAAAAACTCCGTCAGATATGCGATCTTATCCGCCAGGGCTTTCTTCTCTGTTGCAACAGAGCTGCGCACACTGGCTGAGGTCAGAAAAGCTTCTGCTGTCATCCGAATGATGCCTAAGTTACAGGAAGTTTCTACCAGCCCTTCCATATAACCGCACATCTTCTGTATCCCGTTGGGATAATGCAGCAAAAAGAACACTACTTTTTCCTGGCTTACAGGATGAAGAACCGGTTCCCTGCCTTCTCCCTGTGTCTCTACAGTCACTGTGATTCCTTCGTCGCTGCCTGCATATTCTTTTCTCAGATTTTCTGTAAATTTACGCGCAAACTCCTGCAGTCCGGATTCCATCTCACTGCCGGCTACAAGAAGAGCCCGGGCAGTTCTTGGTATGGCATTATCTTTCTGACCGCCTTCTATTTCTGCAAGGGCGTACTCTCCCTGTTCTCTCGCCTCAAAAAGGAAACGTCCCAGAACCAATACGGCATTTGCTCTGTTTTTATCAATTTCAGAACCTGAATGGCCGCCAGTCAGTCCGGAAACCGTAACCTGATATTTTATGCCGGCGGCTTCCTGATATTTTACTGGGATTCTGGTCTGAGCGGTAAGTCCTCCGGCGCAGCCTACCCATAAATAACCTTCCTCTTCGGAATCCAGATTAATCAGATATCTGCCATTTAACGGAGAAGTATCAACAGCGGCCGCGCCTAAAAGTCCGATTTCTTCATCTACTGTAATCAATACCTCTAAAGCCGGATGAGGAAGATCTTTATCCTCCAGTATAGCAAGAGCATATGCTACTGCAATACCATCATCTCCTCCCAGGGTAGTGTCTTTTGCAGATATATAATCTCTGTCCACCTGAAGCTCAAGGGGATCTTTTGTAAAATCATGACTGCTTTCTGGTTTTTTCTCGCAAACCATATCCATATGTCCCTGAAGGATCACACAGGGGGCCTTTTCATAGCCCTGGGACGCTTCTTTAAAAATTATAATATTATTGCTGGCGTCCTGTATATATTTCAGACCATGCTCTCTGGCAAATCCAGCCAGATAATCGCTGATCTGCTTTGTATTTCCTGAACCATGAGGGATCTTTGTGATCTCCTCGAAATAATAAAACACCCGTTCCGGCTGCAAATTTTTTAAAACTGACATCTTCCTACCTCCTGTCTTTCTGATTCACATCCCTATTCTTACACATTCCTTAAGAATTGGCAAGCCTCCATTTTCTCTGTCATGAAAAGGGACTTTTCTCATATATTTAACTAAAGGCAGAGAGGATGTACAAAATGAAACGATTCTTTGAATATAGCTTTTTTATTTGTTTTCTTCTTTTTCTTCTTCTTTTCCCTGAAGAATCCGCAGAAAGTGCAAAATCAGGACTTATGCTCTGGTTTTATACCCTTCTGCCCTCTATGCTCCCTTTTATGATCCTTTCCGGAATTCTTATGAAAGCCGGATTTATTGAAAAAGTCCTGTCCTTCACCAAAGGCTACTGGAAATCTGTCTTCCATCTCTCTCCAATGGGCGGATATGGCCTCCTTATGGGAATTTTCTGTGGCTACCCTATGGGAGCCAAAACTGCTGCCGATCTGTATCAATGCCGCCGGATTTCCCGTCAGGAAGCCTGCTATCTTCTTTCATTCTCCAGTCACCCGGGACCTGCTTTTCTCTCTTCTTATCTTTGCGCCGGACTTCTCCACAATAAGCAGCTCATACTTCCATCTTACATACTCCTATATTTTTCCAGCTTTTTATCTTCTCTGCTTTTCCGCAGACTCTATCCTTCTGATTTAGATTTTCAGGAAACATCAAATAGAAAAGAGACATCCTCTGTCTTCTCTCTCGGAGAAGCATTAGATGCCTCTATTATGAACAGTTTTGTCTCTATCACTAAGCTGGGAGGATATATCATCCTCTTTTCTCTATTTCAGGGAATCCTGAAAATGCTTCCTTATCCTCCTCCCGATCTGAAATGTCTTCTCCTTGGTTTTACTGAGATCACCACCGGAACAATGGCTATAACAGAAAGAAACTGGAAGCTTTCTCTTTCCTATCCTCTCACCCTGGCTTTTACTGCCTTTGGAGGATTATGTATCATCTTCCAGACAAAGTCTATGCTTAATGACACAGATCTGCCTCTAACTCCTTATCTGAAAGGAAAATGCTGTTCTTTTTTCCTGACTTTGATCCTCGGAACCTTATTCATCAAAATCATCGAAATCATCGTCTAAATCATCATAGTCATCATCATATACATCGTCATATGCAGCACTTTCATCTTCATCATCCTGATGCTGATAAGATTCTTCTGCAGCCGGCTGTTCCTGGACCGGCTCCGCATCCTGTGTGTCAGGAGCAGGCGCTCCCTGGGACAACTGAGGAGCCAGCTCTGCCCTGTTCTGTTTGATAACATCCAGAGAGGACTGAAGAGCCTGTACAAACTCATTATATTTTCCTGTTGCATTTTCCAGCATACTGGACGCGATCTGACTCATATTTGCCATCAGTTCATCTGTGTAAGATACAGCGCTTAAACGAAGAGTATTTGCGTCATTTGTAGCGGCGTCAATAATCGCCTGAGCCTGCTGGTTTGCGCTGTTAATAGTCTCATTTGCCTGAGCATAAGCCTGCTGCATAACCTCTGACTCTTTTACCATTTCTTTGACCTGCTTTTTGGTATCTTCGATTATATTATCTGCTTTTGACTGAGCATCCTGAAGAATGGCATCTTTATTGCTGATGATCTTCTGATAACGTTTAATCTCATCTGGCGTCTTCAGACGCAGTTCTCTCAAAAGCTCTTCGATTTCTTCTTTATTTACAATGATCTTTGTAGTGGATAAAGGCTGATATTTACAGCTTTCCACATATTCCTCGATTTCTTCAATTATTTGTTCAATTCTGCTGCTCATTTCTCATTTCTCCTTACTGTATTTTCTTCCTGGC
>DWUX01000136.1 GCA_019120545.1 Candidatus Blautia stercoripullorum | reverse complement strand
CATTTTATGCGAATTTGTCGAGCAATAAAATGTATAAATGTTCTCGATTTTGATTAATGCCACAGCTTCCTTTCTATTTGGCCATGCGGTTTTTTGTGAGAAACAAATAGGAGATTATAAAGAAATCTAATGACAACCTATCAGGGGAGTGTTACAATGATACAACACAGATAAAAAGAACTGTGTAGAAAGGTATGGTATAAGATTTATGAAAAAGAAGATCGGAGCAGGATTGATCGTCATTCTTCTGGCTTTTATCTACTATTATGTGACACTTCCTGCTGTGAACATCCACGAAAGCGGATTCTGGGTCTTTCTGGGGGGACTGGTGCTGCTGATTCTGGTGATCTACGGTTTCCGGAAAAGAATCACCAGCATTTACCAGCTAAGATCTGATAAGGTACTGAAAGGCGGATTAGTGCTATTGCTGGCTATCATCCTCATCTATGGAGCGGGAGCGCTGCTGTCCTCGCCGGTGGTCAACGCAAAGAAATATCAGGCTTTGATGGAACCGGAGGAAAGGAATTTCGCAGAAGATATCAAGGAGATCAGTTACGACCAGATCCCGCTTCTGGATAAAGATTCGGCAGAATTGTTAGGAAACCGTAAGATGGGAAGTATGGTGGACATGGTTTCCCAGTTTGAGGTAAGCAGTCTTTACTCTCAGATCAATTACAAAGAACAGCCTTACCGGATAAGCCCGCTGGTATATGCAAGTCCTATTAAATGGCTGACCAACCAGAAAGACGGCATCCCTGCCTATGTGCTCATCGATATGGCAACCCAGAATACAGAACTGGTAAAACTGGACGAGGGGATCAAATATTCCGAGTCTGAATATTTTAACCGGAATATCTACCGGCACCTCCGGTTTAAATATCCTACTTATATGTTTGATCAGTTAAGCTTTGAGATCGATGATGAAGGGACTCCCTACTGGATCTGTCCGGTGAAAAAGTTTAACATCGGACTTTTTGGAGGACAGACTATAGGAAGAGTGGTGCTGTGCAACGCTCAGACAGGAGAGTGCCAGGATCTGAAGATCGAGGACTGTCCAAAATGGGTGGACCGGGCTTATCCCGCAGATCTGCTGATTGAATTGTACGATTATCACGGCATGCTCCAGAACGGATTTTTAAACAGCGTACTGGGACAGAAAGGCTGTCTCCAGACTACGGAAGGGTATAATTATCTGACTTTGGACGACGATGTGTGGGTCTACACAGGGGTTACTTCTGTAAGCGGGGATAAATCCAATGTGGGATTTGTTCTTATGAACCAGAGGACGATGGAAACCAGATATTATGCCTGCGAGGGGGCCCAGGAGCGTTCAGCCATGGACTCTGCAGAAGGCCAGGTCCAGAATCTGAAGTATACGGCGGCATTCCCTCTGCTTTTGAATATTTCCGACCAGCCTACGTATTTTATGGCCTTGAAGGACGGGGCCGGATTAGTGAAGAAATACGCTATGGTCAATGTCCAGAAATATCAGAATGTAGCTATTGGAGATACGGTTCAAGAATGCGAAAAAAATTATGAGGAACTGCTGGAAAGCAGCGGTATCGAAATTAACGGAGCTTCAGAAAATGATCTCACCGCAGAAGGGGTGATCTACCGGATGGCCCAGGCGGTACTGGACGGCAACTCTCACTTTTACATTACCCTGGAGGGCCAGGATCAGATCTTTGATGTTCCGGTGACAGAATTCCCTGAGATCGTTGGCTATGATCTGGGAGATCAGATCTCTCTGCGGTATGTACAGGGAGACAGGATCTGTACGGTGACTCAGTTAGAAGGTCAGGAGCCTCAGGAGGATTCTTCAGATACAGAAAAAGATCATCAAGATTCAGAAGTATATTAATAATGAATAGAATAGCAGTTTTTGTGTTTATCCTGCATTGTTAAGTTAACTTGTTGTGCTAATTTATTTTGATGTATCTGTAGGTTACGAGAGGGCAAAAATCCCCTTCTACTCTTTGCTGGACAGTTATCTGCTAAAAGATAAGCTGTTTGATTTTTCCTATTTCGCAGTTCACATTCAACAGATAATTCAGAGCCAGACATAGATTATATCCCAGTATTTTATTTGTAAGTCGTGTGCACAGACCCTGAAAACTTTTGGCAAGTACCCTTTCGGCATTTAACTGTTCACTCAACTGTGAAAATACTGTTTCAACCCGGCGACGTAAACGGAAGATTAACTGCCGCACTGTTTTTGGCCAGTCATTTTTACTATTGGATCGCTTTAATGCCATCAGGCAAATCCCCTGGGAATGCATTTCTTGGGTAAGGGCTTCTCCTATGTAACCTTTATCCCCTAAAATGGTAACTCCCGAATGATTTGCTGCCAGATCCCTGAGTCCTTCCCTGTCATCTGTAGAAGCAGGAGTGATTTCAAACGAAGTGATAAATCCTTCCAGAGTAATCAGGGCATGTACTTTGAAGCCAAAATAGGTCTCTTTTTTCGAAGGACACTTGCCGTAATCGGCTCCATCGCTGCGAAAAGACTGACAATAACGGGCTCTTCCAAACTTGCATACTGCCAAAGGGAAACTGTCTATCACAAGATATCGACTGTATGGCATTGCAAAAGCAGAAAACAGTTTTTGACGTATCAATTCTGTTACTTGAAGAAGAGATCTCCGGGTTCTGTTAAAACGACTTCGGCTGCCAATTCCGGGAAATAGATGATGGTAAATCTTTTTAACAAACGAGAACCATGCATTTTCCGAATCAACGCCGATCAGTTCCCCACAGATGCTGATAGTAATAATCTCTGAGTCGGAAAGCTTTGCATTTAAAACATTCCTTCTTTTGGATACAGCATCAGGAACATACTGAAAATATAATTCATCAATAATAACAAATGCAGTTAAAATAAAGTCTTCAAAAGTTGCAATAGTAATGGTATTATTATTTTGAAACTTCAACATAATGATGCCCCCTTTCTTATTTATATTCCCTATAAATAGAATAGCACATTTTGTTGGAGTTTCTTATTTTAACTAGCACAACAGGTTAAGTTATTACACTTAAACTGCTATAATTCGTTTAATACGGAAGTTTTGACTAAATGATTACATATTTTTTAATTTTCGTTTTTTAATATCGGAGACCTGTATTTCATAAACAGACGGAAATAGTCTCTTAGGATTGTATTTTGGACTGAATAGGAATGGATTGATAAAAAATACACATATATATAAAATCAACCTTGATATTACTGAAAAATCAACCTTGTGATGATAAAATCGATAAAAGGTAGCACAGAAAAAGAGGAAGTAAAAAATGAATCTTAAAGGGATTTATGAAATCTTTTATCCGGGAAGAGAACAAAAATATCTATCTGTATGGAAGAAAGAAACGAAGTATCGTTCAAAAAAGGATTTTTTTGAGGAGGTATTCCCAACAGAGCTACGATGGCTCAGTATAAAATTATGGAATGATAAAGCGCGGAGAAGTCGCTTTTTTACTGATTGTAAAATGGAGAAAAATTATGTTTCAGCATTAAAAAATTACATTTTACAAAATCCAATGGTAATCTCCCGCATGGAAAATAAATGCTACTTAATGCTAAAAAATGACCTTTTTTCACACCTGATGAACCAGATTTTTTTTCGACTTGTAGAACAGGAACAAATTAGCCTTTCTCCTGCCTTGGAGAAATATTTAATAGACGAAGGAAGCAATACTTTGAAAAGTGAGTGGGGGAATATGCTTACTTTTTTGATTCTCTATGCAATATTTCCAGAAGAGGTTAATCAGTTGTATATACCCTATCTGTATGGTAAAGAAAATGCACTATCTTATGGTATGGAAGAAAAGGCTAAAAAAGACAGTTACTTATTCCAATATGAATATCCACCAGATATGAGTGTGTATAAACCCAATGAATGGCTTACTCATACCTGGGTCATAAAGAATGTAGGAAAAATTCCATGGGAGCATCGTAGATTCGAGTGTGTATGTTCTCCAGACTGGCTGAATGAGGAGAATAGAAGGATTGAAATGACAGGAGTAATTTATCCAGGAGATACTGTTGCGCTTACTGTTCACTTTAGGGTGCCTAATGTTTTGGAGCATTATGTTTTACACTGGAAAATGCGAAACAGATGGGGAGACCTTGTTTTCTGTAACAAAGTAGGTTTGGGGTTACATTTCACAGTATTGGAAGAAGACAGAGAGGTCTATGAAAAAGAAGAAAATAATTATCAGATTTTGGAAGAAAAACCTACAATTCCAGCAACACTTATTGCAGGAAAGCTATATAAACATAATTGGATTATTGAAAATACCGGTACCGTGACATGGGAAGATTATTACTGTGAATCTATCAATGGAGATGTCTGGGGATATGCTAAGAATGAATTACGTATTCCTATGAAAAAGAAAGTTGAGCCAGGAGAGTGTGTTGGTATACAGATAGAATTTGTGACACCCCCAATAGAGGGAAACTATAAGTTGCTATGGAGGATTATGAAAAAAGGAGGTAAACCGGCATTTCAAGAAGGTAGGCAACTGGAAATAATATTGAATTTGGTATAAAGCCAGGCAAAGGTTGTAAGTAATTGTATAAAGGTAAAAACATCAGATAAATAAAAAAGAGGAGAAAAAAATGGCGATTATTGATGTGATTGAATATGAAGGAAATAGTGACGTGCTGGTATATAAATATCCCCATTCAGATTTTAGCACCATGTCACAATTAATCGTGCGTGAAAGTCAGGAGGCGATTTTATATAAAGATGGGAAGATGCTGGACTCTTTCCTTCCCGGAAAATATACATTACATACAGGGAATATTCCGTTGTTGTCTAAAGTGGTCAATCTTCCTTTTGGGGGAAATTCCCCCTTTAAGTGCGATGTTTTTTTTATTAATAAAACCATTGCTTTGGATTACAAATGGGGAACAAAGACGCAGACAAAAGTGATGGATATGCATTACCATCTTATGCTTGATATAGGTGCCTCCGGTGTTGTGGGAATCAAAGTTCGCAATCCTTATGATTTAATGCTGAAAATTGTAGGAACACAAAGTGAATTAAGAGCAGAGACGTGTTTGAGTTATTTCCGGGAAAATATATCTGCGAAGGTAAAAGAGTATCTTGGAAAAGTGATGAGAAAACCGGAAATGGATTTTCTGATTCTGGAAACCTGTCTGTCCGATTTTTCAGAAGCAGTAAAAAACCAGTTAAACCAATTATTTCTGGATATTGGTGTGGAACTATATAATTTTGTGATTGGTGCTATCCAGATTCCTCAAGAACAGTACGCGGTCATTCAACAGGGACAATATGATATACAGCGCGCACTCTATTCATCTAAGATTAAAAAAATAGAAGCTCAGGGAGATTCCGAAGCCCAGGTGATCAGGGCTCAGGGAAAGGCACAGAGTCGTAAAGCGGAAGGGTATAATTGGGCAGATGAACAGATTGCAGAAATCACGAAAATCTACGCTTCTAATTCTCAGATATCCGAAAATCCTGCAAACATGCTTGCACAGGCACCGATGGTGATGGCCTTTGGAAATATGATGCGTGAAAATATGGAACCGGTTCTTGAAAACTCCTTTTCCAATCCTGGCCTGAATTTCCACAGTACGCCTGGTATGCAAGGGCAGAGAAAGGAACAGGGATTTTCAATGCCGGGTGTAGGATTCGAAGGATTTGGAGCAGAGGATATTTCTCCTCTGGAGGATGAATTTTCACCAGTAAATCCAGAAGAATCAGCAAAGCTTGTACAGGAACCTAATGAAGATGAAACAATGGAAGACTTTGAAAAGCGCATGAAAAAACTAAGAATTATGTTGGATACAGGAATTATCACTCAGGAAGAATTTGAAAAAAATAAAATGCAGATTATGGAAAGTATATTGAAAGAATAGTGTGATCAATGAATTTGTTAAAGTTAAAAAACGGAAAGTTATTAGACTGCAGAATTTATGAGATTTATTCTATACCGGATTATGAAACTATTGCAATGCAGGAAGAAGAAGCTCAAAAAATGAACGAAACCATGTTCTTTCAGATGTTGACAGAGCTATACAGGTTCTGTAAACCTGGCAGTACGGTGTTGGAACTCCTGTGGACTGTTGAGGCCCAAGAGGAGCAGAGAGGTCAGATACATCTTTTCCTGGTTCTCCGTATGATAGCAGAAAGCCGGGAGGAGCTAGAAAACCGGCTGGGGTTTGTTCAGGAAAATGTGCTGATGCGCATTCAATCGTTGGGATTTCAGATACAGGAAAAGCAGTATGAAGAATTAAAGATAACAAATCTGCTGCCAGATGGGAACGCAGTGATAAATGCTGTTGTTAAAGCAGAACAGTATCGGGTGCATGAACAGGGAATAATACCTTATTATTTTGTTAGACCAATGCTGTGCCATAGCATTTCAGGGCTTCATATGTTAACGGATACTTTGCTGCGAGTGCAGGGCGGAGCGGTTTCCTTCCAGCTGCTGCCAGATGTGATAAATTATGAGGAGATGTCCGCTTTAGAAGAAGTTTATGCCATGCTGCGCCAGATAAATACCATAAGTGGTTATCAAGATGCCCTGTCTGGGACAGTATATAAAGAATATGAATGGCTTCATGAAAATATATCTCAGCCGATGTTTCGCTACAATATACTTGCCATGGGAAATACATGGCAGTGTGCAGCTCTTACAGCACAACTGATAAGTATATTAAAAGGGAAAGATAATACGCAATACCTGACAGTGAATCTTAACAGAGAATCTATATCTGTGAAAAGAGACTTTCCGTATTATCCATGGAATCTGAATCAGAAATTGATAAACCGCTATCGCAATGCCACAGTTCTACGTGCATTACAATGTACTCCCAAAATGAAAATGCTGTACCGGCTTCCGTATTTTATCTTTGCTCAGGAGGCAACCTCTTTTTTTAGGCTTCCCCTTGGAAGCCTGAAAATCAGCGGGATAAAAATAAAAGAGATTATGCAGAAAGCACAGGATCTAGATGAACGGGTACTGCAGAAGGATAATGTAAAATTTGGTCAGCTATTGGAAAGTGAGCAAAGCAGTACCTGGATAGGATGTGCACAGAATACCCTAACAAAGCATGCGCTAATTGTTGGAATGCCGGGAACAGGAAAAACCACATTTTCTGTGAACCTTCTTTTGCAGATGTATAGGAGAGGGATTCCTTTTCTGGCAATTGAACCAACAAAAACAGAATATCGGGCATTGATTGACCGGATTCCGGATCTGCAGATCTTTACACCTGGAAAAAACAAGGTAAGTCCTTTTGTGATCAATCCATTTCTTCCCCCAAAGGGAATAACCGTGGAACAATATATTCCAAGTCTGCTTAGCGCCTTTAAAGCGGCATTTTCTATGCCCTCTCCCCTGGATACCATATTCCAGCAGGCAGTACAGGAGGCCTATATAAAATATGGGTGGAGAGATTATAGTACGGTTGAAGATGCTTATGTAAAGAAATTTGGACTATACGAGTTTATTCAAGTGTTTAAGGAATTGATCCAGCGGCAGAAATATAGTTCAGAGGTGAAAGGAAATCTGATGACAGGAGGGATTTTCCGTCTGCGTGAACTCATTAATCAGAATCCTAATATATATGATACTGTGGAGTCTGTACCATTGGAAGATCTTCTTTGTTCACCGACGATATTAGAATTGAACGCGATTGATAATGAAGTGCAGAAATCGGTATTAATGGCGCTGCTGCTGATCCAGATTTGTGTATATACGAAACAAAATCATAAAGGAGATGGGAAACTGAAAAACCTTCTTTTACTGGACGAAGCCCATGTCTTATTTAAGGCACAGCAGGGGAGCGGAAATGGAGAGGGAGGAAATAATGCGGTACATTCTCTGGAAAATATGCTGGCAGAAATACGATCCTATGGAACAGGAATCGTAATCGCAGACCAGTCTCCGGCAGCAGTTGGAAGTGAGGTTATCAAAAATACAGATATTAAGGTTATCTTCCGATTAGTTGACAGTGGCGACCGAAAGGTAATCGCAGACATAACAAATATGACAGACCTTATGAGAAAGTATATTCCGAAGCTGGAAGTAGGACAGGCTTTTTATAGTGTATCGGCCCTTCACGAGCCGGTGTTGATGCAGACCCCGGATATACGCCAAAAAGAAGAAATTCGTTTGAGTGTCAGTGATTCGGAGATTCGGGAGCGTACAAAATATTGGAAAGGGCATCAGCAGTATCTGATCCCATATGAGGAATGCAGATATTCCGAAACATGTAAAACATGCTCTATGGAGATACGCTCAGATGCGGCATTTTTTTCAGAGAGATATTATATGGAATTCAGGGATAAGATCCGGGATCTTAATACTATGTGCACTTATATGAATGCTGTAAATCAATGGCTGGAAAAACAGGATATTAAAGAAGGTCAGGAAAAGAGAATACAATTGTGTAATTGTGTGAAAATCAAATATTTGAGAAAGGTATTACAGGAAAAAGAATTCCGGCTTTCACAGAAAGATCGTGAAAAAATTTTACAGGTTCTGGTTAAATGATAGAGGAAAGGGGAAACAGAATGGATTTTGATATGGATTATGATGCAGGAAGCGTGGATGTAGAGGAAAGCGATGTATCAGATACTTTTGATGATGTGTCAGATGAGGGAGAATTGGACTTTAGCGAAATTCCGTGTCTGGATACGGATATTGAATCAGAAGAACTGGAACTGGAAGATATCGGTAATAATCTGTTCATAGATGAGGGATATGAGGAAAGCGAACTGGATGTTATGCTTGACGAAATCCAGGATGAAAGGACAGATTTAGAAGAACTGGATGAAGGACAGGAGAACTGGGAATTAGAACAAATGTTGGAAGAATGGGAAGAAGATTCTGACGATGACGACCAAAAGGTATATGTAAAGACTTATCCAAGATGAGGAAAGAATACGGAGGAGGAGAAAGTGCTATGTTAGTCGCTATGAAATGCCCGATTTGCGGCGGAGAAGTAAAATTAAATTCGGATATGAAAATGGGGGAATGCGAGTATTGCGGTTCGCCGGTTGTTATACCACAAAACATGGAAAAAATAGGAAACCTCTATAACCTAGCCACTTTTTACAGGCAGAATAATGAGTTTGACAGGTCTATTGAAACTTATAAGGATATCCTGAAGGAAGACAGTGAAGAGGCAGAGGCTTATTTCGGACTTGCAATGAGTAAATACGGAATTGAATTTGTGGAAGATCCGAAGAGTCATAAGAGAATTCCCACATTTCACAGAACAAAAGAAAAAAGTATTCTTACAGATCCGGATTATATCAAGGCAATTGAATATGCAGACTTAAGCTGCCGTTCCTATTATCAGGAGCAGGGACAAAAGATTGCAGAAATTCAGAATGAAATTTTGATCAGAGCAAATGCAGAAGAGGCATTTGATGTTTTTATCTGCTATAAAGAGTCAGATGATTCTGGAAACAGAACTGAAGAAAGTGTTATCGGACAAGAATTGTACTATGAATTAGATAAGCTTGGCATAAAAACTTTTTTTGCCAGACTGACTCTAAAACCAGGAGAAGAGTATGAACCTGTTATTTTTTCTGCACTGCGCACTGCAAAAGTTATGCTGGTTGTAGGGTGTAATCCTCAGAATTATAACAGTGTGTGGGTGAAAAATGAATGGAGCCGTTTCCTGGAATTAAGAGAAAATGATCACGGAAAAGTGATCATTCCATGTTATAAAAATTGTTCTCCATATGAATTGCCCAGGGAATTAGCAGCATTCCAGGCATTAGATATGAACAAAATCGGCTTTTTGCAGGATGTTGTCTCAGGAATTAAAAAAATTGTAAACCTTGAGCCCCAGGCAGAACAGAAATCAGGACCGGAATCCCAGATTGACCGTTTATGTAAAAATGCCCGAACTTTTTACGACTTGGGGCAAACAGAAAAAGCAGAGCAGATATACACGGAACTGACTGACAGTTACCCAGATGATTACCGGGGATGGTGGGGCTTTGCCTCTGTAAGAACAAATCAGTTTCAAACCTACACCCGGGAAATTTTTGCAGCAGTAAAAGGTAATGCAGAGAATGCGTTAAAGGTTGCCAAAGGTTCTGAAAAAGAAGAAATTCAACGAATCTGGGATCAATATCTCAATTTGAAAAATGAGAAAGAATCCGCAAGAAAAAGACGGGAAGATGAGGCCTTATTCCAGCAGTATGAGCAGCAACTGCAGCAATTAAAGAAAAAAAGAGAGGCCTATGAGCAGACTTATAAAGCAGAAGAAGGGAAACTTTCCGGACTATATAAAGAACAGAAAGAAAGACAGGAAATGCTTCAAAATCTTCAAAGAGATATGAACAATCATTCACGGTCAAGTATAGCTGATAAATTAACGAAAGCAGGGCTTATAATAGGAATGGGTGTTGCGGTACTTACACTTGTATCTACTTTTCTTCCTAATCTTCCATACTTAAATGATATACAGGCTTGGAACTTTGTACAATGGATTGTAAGCTCTATATTATTGGGAGCTCTTGCTGGCGGCATAGTATGGGGAATAGGGAGCATTTTAGGCGGAGCAATGGAAACAAAAGATCGAATGGTTCAAAAAAATCTGTCTGGAAAATACAATAAGATCAACGCTGAATTACAGCAGATCAATCAGGAGATTGGCAAAATCGAACCGAGAAAGAAAGAAAATGATGCCACCTGTGCTTCCATAAAGCGTTTGGAGAAAGACTTGGAAGCACTTCGGCATAAACTTTATTCGAACACAAATAATGAGCAGCAATTTTGGGGTTGACAAAAAGAGAATCCCTGAGTAAAATGTGTAATAGTTTTACAAGCAAAGACTGCGAAGAGGATTATTAAGAAACCCTGCGTGTCAAGAGAGCTGCCGTCTGGTGCGAGGCAGTCACGTAAGCTTCCCAACTGGCCTTGGAGTTCCCAAATCGAACCTTCCGGATCGGATCAGTAGATGCGGGCGGGATTTCCCGTTATAGAAATAATGAGTGCACAGAAGTATATGATCTGTGAATTAGAGTGGTACCACGGAATGTTAAGCCCTTTCGTCTCTAGCAGGAGAAGAGAGGGCTTTTGTATTGCCGGCAGTACCAGATACCGGCAGGAAAAACAAGGAGGAAAAGAAAAATGGCAGTACCATATAATCATAAGGCCATTGAGGCAAAATGGCGCAAGATTTGGGATGAAAAACCAGTGAATGTAGATGATGGAAAGAAACCCAAATATTATTGTCTGGATATGTTCCCATATCCCTCAGGAAACGGACTTCATGTAGGACACTGGAGAGGCTATGTGATCTCTGATGTCTGGAGCCGTTATAAATTAATGCACGGATATTACCTGATCCATCCCATGGGCTGGGACGCTTTCGGTCTTCCGGCAGAAAACTATGCCATTAAGATGGGCGTACATCCTGCAAAATCCACTGCTGAGAATATCAAGAATATTAAGAAACAGATCCAGGATATTGCTGCAATCTATGACTGGGACAGAGAGGTAAATACCACAGATCCTAATTTCTACAAATGGACCCAGTGGATTTTTGTAAAAATGTTTAAAGAAGGTCTGGCTTATGAGAAGGAATTCCCCATTAACTGGTGTCCTTCCTGTAAGACTGGTCTGGCAAA
>DWUX01000135.1 GCA_019120545.1 Candidatus Blautia stercoripullorum | reverse complement strand
AATGTTATTTCTATTACAGACGGTCAGATTTTCCTGGAAACAGATTTGTTTATGTCAGGTGTCCGTCCTGCTGTAAATGTAGGACTTTCTGTATCCCGTGTAGGTGGCGCAGCCCAGACAAAGGCTATGAAAAAAGCATCTGGAAGCATGCGTATCGATCTGGCTCAGTATCGTGAGATGGAAGTCTTTACACAGTTTTCTTCTGATCTGGACGAGTCTACCAAGGCCCAGCTGGATTATGGAAAATGCATTATGGAACTTTTAAAACAGCCCCTGTGCAGACCCCTGTCTTCTTCTGAACAGGTAATCACACTTTGGGTTGCTACCCATAAGGTTATGACAGGAGTTCCTGTAAAAGATGTTAAAGCATTCCAGATGGATATGCTGGCCTACTTTGAGAAGGAGCATCCTGAAATCTGCAGGGAGATCGAGGAGAAGAAAGTTCTTTCAGATGAATTAGGAGAGCAGATTCTCAAGGCAGCAGAGGAATTTAAGAACAAGAACAGGTGATGAGATGGCAAGCGCAAAAGAAATTCAAAGCCGTATAAAAAGTATTCAGGATACAATGAAGATCACCAATGCCATGTACATGATCTCTTCTTCTAAGATGAAGAAAGCAAAACAGGTACTGGCAGATACAGAGCCTTATTTCTATGCTCTCCAGTCTGCGATCAGCCGTGTCCTCCGTCATGTGCCGGATATAGAGCACAAGTATTTTGATGAGCGGCCTCAGATCAGTGCAGAGGACAGAAAAGTGGGATATATTGTAGTTACTGCAGACAAAGGTCTGGCAGGAGCTTATAACCATAATATCTTCAAGCTGGCTGAGGAACAGATTGCAAAGAATCCTCATACAGAGCTTTTTGTCCTGGGAGAAGTGGGAAGACGGTATTTCGCTCAAAAGCATATGGATGTGGATACAACCTTCCGCTATACCGTGCAGAAACCTACCAGACACCGGGCGAGAGTTATTGCAGAAAAGATGATCGCCATGTATCTGGATGGAGAGCTGGATGAAGTCCATATTGTATATACCCGTATGGTCAATGCGGCTACTATGGTGGCAGAGAGCAGTCAGCTCCTGCCTCTGAAAAAGGCAGCTTTCAACCCTCAGGCACAGCTTCTGGTAGATATACATCAGGAAGAGATTGAAATGGTCCCTTCGGCCCATGAGGTGTTGAATAGTATTGTACCGAACTATCTGAAAGGGTTCATTTACTGCTGTCTGGTAGAATCTTATGCCAGCGAGCATAATTCCCGTATGATGGCTATGGATGCTGCCACTACCAGTGCCAAGGATATGTTGAAGGATCTTTCCATTAAACTGAATCGTGTGCGTCAGGCCGCTATTACTCAGGAGATTACAGAGATTATCGGCGGAGCCAAGGCGCAGAAAAAGAAATAACAGAAGAAAGGAAGGAGGTTTCCTTTTTATTATGAATAATAAAGGTAAAATCGTACAGGTCATGGGACCTGTAGTAGACGTAGAATTTGAAAACCAGGACCTTCCGTACATCAAGGATGCGCTCACCGTAGAGCTGAACGGCAAAAAGCTTGTTATGGAGGTAGCCCAGCATACTGGAAATAATACTGTACGCTGTATCATGCTGGCCTCCAGTGACGGTTTGTGCAAGGACATGGAGGTAACTGCCACCGGAGCCGGTATTTCCGTTCCGGTAGGAAAGGAAACTCTGGGACGTCTTTTCAACGTTCTGGGTCAGACCATTGATGGCGGAGAACAGTTAGACGACAGCAAGCACTGGGTCATTCACAGAGACCCGCCTTCATTTGAAGACCAGAGCCCGGTTGTAGAGATCCTGGAGACTGGTATTAAAGTTATCGACCTTCTGGCTCCTTATGCAAAGGGAGGTAAGATCGGTCTGTTCGGCGGCGCCGGCGTAGGAAAGACCGTGCTGATCCAGGAGCTGATCAGCAATATCGCCACAGAGCACGGCGGATATTCTATTTTCACCGGTGTTGGAGAGCGTTCCCGTGAAGGTAACGACCTGTGGACAGAAATGAAGGAGTCCGGAGTTCTGGAGAAAACAGCTCTGGTATTCGGACAGATGAATGAACCCCCCGGCGCCCGTATGCGTGTGGCGGAGACAGGACTTACCATGGCGGAATATTTCCGTGATGAAGAGCACCAGAACGTGCTTTTGTTTATTGATAATATCTTCCGTTTCACCCAGGCCGGATCTGAGGTATCTGCTCTTCTCGGACGTATGCCTTCCGCAGTTGGTTACCAGCCTACGCTGGCTACAGAAATGGGTGAACTTCAGGAACGTATCGCTTCTACAAAGAATGGTTCTGTAACTTCTGTACAGGCAGTATATGTGCCTGCCGATGACCTTACAGACCCGGCTCCGGCTACAACTTTCGCTCATCTGGACGCTACAACGGTTCTTTCCAGAAAGATCGTGGAGCAGGGTATTTATCCTGCTGTGGATCCTCTGGAATCTACTTCCCGTATCCTGGAGGCAGATGTAGTGGGAGAGGAACACTATGAGGTTGCCAGAAAAGTACAGGAATATCTGCAGAAATATAGTGAACTTCAGGATATCATTGCTATTCTGGGTATGGAAGAACTTTCTGAGGAAGACCGTATGGTTGTGGCAAGAGCCAGAAAGATCCAGCGATTTTTATCTCAGCCTTTCCATGTAGCTGAGGTATTTACCGGTATTCCCGGAAAATATGTTCCCCTGAAAGAAACCATCAGAGGATTTAAGATGATCCTTGACGGTGAAATGGATGCGTATCCGGAAAATGCTTTCTTTAATGTGGGAACTATTGATGAGGTAATCGAGAAGGCAAAACAGGAATCAATGTAAGGAGCGCATGGATATGAATACATTTGGTATGAATGTGGTTGCCAGTGATAAAACTTTTTATCAGGGCAGAGGAGTCAGCATTACCCTTCCGGCAAAGGACGGAGGTATTACCATCCTGGCTCACCATGCAGACATGATGGTTGCCATTGTCCCCGGTGAAATACGGATTGAAACTGCAGATGGAGAAAAACTGGTAGCAGTCTGCGGCGGCGGTTTTGCCCAGGTGATCAACAACCGTGTAACCGTTCTGGTGGATACGATGGAGCGTCCTGAGGATATTGATGTAAAGCGTGCCCAGGAGGCTATGGAAAGAGCACAGGAACAGCTCCGTCAGAAGCAGAGCCAGCAGGAATATTATATTTCCAAGCAGGCCCTTTCAAGAGCCATGGCCCGTATGAAGGCCACCAGGGACCGGGGAATCTGATGAAACCGGGAAAAGGCAGAACGGAAACTGTATAGCAGCAGAAGGTTATATATAAAAGAAAGACTGTTTGTCCAAAGAGGGACGTCCGTGTACGGGAAAAAAGGTTCATGGAAGGTCTCTTTTTGGAGACAGTCTTTTTCTTTATATGTGCTGTTTACGGCTTTCAGAAAGGTGAAAAAAGGCGGGATAACCTGGAATTAAAAAGATATTACTTGAAATTATGGATTGCATACTAATTAGTTATAACGTCTGGATTTCATTGACAAAGGCCGGGATAGTTGGTAGAATGTCAACAAAAGTTAGCCGAAGAGATCAGATAAATGATTTCTGGGCGTGAGAGAAGGTGCTGTATGAATAAACAGGTATTATCTATTCTGGTAGAGAATACAGCCGGTGTGCTCAGCAGAGTATCCGGATTATTCAGCCGCCGGGGTTACAGTATTGACAGTATATCTGCCGGAGTTACCAAGAATCCCAGCTATACCCGTATGACAGTTGTCTGCAACGGGGATGCGCTGATCCTGGAACAGATCACCAGACAGGTGGAAAAACTGGAAGACGTTCTTTCCGTAAAGGTTCTGGAGGATGGACAGAGTGTAAGACGGGAGCTTATGCTGGTGAAGGTAAGGGTTCTGCCTGACCAGAGACCCGGGGTTACTACGATCGTAGATATTTTCAGAGGCAACATCATAGATGTAAGCAAAGATTCCATGATCATTGAAGTCACAGGAGATAAATCCAAGCTGGAAGCTTTTCTGGATCTGCTGGACGGATATGACATACTGGAAACTGCAAGAACCGGCATTACCGGTCTTTCCAGAGGATCGGAAGGAATTTTTTATCCGGTTCCGGAAGAGGATGAATAAGGTTATTAGAGATTTTATCCCTAACATACATGATGTCAGGACAGAGTTTCTGAACTGATGTCACCTGCTGCGTCAAGCAGCAAAAAAACTATCTAGGAGGAAGAAAAAATGGCAGTAAAAATTTATTATCAGGAAGATTGCAACATGGCATTGTTAGAGGGCAAGAAGATCGCCATTATCGGTTACGGCAGCCAGGGACATGCCCATGCTTTAAACTTAAAGGAATCCGGATGTGATGTTATCGTTGGTCTTTATGAAGGATCTAAATCCTGGGAAAAGGCTGAGAAACAGGGCTTCCAGGTTTATACAGCAGCTGAGGCAGCAAAACAGGCAGATATCATCATGATCCTGATCAATGATGAGAAACAGGCGAAGTTATACAAAGAATCCATCGAGCCAAATCTGGAAGAAGGAAATATGCTGATGTTTGCTCATGGTTTTGCTATCCACTTCGGACAGATCAAACCTCCTGCAAATGTAGATGTTACTATGATCGCTCCTAAGGCACCGGGCCACACAGTAAGAAGCGAGTACCAGATCGGAAGAGGTACACCTTGTCTGGTAGCTGTTGAGCAGGACTACACAGGAAAAGCTAAAGATATGGCTCTGGCTTATGCAGCAGCTTTAGGCGGAGCAAGAGCAGGCGTTCTGGAAACTACTTTCAAAGTAGAGACAGAGACAGACCTTTTCGGAGAGCAGGCTGTACTTTGCGGCGGTGTTACTGCCTTAATGAAAGCCGGATTTGAAACTCTGGTAGAAGCAGGATATGCTCCTGAAAATGCTTACTTTGAATGTATCCATGAGATGAAACTGATCGTAGACCTGATCTACGAAAGCGGATTCAAGGGAATGAGATATTCTATCTCCAATACAGCAGAGTACGGCGATTACATCACCGGACCAAAGATCGTTACAGACGAGACAAAGAAAGCTATGAAACAGATCCTGTCCGATATCCAGGATGGTACATTTGCAAAAGACTGGATCCTGGAGAATCAGTCCGGATGCATGCACTTCGGCGCTATGAGAAAGAGAGAAGCTTCTCATCAGTTAGAGGAAGTAGGAGAAGAGCTGCGTAAGCTGTACAGCTGGAACGGCAAAGAAAAACTGATCGATAACTAATTACAGTATCATACAAAAAGAAACGCTCACAGGAAGATGAGGGATTTTCCCAAGCTCCTGTGAGCGTTTTTTTTGCGATATGTCGGGTAAGCAGCCGCCATGCTTGCATGAGTGGACATTTGCCGGGCAACAGACAGCTCAGTTATAAAGTTTCTTCTTCCCCTGTCCGCTGCCTGTAAAAACTGATGAACTCCTGAACCGCAGTGGTCTGCTGGATATTTTCCAGATAGGCAAAGCCAATCTCCCTTTTTCGGATAGGAGAATCCAGGGGGATCTCTACAAGGGTTCCTTCTTCCAGTTCTTTTTCTACAAACTGGCGGATCACACAGGCTACTCCAAGACCGATCTTGGCGAATTCAATGAGCAGATCCATAGTGGAAACCTCCAGGAGATTGTTGGTTTCAATATGATAGAGGGAGAGATAATCGTCAATATACTGCCGGGTAATGTTTTCTTTATCCAGAAGCATAAGGGTGGCTGATTTCAATATGTCCTCACGGTTGTTGGTCCGCAGAGACAGGTTATCCAGATAAGACTGGGTCGCTACAAAGATATCTTCGATCTCGCCCAGAGAATCAAAATGAATGTGATGATAACGTTCCGGCTTTCCGATCAGTCCAAGGTCGATCTTATTTTCACGGAGAAGCTGGAGGGTGTGATAGGTGGATTGACATTCAATAGTGATCCGGATATGGGGATGCTGGGCGATAAAATCCTTCAGATAAGGAAGGAGCATATATTTGCACAGAGTAGTGGAAACCCCGATATGAAGATGGCCGATTCCCAGATCATTGATCTTCTTTAGCTGGGCTTCTCCGGTCTGGAGGGCATAGAAAGCTCTCTGCACATAGTCGTAGAGGACTTCCCCTTCTTCTGTAAGCTGTACGCCCCGGGAGTTTCTGGAAAATAAAGTGACATCCAGACTTTGCTCCAGCTTCCGGATAGATTTGCTGATGGCAGGCTGACTGATAAAAAGCTCTGCGGCGGCTTTTGAGATATTACCTGTATTTGCCACTGTGTAAAAAACTTTGTAAAGGGATAAGTTCTGGTCCATAGGATCTCCTTTCTCTTTTGGGCTGTTTTTCATTTTATGATATGGATATGAACTATAGTATTCATGAATTAAAGTTATGTCTGTCATGTTTAATATGTATTTCTATTATAACAAAACATATGTTAGAATGGCAATAG
>DWUX01000016.1 GCA_019120545.1 Candidatus Blautia stercoripullorum | reverse complement strand
CCACCAGAAAATAGGGGGTAGAAAAGCCTGCCTGTGTTTTCCCGTTCATTAATCCACCAGAACCGGATCATGGCTTTCTCTCCATGGCAGTCCCCATTTATTCAGGGCTTCCATAAATGGATCCGGATCAAACTCTTCAATGTTATGGACTCCCGGTTTGTTCCACTTTCCTGTCATGATCATCATAGCGCCGATCATAGCAGGAACTCCTGTAGTATAGGCAACTGCCTGGGAGCCTACCTCTGCATAGCACTTCTCATGGTCGCAGATGTTGTACAGATAATAGTTCTTGTCCTTTCCGTCTTTCTTTCCCTGGAAAATACAGCCGATATTGGTCTTTCCTTTGGTTCTTGGTCCCAGAGAAGCCGGATCAGGAAGAACTGCCTTTAAGAACTGGAGAGGCACGATTTCTTTTCCCTCAAACATAATAGGCTCAATAGAGGTCATTCCTACATTCTCCAGACATTTTAAGTGGGTAAGATAGCTCTGTCCAAAGGTCATGAAGAAACGGATTCTCTTGATCCCTGGAATATTCAGAGCCAGGCTTTCGATTTCCTCATGATGGAGCAGATACATATCCTTCTCTCCTACTTCTTCAAAATTATAAACTCGCTTGATCTCCATAGGTTTGGTCTCCACCCAGTGTCCGTCTTCCCAGTAAGAGCCGTTAGCAGAAACCTCCCGGATATTGATCTCCGGGTTAAAGTTGGTGGCAAAAGGATAGCCGTGATCGCCGCCGTTGCAGTCCAGGATATCAATATAGTTAATCTCATCAAATTCATGTTTCAGAGCATAGGCAGAGAATACTCCTGTAACTCCCGGATCAAAACCGCTTCCCAAAAGGGCGGTGATCCCGGCTTTTTCAAACCTTTCTCTGTAAGCCCACTGCCAGCTGTATTCAAATTTTGCCGTGTCTTCCGGCTCATAATTGGCGGTATCCACATAGTGAGTCTTGGTAGCCAGACAGGCGTCCATAATGGTCAGATCCTGATAAGGCAGGGCCAGGTTCAATACCACATCTGGTTTTTCTTTATTGATCAGTCCGATGAGTTCCTCCACATTGTCCGCATTTACCTGGGCAGTGGTGATCTTTGTCTTAGTGGTCCCCTGAAGTTTTTCTTTCAGAGCGTCGCACTTGGACACTGTCCTGCTGGCAATACAGATCTCCTCAAATACTTCGCTGTTCTGGCAGCATTTGTGAATAGCTACAGAAGCTACGCCGCCGCATCCGATGATCAATGCTTTTCCCATAATTTTTTCCTCCGATTTCTTTTTTAGCCGTCAACTTTCGGCTGTTACATTTATATATAGCTGTTTATCTTTTTCCTGTTTTCACTTATTGGTATCTTTGCTTCTATCATCCCAGTGCCAGGAGCATCTCCCGGACGATCTTGCAGGCCACAGCAGTGGAAGCCCCGCTCTGATCATAGTGAGGGCTGAGTTCATTCACATCACAAGCCACTACATTTCCCCTCCGGCAGACCAGAGTGGCTGCTTTGCGCAGTTCCTCAAAGGTCGCTCCTCCCGGCTCCGGAGTACCTGTTCCCGGAAATACCGATGGATCCAGCACGTCCAGATCCAGGGTAAAATAAACAGGAACATTTTTCAGCTTATCCAAAGTCTCTTCCAGACCGGCAAAATCAAATTTTCTGGTTTCCACATGATCCTTCCCCCAGTAAAACTCCTCCCTGTCTCCGGAACGGATCCCAAACTGGTGGATCCTGCCGTCGCCTGCAAGTTCCCAGCATCTTCTCAGCACACAGGCATGAGACAGTTCTGCTCCCAGATAATCCTGGCGCAGGTCTGCGTGGGCGTCGAAATGGATAATATGGATATCCGGAAATTTTTTTACTGCTGCCCGGAAAGCTCCCAGAGTCACCAGATGTTCTCCTCCCAGCATAAAAGGGATCTTCCCATCATCCAGTATAGTCTGTGCCCGTTCTTCGATATCTGCCAGAGCCAGCTTTGTATTTCCAAAGCTCAGTTCCAGATCCCCGGAATCCATGATCCGGTAATCTCTCAGATCCCGGTCCTGATAAGGGCTGTAGCTTTCAAGTCCAAAGGATTCATGGCGGATGGCGCTGCTGCCGAACCTGGTCCCCGGTCTGAATGATGTGCTGGAATCAAAAGGCGCTCCAAAAAGCACGATATCCGCTTCCTCATAGTCTCTGTCACATTCCAGATAAGTCTCAACGTTTGTTCTCAACATCTTTTAAAAGCTCCTCTACATATGCTGGGAGGTAAAAAGCTCCCTTGTGCAGTGTGGTGGTATAATACCTGGTAACAAGCCCCCTGTCGTTCCACTCCTTTTCCCTCAGATCCCGGAGGGGATGGTATTTCTTGGAGGCAAAGCCGAAAAGCCAGTGTCCCGAAGGATAAGTGGGGATATGGGCCTGGTACACCCGGCTGATAGGGAAAGACTCGGTAATATTCCTGTGGGCCCGCTGGCAGGCCAGAGCGTCCTCCTCATAAAAAGGACTCTCATGCTGGTTTACCATGATCCCGTCCTCTTTCAGAGCCTTGTAGCAGTTCCCGTAAAATTCCCTGGTAAACAGGCCTTCTCCCGGGCCGAAAGGATCTGTAGAATCTACAATGATCAGATCGTATTCATCCTTACATCTGCGGATAAACTTCAGTCCGTCCTCATAGTGGATCTCCACTCTCTCGTCCTCCAGGCGGCAGGCGGTCTGAGGCAGATATTTCTTACATACCTCTACTACCATCTCGTCGATCTCCACCAGATCGATCTTCTCGATCTCCGGATACTGTACCAGTTCCCGGACAACGCCTCCGTCTCCGGCTCCGATGACCAGGACCTTTCTCACATGAGGGTGTACCGCCATAGGGATGTGGGTGATCATCTCATGGTAGATAAACTCGTCCTTTTCCGTCAGCATCATATAACCGTCCAGAGTCAGGAACCGGCCGAATTCCGGGGATTCAAACACATCGATCCTCTGGAAATCACTGTGGCCGCTGTAAAGCTGCCGGTCTACCCGGATAGAAAGCTTAACATTTTTCGTCTGTTTTTCAGAAAACCAAAAATCCATGTCTATACTCCTTTCAGCACATTAAGATGGCGGATCTCCAGATCCTCTGCCCCGGTCAGGGTACAGCCTTTTTCCCTGGCGTACTCAATATGTTCCCGGATCTCCTGTGTCACCCGCTCTCCCGGAGCCAGAATAGGGATTCCCGGAGGATAACACATGACAAACTCCCCTGAGATCCGTCCCGGCGCGTCCTTCAGCTCCACAGTCTCTTTGTCTGCATAAAAAGCATCCTGAGGAGACACTGCCACCTGAGGATCCACATACTCCTGGGGCATAAGGTCCACCTTTTCTTTTCCGAATCTTCTGGCGATTTCCGCAAGGGCGGACACCAGCCGCTCGATATCCTGCTTCCTGTCTCCGATAGAAAGATAAGCCAGGAAATTTCCAAAATCTCCGAATTCTATCTGGATATCGTACTCATCCCGGAGAAGATCGTAAACCTCGATCCCTGCCAGCCCTACGTCCAGAGTATGGACCGCCAGCTTGGTCACATCAAAGTCATAGACACTGTCTCCGTTGATCAGTTCTCTGCAGAAGGCATAATACCCTCCAATATCATTGATCTCCCCTCTGGCGTATTTTGCGTAGCTTCTCACCTTCTCAAAGGTCTCTTTTCCACGCAGAGCCAGGTTCCTCCTGGAAATATCCAGGCTGGAAAGGAGAAGGTAGGAACCGCTGGTGGTCTGGGTCAGATTAATGATCTGCCGGACATATCCCTCAGACATATTAGGACCTATAAGGAGCAGAGAACTCTGGGTAAGGCTTCCTCCTGACTTATGCATGGACACTGCAGCCATATCGGCTCCCGCTTCCATGGCAGATACCGGAAGCTGATCAGAAAAATAAAAATGGGTTCCATGAGCCTCATCCGCCAGACAGTACATACCATGGTCATGAGCCAGCTTCACAATACTCCTGATATCAGAACAGATCCCGTAATAAGTAGGATTATTTACCAAGACCGCCTTGGCGTCAGGATTTTCCTCAATGGCCTTTTTCACATCTTCCACAGTCATTCCCAGAGGAATTCCCAGCCGGTCGTTGCACTGGGGATTCACATATACCGGAACAGCGCCGCACAGGACCATAGCTCCGATCACGCTCCTGTGGACATTTCTGGGGAGGATGATCTTCTCCCCCCGCTTAGCCACAGAAAGGACCATAGCCTGGACCGCGGAAGTAGTCCCTCCTACCATCAGAAAAGCATAGGCCGCCCCAAAAGCCTCTGCCGCCAGTTCTTCTGCCTGCCGGATCACCGACACAGGATGGCAGAGATTATCCAGGGGTTTCATAGAATTTACATCCATGCTCATGCACTTTTCCCCTAAAAGCCTGGCAAGCTCCGGATTTCCTCTTCCTCGCTTATGTCCCGGCACGTCAAAAGGTACCACCCTCATTTTTCTCAGTCTTTCCAATGCCTCGTAAATCGGGGCGTTTTCCTGGGATATCTCTCCCATATGCCCACCTCCTGCTCATACAATCTGCTCTCGCTTATATATTTTTATCATCTAAAGTTTTCTAGTAAATATTCCGCCCGCTGAAGATTTCGATCATTTCTCTGCGCAGGCTGTTCATGATATCCAGCCGCTTCTTAGGCGGAAGCTCATAAATATCCGTATTAAAAAGATAGTTCTGAAGATCAATCTCTTTCACCATCATCTTCGTATGGAAAATATTCGCCTCATATACATTAATATCCACTGCGTCATATCTTTCCAGAGTACGGCTGTCAATATAATCCTGGATAGAAGTGACCTTGTGGTCCATAAACAATTTTTCCCCGTTTACGCTCCTGGTAAATCCACGGACCCGGTAATCCATAGTAATGATATCGGAATCGAAAGAGCCGATAAGATAGTCCAGGGTGGAAAGGGGGGTGATCTCTCCGCAGGTAGCCACGTCGATATCTACGCGGAAAGTAGCCAGACAGGTCTCCGGATGATATTCCGGATAAGTATGGACCGTCACATGGCTCTTATCCAGATGAGCTACCTGGGTGCTTCCCGCCGGGATCATGGATCCTTCCCCGATCAGCAGGGTGACCGAAGCCCCCTGGGGTTCATAATCCTGCTGGGCGATGTTCAGCACCTGTGCGCCTATCATATCTGTAAGTGTGGTCAGTATGGTCCTGAGCCGGTCAGAATTATACTGCTCGTCAATATAGGCAATATAGTCTTTCTGCTCTCTGGCCGTCTTGGCATAACAGACGTCATAAATATTAAAGCTCAGCGCCTTCGTTAAATTATTAAATCCGTATAACCTTAATTTTTCGCCCATATCAGGAACTCCTTTTAACTAAATAGAATCAATACAGGGATAATCCCATTTTATTTTCCTGCAATAAAAAACGCAGGCAATCTGCATTTCAGCACATTACTTGCGTGATCTTTCCACATTCTTTTCATTCTTCTGATAGTTTCCCTTCCGGAAGCTTATGGCAAAAAATATGGAACCCAAAAGTTCAGAGTCTATATAGCAAATATCTCACTTTTACTACTCTTATTGAC
>DWUX01000134.1 GCA_019120545.1 Candidatus Blautia stercoripullorum | reverse complement strand
AAAAAGACTTCTTTGGACGCTGCATTTTTGCTAGGAATTTTGCCGGTGGTGTTATATAATGATACCAAAGTGGGAAAACACATATTTTATGCGGACAGAAAACGATGTCTGCTTAACAGGAAGGGAGCAGAAGATATGAATACAATTGAATTATTAGATAAACTGCAAAGACAGGCTATGAGCGATGAAAAACTCAGAAAGGAACTTCTGGAAACCAGAAAAGCAGAGAATCCTCTGGGGGCTTTTTGTAAAAAATGCAGGGAACTGGGCTATGAGATTTACGAGATGGAACTGGTCACTGCAGGAGAAGAATTTTATGCGGAAATGAAAAGGAGCACCAACGGCGGCGGAGAAAATTCTCCCAAGCTGGAGGGTGAAGACGATTTTTACGAAATGTTCTTAGCAAGCATGGAGGAGGAAGAGGAACATGAGCAAAACAAAGAGAAATGAGAAACTGAGTTCTCTGTTTTCTCAGGATTACCGGGTGATCGATTTTCTTCCCTCTCATGTGGCAGAACATGGCAACAGTATTTTTGAAGAAGTGGAAAGCTATTTTCTTCAAGACAAACAGCTTCAGGAATTCTGTGACAAGGCTATTGCCATTATCCTGAAAGTGATCTGCTATTATCCCTTTGAAGTATATGTGGAAGAATATCTTCCCCTGAAGCCGAAACGGAGCGGCTGGCTGAAGGAAAAACGCTGCGATCTCCTGGTGAAGATCTTAAAGAGAGTGATCATGAAGAAAAAAGGTCAGGTAGATATCCTTCTGGGAAAGGAAAATTCTATCATCAGCATTACAGGAGGAGTCCTCAGTATTGCGGTATACAATGAAAGTGAATCTTTGCGAGATCTGCTGGATAAAGTGGTAGGGACAGAAGGATTGTATTATTGGAAATACAGGGTATGAATTTACCCTATCGGGCAGGAGAAATGAAATATGTTTTTTAAGAAGGAAAAGCATCTGTCCTTTGACAGGAGCAGACAGATCCCGGTAATACGTTCCAGTATCTGTACGGGAGAAAAGACTGCCGGATTCAAGGACATGGATACAGGAAAATTTGAAGACATCTGCTGTATCCGCAGCGACAAAGATCTGGAAGAGTTTATGAAGACTTACGGAATCTCCCGGGAGGAGATCAAGACAGAATATTAAGACAGAGGAGAATACATATATGTTGAGAGAGATCGATCTGGCGGAAGTTTCCGACGGAAAGCTGTATACGGCCAGAGATATGGTAAAGGCGGGCTGCGACGACTGCCGCGGCTGCTGTGACTGCTGCAAAGATATGGGTAAATCAGTGGTTCTGGACCCCTATGATGTGTTCCGCCTGGAAGAAGGCCTGGGGCAGAGTTTTCAGGAGCTTCTGACCTATGCACTGGAACTGCATGTGGTAGACGGGATCATACTTCCAAACCTGAAAATGACCGGCGAAGGAGAGCGGTGCAGCTTTCTCAATCCGGAAGGAAGGTGCAGCATTCATCCCTACCGCCCTGGCTTCTGCCGGATGTTTCCTCTGGGACGGATCTATGAGGAGAGGGGATTCCATTATTTCCTCCAGGTCCATGAATGTCCGAAACAGCCCAAGACCAAGGTAAAAGTAAGCAAATGGCTGGATACTCCGGAACTGAAAAAATACGAGGCCTATGTTTTGTCCTGGCACAACTTTCTAAAGAAAGCAGGAAAAATCCTGGGACAGTTCCAGAATCCAGAGGAAGCAAAAAATGTATCCATGTATATCCTGAAGAACTTCTTCCTGGTACCCTGGGATTTTACCGAAGATTTTTATGGGCAGTTTGAAGAAAAGCTGAAAGCGGGGGAGAAGTATTTTTTCTGATGAGATGAAGATGAATTTTAGATAGGGAGAATAGAATTTTTATGATAACAGTATATCACGGCGGATACAAGCCGGTAAAGGAACCGGAAATCAGAGTAGGACGAAATACAAAGGATTTCGGGAATGGTTTTTACTGTACAATTTGATACAAAGCTGGATATCAAAGAATTTTATCAGTGAAAAAATAGACGATTATAACAGCAGCGTATATTATGAAAATCCATCATATTTGTATGAATGTTTTGTAGAAAATAAAATGCTATAGGTAAGGAAGCATAGTTAAATCCGGATCTGAAAGGAAGAAAAAAGATGATAAAAGCAGTCTTTTTTGACTTGGATGGTACATTGTTAAACAGTAAAAAGCAAATTTCAGAAGAAACAGTCCTTGCTTTAAAAAAATGTAGAGAAAAAGATGTGAAATTATTTGTGGCTACGGCAAGACCGCCTATTCTGGATAGAATGCTAAACTGGACAGAAAAGGAGTTTGGACTTTTTGACGGCGGTATTTTTTGCAATGGAGGAGTAGAAAGAATTGGCAGAGAAGATAATTATACATATATTCCTGAGCATGTAGTCTCTTATTGTGTCTCGGAAACAGGAAAGTACCCGGAATTGAATATTGCTTTGCAAATGGAAAAAAATATCCATGCCTTTAACCGTTTTCCTGAAAAGTCTGCCAGAAAGCATTGGGGAATCGAGGACCGGGAAATAAGATGGATAATTCCGGAATATATGAAAAAGGTCATTAAAATTTTGATCTATTATAAGAATCTTGTAGATAGTATCACACCGGTTCCAGTACCATTATTTGAATCTCTTAAGAAAAACTGCTCTTCAAAAACAAAAATTTATCTTACAGATCAAGGAAAAGTAATCCAGATAACCAGCGCCAGAGCCAGTAAATATAACAGTATCGAAAATATAAGAAAAAGTCTGGGCTTTTCAAAGAAGGAGATCGCAGTTTTTGGAGACGATATGAATGACTTGGAAATGCTGTCTGGATATGAAAACAGTATTGCAATGGGAAATGGGGAAGAAAAAGCTAAAAATGCGGCAGGATTTATTACCTTGGACAATGATAGTGATGGGATTATTTATGGATTGAGCAGATATTTGGATATAATATAAGTGGTTGAATCGAAAGTATAATCCTTCATCGCAAGGCGGGGGATTTTTCCATAATGAAGACAAGTAAATGAAGAAAACAGACCGCATTATTATTGCGGTAGGGGGGTGATATTATGAAATGGATTATATTCTTGCTCATTATAATTGCAATAAAGATCATTGCAACAAAGGGCTTGTTTCTGGTTTTTATTTTATTATCCTTCTGGCTGAAAGGAAATTCCATAAAGAAGTCTTCTGCTGCATGGGATGATTATTTCCTGACATTAAAAGAACAATTTGTGAACGGGTATGTTATTACACTTTATGGTATTTCCACCGTTTTATCTTCATGTGCTGCATATATACTATTCCGTATATTTGGATTTCAAAACCCTGTATCGAAAACAATCCTGCTTACGGTGATTTGTGTTGCTTTATCGGGATTAAAATACATCAAAAACGGAAAAAAAGAAATTGTGAAGGGCTTAGATAAAATTCATAAAGCGGCCTTTGAAGGAAAGAAAAAGAACTTGGCAGATTGAAAAAAGACAGATGTAAAACTGTGAATGGTATATTAGTGAAAAATCTCCCGTCAGGCTCACAGCCTTTGCTGTGTTCCCGGCGGGAGATTTTATATTATTCTTCAGGGGGAGTAGCGATAGTTTTTTCTTCCCTGTGGAAGAGTTTGCTGCTAAAAAACAGGACCAGTCCCACAGCTACGATCCCAATAGAGATAAACTGAGAAGTAGATAAGCTTCCCACGGTTCCCCTGTCATCGGCCCGTAAAAACTCGATAAGGAACCGGCCGATACCATAAAGGATCATATAAAGAGCGCCGGTCCGTCCTCTTTCTCTTTTTTTTCTGCTGTAGAGTAGAAGAATGGCCATGATCAGGAAATCTCCCACAGAAGAAAAAAGCTGGGTAGGCAGCAGTTTTACTCCGGAGGGAGCCATGCTGTGCTCCGGAAATACCACGCCCAGGAAGGAATCCGTTTCTCTTCCGTAACAGCAGCCTGCCAGAAAACAGCCGATCCGGCCGAAGCCCTGAGCCACGGCGATAGAGGGAACAAGAAGGTCAAAGTAATCCAGGAATACCAGTTTCTTCTGCCGGCAGTAAAGGATCGCGGACAGAACACCTACGATGATCCCTCCATAGACCACAAAGCCTTCTCCGCCCATGACAGACATAGGATCTTCCATAAACTGGTCAAATTCTACGATCACATAAAGAAGTTTTGCTCCGATAAAGCCGGAGAGCACGCCGATAATGGCGATGGTCAGGACTGCGTCATCGCTCATGTTATGTTTCTTTGCCCGGCACATCCCCATAGCAATGCATACCAGAATTCCCACAGCGATCATCAGACCATAACTGTATATGGTAAATGGTCCAATGGAAAATAATTCCATTCTCATATTTTTTCAGCTCACTTTCCTGTATAAAATTTCGTCTCCTCATTATAGCATTTAATCCCTGCAGGAACAAGGAAGATTTATTTTTCGTGTTAATCTGCTTGGTTATTCTACCTGCTGTGTTCCTTCACCGAAATAGTAGTATGCCTTTCCCTTCTCCAGGGTAATTCCTTTTGCCTGTGCAAGTTCCTCTACAGTCACCAGTTTAAATCCCTTTGCCTCCAGATCCGGTATCATACGAAGGGCTGCCCTTACAGACCAGGAGTGAATGTCATGCATTAGGACTACAGAACCATCCCGGACATTATCCATAACGCATTGGTAAGTCAGATCTTCACTTTTCGTCTTCCAGTCTTTAGTATCAATGCTCCACATGATAATAGGGAGGCCGGCAGCCGACCGTACCGTATGATTAAAAGCGCCTCCCGGGGGTCTCATGCCTGCAGGAGCCTCCTCTGTGATTCTTTTAATAATCCCGTTTGTCTTTTCAAGCTCATTTGAAATCTGGACACTGGTAAGACTGGTAAGAATCGGATGGCTATAAGTATGATTTGCCAGTTCCATTCCCAGTTCCTTCATATGTCTGACCGTATCAGAATATCGTTCTACATTCTGCCCCAGCATGAAAAATGTTGCTTTGGCATTGTTCTCTTCCAGACATTGCAGTAGTTCTTCCGTGTACTGCCCCGGCCCATCATCAAAGGTAAGAGCGACCATGGGTCTTATTTTTTCACGTTCGTATTTTCCGCTCTCATTGAAATAACAATCTTTTCCGTCAATGGTATGCCATCCTGTCTTTATATAACCATTTTCGTCAAAGTAATATTGATCTCCGTCAATCATATGCCATCCGTTTTTATAAAAAGTTCTATCTGTATTTTTATACCGGATCCCCTTGGAATCCGACTGCCATCCGCTCAGCTCAATTTCCTGGGGAAAATCATCCGCGCCAGAAGAACTCACTGCCGGCCGGGTTAAGTTTTCTGTCTCCTGTACTTCTGAAATTTCATTGGGATGATCCAATCTGCCGCCGCTGGAACCCTGAAACAATCTGCTGACTCTGAGAATTCCCAGTAAGATCACAAGAAACATTATAGCTGTAAATATTCCATAACGCATCCAGCGTTTTGTTTTTTGCTGCTTTAGCTTTTTCTGCTGTCTTTTGCGTATAACTTTAGGATTTTCTGATCTATACTGCCTTTCTGGATTTTTAATACCCTGAGATTTCCGGGCATATCTGGAACTTCCGGAACGATTAGAAGTTCTTCTTTTGTCCATAGTAATCTCCTCTCTGTTATTTGCCAAAATTATACATATTGCGCCATGGTTTGTATAGATGACTCTCTTAAAATTCACTCTTTTTTTACAAAAATTTCCGAATACTTTAGGAAGGTCTTATTACCTGGAATCGAGTCATTTTGTAAAGTGAGTTTACGGAACAATAGAGGACAGACAGTAATCGTTTTGAACTGAAAAAGAAAATCAGACTTTTTTTCTATGCCTGTCAATGGTAGAATAGGAAAAGAATCATATGTGATAGGAAGCCGAGGCAGAGACTATGAAAATTTTACATACAGCGGACTGGCATTTGGGAAAGCTTCTGGAAGGAAGAAGCCGTCTGGAAGAACAGAAAATCGTTATGAAACAACTGGTGTCTATAGCAGAAAAACGACAGGCTGACCTGGTCTGTGTAGCCGGAGATATTTTTGACAACGGCCACCCTTCTGCAGGAGCAGAAGCTCTTCTGTATCAGACCTTGAAGGATCTGAGCAATGGAGGAGAAAGACTGGTGGTCCTGATCGCAGGGAATCATGATCAGGCTTCACGGCTGGAGGCGGTGATTCCTCTGGTAAGAGAACACGGGATCCTGATCTATGGGACGCCCCGCTCAAAGATCGAGTCGGGGCAGTATGGAAAATTTCAGATAGAATCTCTGGATGAGGGAGTCTTTTCTTTTGAAAAGGGAGGAGAGCAGACAGTAGTTGCCTGTGTGCCTTATGCCAGTGAGCGTACTTTGAACGAGGTACTCTACCGTGAGCAGGAGGAAGACCAGGACAGAGCGGTTACCTACGCTCAGAAAATGAAGGAGCTTTTTGCAAAAAAAGCCCGGTGGTTTTCAAAGGACACCATAAATATTCTGATGGCTCATGTTTTTACCCTGGGATGTATCAAGGACGGATCAGAACAGAGTCTGAGCCTGGGGAACAGTTATCTCCTTCCATTGGAAACTTTTCCGGAAGAAGCAAATTATGTGGCTCTTGGCCATATACATCGGCCTCAGAAAGCTGTGGGAAGCCATGGCAGGATCCGGTATAGCGGTTCTCCCCTTCCTTACCGGCTCCAGGAAACCACGGTGGCAAAGGAATGTCTTCTGGTGACGCTGCACCCGGGACAGAAACCTGAAGCAGAGGATCTGTATTTGGATAATCCCAGGCCTATTGAAAAATGGGTATGCGGGGATTACCAGGAAGCTCTGGAAAAGTGTATGGAAAATCAGGACCGGCCCTGCTATGTTTATCTCCATATCCATACGGACAGCTTTATAAGGGAAGAACAGA
>DWUX01000133.1 GCA_019120545.1 Candidatus Blautia stercoripullorum | reverse complement strand
ATTTCCGCATTGTTCATTTTTCATCGTCTCCTTTACTTTTTTTATGATTGTAGCATTGAAACAGTCTATAAAACGTCTATTTTCCAGGTGTTTTCGTAAAAAAAATTAATTTTTTTAGTGATTTTTACTTATTTTACCTTCTATAATCTACTATAACAAAGTGATTTTATACAAATTGACGATTTTTTGGCTAATTGAGGACCTATCTGTGATCATCAAGAAAGTTTTTCTCCCTGGAAGTTCAGGCCGAATCCATAGTCGTAGCAATTTCCCTCTTCATCGGTATAAGCTGCCAGATCCTAAAAAACACAGCCATCCTTTACGACGACCTGATCTTGGGCGGTGCCTATCACTGGCCCATTCTCATTATCGTATACTACATAACCATTTTTAACTTTTTTCTGAACATAAAATCCTCCTTGCTAATATCCCTATAGATCCTCTTACAAAACTGCTCTGCAGATTCCCATCTTTGCTTCCCCGGTTCCCGGATTTTTGATCACAAGGGCTTTTTCCCACTTTTTCAGAACCAGGATCCGGCCTTCTTCCACAAAGCAGTCCTCCGCCTCCGCTTTTCCTTCTTTGACATATACAGCCAGGAAATTCTCTTTTCCTTCAGGCATAATTTCCTGCTCTTCTCCTGGCTTCAGCCACAGGGATTCCATCTTTCCTTTTCCTCCGTTTTTCAGCATCAGATTAAAGTCTACGACTTTTCCATAACTGACTGTAGGCACTCCCCCGTCAAAATGATCCACCTCATAAGGTTCCAGAGAAACTTTTTCTTCCTCTCCATGGATCATATCCAGGTGTCCCTGGAAGATCATCAAATACCGTTCCACTCCCGGCAGACTGGTAAATTCCGATCTCTCCGTCTCCACAGTAGCGCTGCTGATCCTCAGCTGGAAATTCCCTGTCTTATAATCTCCATCCTCCGGATAAAGATACAGCTCTGTCGTACTGCCTCCCGACCATTTGGATACTTTATAATCTTTTTCCATTCTCACTGTTATTTTTTCATTCATGTGTAAAGTCCTCCCGTTCTTTAAATATCTTCTTTTATTATCAGGTAAGATAAAAGTTCAGCACTCTGTTCAGATAAGGCTTTAGTATGTCATTTCCGCTTCTGTATATCTCATGTTTTGCTCCCGGCACTTTGATCAATCTGCCTTCCGGGAGCCGCCGGATCAGTCTTTCCTGCGGGCCTGCATACACCAGAGTCTCTTTTTCCGCCTGGAACAGAAGTACCGGTACTGAAATTTTCTTCCAGGAACGGCTTAAGATCTCCCGGCTCATGCGGTACGCCTCCAGCCCCCACCGGCAGCTCGCCCCATTATTCTGAAATGCAGGGATTTGTCTTCTTTTTTCATAGTAATAGTCAAATCTGGCTCTGGAAAGGCAGGAGCTCTCTTCAAAAGTTTCGTCATCCCGGAATCCATGCTGTCCCGGAGCATAGCATTCTCCTTTCCCCAGAGCGCAGGCCAGAAAGGAAGCCCCATGGACCAGGAAAGGCGGAAAGTTTCCTGTGCGGTGGAGGATCATAGGGGCATTCAGGATCCCCTTCTGAAACCTTCCCGGATTTTCTGCCAGCGTTACCGCCCCAATGGCTCCGCCCATAGAATGTCCGTAAAGAAACATTGGGATTTCCGGATTTTCCCCAGCCGCCCGGGAGGCAATAAAACTCAGATCCTTTACATATCTTCGGAAATCATCCACATGGACCTTGTACAGGTCCTTTGTCAGCCGATAGGAGCGCCCGTGTCCGCAGTGTTCCGGAATATATACGGTATAGCCTGCCTGATAGAAATACCAGGCCAGTTCCTTATATTTTTCTCCGCTTTCGCAAAAACCATGAGAAATAAGTATCAGACCTTTTGGATCTTTCCTGTGGAGAGAAAGGCAGAAAATATTTTTTCCTTTTTCTCTTGTATACCAGCTTTCTCTTCCCCAGGCTAAAAAGCAAGGTTCTACATAGCTTTCCATTTCATCTTTGAAATTTTTTTCATTCAAAAGTCTCATGGCACATTCCTCCTTCTATCTCAAACACTTCAAAAGGACACCTTTTCCTTTTCAGGAAATACAGAAAATAGGTGAGAGCCAGCATATCTGCGCTCCCTCCCGGACTGATGTTTTTCTTTACAAAATATGCATCCAGTGCGGGAATGATTTCCAGCTGCTGTTCCGGACCGGCTGTGCTTAGAAAACTTTTCATCTCTCTTTGTATTTTCTGAACCGTGTCAAAATCTGAACGTATCATCATATTCGTATCTTCTATAGAAGCAATATATTGCAGCAGAGTAAGAAGGCCTGCTTTGTTCAGGCTGTACCCTTCCTCCAGCATTTTTTCAAAAAAGGAAATTCCCTTGTCAAGTACATGGGGATACCCTTCTGCAGCCTCTCCCCGGATTCCTCTGACTCCATACTCCTTATACAATTTTTCACCATGGGTGCCGGGAGGAACCTGATCCAGTTTTTTGTAATCCTCCAATAAATTTTCTGTCAGGCACCTGCACAGCCGGCTCAGGACCTTTGGAAAATCTTCGTCTTGAAAATCCATTTTCAAACTGCCTGCCCCATATCCTGCGCAGAAGCAGAAAATTCCTCCGGAAAAGATCATACCCTTATGAGGATTTGCTCCTTTTGCCGCAGTCCTCATGATCTTTTCACTTTCCTTTCCCAGGGACCTCAGCTCTTCAAACATCCCGGGAAGTTCCTCTTCTTTTCCCGAAAATTCCAGCCCTTTTCTGGCACATAAGGTAAAATAAGGCACAAGAGCATAAGCGCTGTCCACAAAAGTCAAAAGTTCCATGTCCCGATGGGCCCCATTATGGATCCGGTCTACAAGTCCCGGCTTCAGAGACGCATTTACCTCATAGAGAAGGCTTTTCTCCATAATCTGTCCGATGAACAGAGACATTCTTTCTATATAAAAAGATTCCATCATTTCTATTTCTCTGGCAAGAACTTCTCCTGCGCTGTGTCTTCTGGAACGGCTGCAGATAAAAGCAGGTTCCCGGCACAGCAGACATTTTCTCTCATCAAATCCCAGTTCCTGTCTGGAAATCTTTCTGCCCTGTCTGTCCAGCACATCAAAATCAAACATCCTGCCTAAAGGATGATGTTCCTCTGCCAGTGTAAGGATCTCTTTTACCTTTCCGGGAGGCAGAGACAGAGAATAAAATCCTTCATATCCGGTATTCGCCTTGTTCTTCCGTCTGTCCAGCACCTCTCCCTTTTCTTCTTCTACTGCTTTCACCAGAAGCCTGTCTCCCAGTTCAAACAGCCATTGGGTAAAAGGGAAAACCTTTACCGGTCCTGGGATATTCAGTGTAAAGCTCACCTGAGAAGGCGCTCCGTTTTTCAGAAATTCCTTCTGGATCCGGACCCGTTTTTCTCTTGCGTCTAATATTTCTCCCAGGGAAGCTTCCTTCCCTTTGGTCCAAAGATCAATTCTCATCTCTCTTCTCCCTGTTCAGCAGTTTTTCCCTGAGTTTCTCACCCTCAGCAGATGTCAGATAATCGTAAGTCACAGGAGGCACCAGTTCTTTCAGTTCTTCTGTGTCTCCCTCTAAAAATTTTTTCCGGACATAGGTAGCGCTGATCACCTGCTCTTTATTTCTGCACCGGGGGATCTCGATCACTTCTATGCCATACTCGGGAAGAACCTTTTTCATTTCCTGGTTATATATCCTGGTAATCTGAGAAAAGGGCTCCTCTCCCACATAGCGGCAGTCAATATGAAAAGCCTCCTTGAAATAGGTCCCGAATATCTTCAGATCAAGAAGGACCGCCTCACTGGAAGCTCTGGCTTTATCCTTCAGAAAATAATCTGGAAAAGTTCCATGAGAGATCAGATAGTCAGAACTTCCATGAACAAAAACATTTTTCAGATCCTCACAGCCTTTTTTTACCAGCTCCATTCTCACCTGAGAAGGAAATTCTGACGCATCTTCCGACAGCACAAAGACATGGAGAAGATCGCAGTCTGCTCCTCCCTGTTCGATCAGATATCTATGTCCCCTTGTAAATGGATTGGCATTCATCACAATAGCTCCGGTCTTCAGGGCAAACTTTTCCTGATAAGGCTCTGCTTCTTTTGCAAGATATTCCCGGATCCCGTTCTTTTTATTTTCCAGAAGAAGCATATCCCGGGTATCCATAACCGGCCAGAATCCCAGATTCTGAAAATAAATTCTGTTTTTCGGCTTTGTAAACACAAAAAGATGAGAAATCTCCTCTTCCCATGCATTCTTCATCAAAGCTGAGATCAGTTTCATCATAAGCCCTTCTCCTTGATATACAGGATCTACAGCAATGCATTTTAATACATTTCCCTGGCGGGAACCGCAGCCGGCAATTTTCCCATCTTTTGTATAAAGCATCACAGAATACTGAATCTGTTCTTCCCAGTCCAGCCCTTGTTTTTCTAAAAATTTTTTCATTTTTTCTAGTTTTCTTCCCCGAAAAGGATGACCTTCTTCCAGATATATTTCAAATCCTTCCATAACTCTCCCCTTTCATATGAACTATCTGTATTCTATCATACAGACTGGAAGAAGCACAATTATTTCAGTAAATTTACAGACTTGTATAAAAAAAGAGATGCTGTCATCGAGTTCAACCTCTCAGACACAACATCTCTGTCTTTTTTTCTAAAACAATAGATTCAGCAGCCCGATCACAAAACCGATCAAGGCTCCCAGATTTACCACTGCATTTAATTCTTTTTTCATGACTCCCAGAAGGATTTCTTCTACTTCCGCCACGTCCATACAGTTCACTTTTTCTTCTACTACCTGGGCAATCTGGAACTTTTCAGCCAGATCTCCGGCTTTTTCTTCAGCTATACGGGTATAGAGCCTGTCGGCCAGCTGCCGTATTTTTTCTTCTCCCAGGGGGATATGTTCAAACCACTGGCAGATGGGTCTGCTCTCCGCCGCGGCAATTTCTCCCACCACCAGAGGACGGATCTTGTCCCGTCCGTTTTCTTTAATGTATTCTCCCACCTTATCCCCTATAGGTGCGGCTATAGACTTGATCAGATCATCTTTTAAAAACATGGATACCATAGAACCCTGAAATTTTTCCTTTACTTCTTTGGCCCCTTCTTCCGCGATGATCCTGCCCACATCCAATTTTTCCAGACCCTGGGTAATCTTTTCAGTAAGGAGCTTTTCCAGCTGGCCCCTCATATGTTCATAGTCTTCAGTGTCAATATACTGCTCCATAAAAGTTTCCAGAGAATCCTGGCTGTTCTGCACCTCCTGGATTCCCTTTACCGCAGAATCCAGAACGCTCTCCTTTATTTCTCTGGATAAAAGCATCGCTTTCAGATCTTCATGAGTGAAAAGCTTTTCTCCCACTGCTTTCCCCAGAGCCTTTGCCAGACGAGGTTTCCCCTTGGGAATGATCCCGGGAGTAAAAGGCAGAACCTTTCCTCCTATTTTGACAGGCTTTAAAGGATGAAACAACATTTTAACCGCAATATAATTGGTAAAATAACCGATCACCGCTCCGATCAGCGGCCCTCCAAGTATTTCTATTAAATTCATGATTCAGACCTTCTTATCCTCTTCCGAAAAGTTTTTCGCGTACCTGCTCCCAAAGACGGATCAAAAAATAATCATAGGCTCTGTCGAATAGAAAAAGGGCAGCCTGTCCGCCGATGGCAAATATCAGAAGCAGCACACCGGAAACCTCTCCCGCAAAAAGCAGCTTTGGGAAAAGAAAAAGTGCCGGAAGATACATCAGATTAAAGAGGATCACTTTTCCCAGGATCAAAAGCATCCTGCGGTTTTTCCAACCCGGATGATTCCCCAGAAAGCGCCAGATATATTCTACTCCCAACACATAAATTCCCATCATGGCATAAGTAATACAATACAGCTTCTGGGGAGCCAGAAGAGCTCCTAAGATCAGGCATCCCAGAAAAAATGCCAGGCCATAGCGCAGATCATATTCTCTTATGATCACACCGATCAGAAAAGCCGCCGCCGCCAGAAAAAACAAAGTGTTAAAATCCAGAACGCCGCTTAATATGATCAATACCACGTCAAAAGCCATTAGCAGACCGGAAACTGCCATTTTTCTTGAATTTATATGCATGAACAAAGATCCCCTCCCATACATTCGCAGAGCTGGTCTGCAATGCAAAGGTCACAGCACATATTTCCCGTGCCGCAGGAAGCGCCGCCGCCTCCGCTTCCATAGTATCCGCCTCCCTGATACCGGTTGCTGTTCCACTGCAGCCTGTTTACCAGATTGGCATATTCCGGGTTTCCCGGATCCATACTCTGGGCCTGACGGGCCAGATTTAAAGCATTCACGTTGTTTCCCATTCCCATATTGGCACAGGCGCTGAGATAATACCACTGAGCGTTTCTGTTCTGCATTCTGGAAAGTACATTCAAAGCCTGCTGGTACTGCCGGGCGTTGATATAGTTATAAACAGCCTGAAACTGAAGATTATCTTCACTGGAAGCGCTATTCTGATAACTGCTGCCTCCATAGCCCTCATATCCGCTCTGGTATCCTCCGTCCCTTTCTTTCATGATCTGATCATAGGCTTCCTGAACCTCTTTGAACTTTTCTTCTGCCAGATCGGCAAGGGGGTTATCCACATAAGAATCGGGATGGTATTTCCTGCTCAGGTCCCGGTAAGCTTTCTTTATCTCATCATTCGAGGCGTTTGGTGAAACGCCTAATACTTCATAAGGATTATTGACCATTTTTTTCTTGATTCTCCTGTCTTTCTTGTATTTTCTGATATTTAGTCCAGACACCTCTATAAAGGATATTCCGAAGGATTTCTGCCTCCTGGATACAGGGCAGCTTTTCAAAAGCCCCTGCTGCTTCTCCCATCATCATAATAAGCATCTGATGTACTGTCTGTTCATATTCCTCTTCACTCCGGCAGTTCTCTCTGGTAAGCTTCAACGGATTATAGGATCCGGATTCTCTGTCTTTGGGAAGATCGTCATATGCATCCATAATATAAATAAATTTTCCTAAATAAAACCCGAATTTCCGTAAATTTTCTTCCCAGAAATCTTCCCGGACCACAAAAAGCTCTTCCATCAGAGCGCCAAAAGCGCCTGACACAATATCCACATCCATAAGACCTTGTTCTTCATATACGGCAAGCTGTCTTAACTGTTTCTTTATTACTCTGGCCTGTCTTGGATACTCCCTGCATATCTGGGAGGCTTTCTTTCTGAAAAGATGGATTCCTGCGATTCCCGCCAAACTTTTGTCATCTTTCCAGTCGTCTTCAAATTTAAAATAGGTCAGAAGAATATTCATTTTTGCTCCATATTCTCCTATATCATTCTGGATCACAGGAATCTTTTTTACCGGGTGCAGAGGACAATGAGAAGGAAACTCCCTGTTCTCCGTCTCATAAAGAGAAGAGAGCAGTATGATCAGAAAAGTCATGTCATAAGTAAGTGTCATCCTTCCCCGGAACCCATATTCCTCTTTCAAAGTCCGGCACAAGCCGCAGTAATAAGCCTTGTACCTGTAGAATTCCCTCACCTTTAGTTCCGGTTTATCAATCATTACATATCCAAACATTTTATACTGGACCTTTCTGCAGCTTTTGCTGCCTACATGATGCCCCGGATATTTTCCTGCTGTTTGATCCTGGCATCATCGCATTGTCTCATTATACTATATGTCTTTTTAAAATGCCATCCTTTCTTTCCATTGGCAGAACCGTCTCTTTTTTCTGTACAGCAGCCCTACTCTCCGATAAACTCCCTGAGAAGTTTTTCATTTGCCGAATAATACTCCTGAGTCTCTTCGTCCTCGCTCAGCCCGCTTTCCTCGCCTCTCATCCGCAGAGTTACCATATATTCTCCGGCGGACTGAGGACTTCCCGCGTCCTTGTATCCCTGACAGTCCTGGATAGGTGTATAGTCTTCCAGATTTTCCGGAAAAACGCCCTCATCCTTATAATCTTCATATTTTTCCTGGTTTAGGAAAAATATCATGCTTGTTCCCTCCTGAACGTCTACGATAAACCGTGTCTGCATAGCGGCAAATACCTGGGGATCAAAGCCGTCTTCATCTTCATCCGGGCAGCTGTAGTCAGAAAGCTGAACATGAACCTCTCCGTCTCCGTTCAGATCTTCTCCATGTTCCTGAAACCAGGTCTGCAAAGCCTGACTGTCTTCTTCTGTCAGAGAATAATCTCCTAAAAAAGCAATGCTGTAATCATATTCCGTCTTTGTCACCATATCTTTGATAAAAATAATCAAAAAAAACAGGACAAAAGCCCCCAGCAGCACATGAAATTTGTAATAGTAGAAAAAATTCTCTACTTTTTTCTTAGTTTCTTCTGAAAGTAGTTCTGATCTCTTCATTCTCTTTCTTCCTTTGCTCTGTTGTAATTCACTGGTAAAAATTTTAACACTTTCCTGTGAACAAAGAAAGTCCAACATGGAAAATTTATGAGATTTTAATATTCTTAATGTCCGAAAAGAACTCTTTATCATTATAACAAAATATCCCCTAAGGAAAAGGAAGTCTCCTCTTTTTCCTTAAGGGATAAATATCTTTATCTATTATCTCCAGCAGTTTTTAATGATCAATCGCTGGCCTGGATAGCATCATATCCAGTCTCTTTTGTACGGATCTTATATGCAGTCTTGATCTCATAACTGAAAATCTTTCCGTCTCCGGTTTCACCGGTATACGCAGCCTTCTGAATGGCGTCAATGGTTTTTTTCTCCCATTCCTCAGAAGATACCACGATCTCAAATTTAATCTTAGGCTGCATCTGCATATCTACCTGCATACCTCTGACAATCTCTTTATATCCTCTCTGAATACCGACTCCCATTACCTGTGAAACAGTCAGACCATTTACACCTATCTCATCCAGGGCAGCCTTTACATCTTCAAATTTTTCTTCTCTGACCATTGCTTCTATTTTAATCATCATACTTCTCTCACCTCACATTACTGATCCAGACCGTTAAAGCTGGGGTATGCACTTTCACCGTGCTGAGTAATATCCAGACCGATCTGCTCTTCTTTAACGGTTACACGGAGAGGTGTGATGGCTCTCACGATTGCCGCACAGATCAGAGTTCCCACTACTGCCACGGCAATAGTGATCACCATTCCAAGAATCTGGGCCAGGAACAGACGATATTCCCCAAAAGCCAGCCCGTTCCACTGAGCCGCATCGTTGATAGAAGACATTCCAAAGATACCGGTTGCAAGACCGCCCCAGATACCGCCAAGCCCATGGCATCCGAAGGCATCTAAGGCATCATCGATCTTCAGTTTCTTCTTTATTAATTTCACTCCAAAGTAGCAGATCGGACTTACCAGACCGCCAATAATGAAAGAGGCCCAGATAGGTACAAAGCCAGCGCCTGGAGTAATCGCCACAAGGCCAACTACAAGACCGGTAGAAGCGCCTACCAAAGTAGGTTTCTTATCCATGATCACATCCAGAAGCATCCATACCAGCAATGCCATTGCAGATGCGATAGCAGAGGTCATAAATGCGTGAGCTGCCAGACCATCTGCCGCCAGAGAGCTTCCTGCGTTAAATCCAAACCAGCCAAACCACAGCATGGTGGCTCCCAGCACTACAAAAGGAATATTATGAACGCGGTATACCGTCATCTCATATCCCCGGCGTTTTCCAAGAAGAATCGCCATTGTCAGAGCGCTGACGCCTGAACTGATATGCACTACGTTTCCTCCTGCAAAGTCAACAGAACCGATGGATGCCAGGAAGCCGCCTTCCCCCCATACCATATGAGCTAAAGGATAGTATACCACAATAGACCATAAAATAATAAACAGGAACAAAGCTTTAAACCGCATACGGCCTACCAGAGCGCCTGTTAAAAGAGCCGGCGTGATCACTGCGAACATCATCTGGAATGCACAGAAAACAAGATGTGGAATAGTGTCTGCATATGGACCAGCCTCCATTCCGACTCCATTTAAGCCAAACCAGCGGAAATCTCCGATAACACCTCCGTGATTGCCGCCAAAAGCCAGAGAATATCCAAACAGACACCACATTACAATAGTAACGCCCATGATAGCCACACAGGCCATCATAGTATTTACCACATTTTTTCTTCTTACAAGTCCTCCATAAAAGAAGGCAAGGCCCGGGGTCATAAAAAACACCAACGCTGCCGAAATAATCATAAAAGCAGTATCTCCACTATTCATAAACTCTCACTTTCCTTTCATACTCCCAGTCTCCGCCCCTAAAGGCAGCCGGAAGCTGTTATATTTTCTTTTTCATTTTCGGTCACAGAGTCTGTGCCCGATGGGGATAGTTTTTTGATTTTTACTGCGCAGCGTTTCAATACTACGGAAATTTTCATTTCCGAAAAAAAAGGCGTTCAAAATGCTCCTGCATTTCAAACGCCTTCGTTTTAACGAGTTTTAGTCTAGCACAGTGTTAATAAAAAATCAAGTATTTTTTTATATATTTTTTATAATTCAGCCATATGCCAAGAAAATATTAAAAGCTTTTCCAAAATTTGTAACTCTTTTCCATTCTCCGCATATCCTGAATGGAGAGAAATTCCAGGGAGCTTCAAAAGTAATGGCTTATAAAATAATGATCGATCCAGGACATGGAGGAACAGATCCTGGGGCAGTATATGGAAGACGTCAGGAAAAAGACGATGCCCTCCGCCTTGCTCTTGCCGTAGGCGATATTTTATCTCAAAACGGAGTGGATGTAGAATATACCCGGACAGATGACGTATATCAGACACCTTTTGAAAAAGCTCAGATCGGCAATGCCTCTGATGCTGATTTCTTTATTTCTTTTCACAGAAATTCCAGCCCTGTACCTAATCAGTACAGCGGAGTAGAGACCCTGGTATATGACCAATCCGGTCAAAAACTAGACATGGCACAAAATATTAACGGTGCTTTAGGAGAGCTTGGTTTCCAGGAGCTGGGAGTACAGTCACGTCCCGGCCTGGTAGTACTCAGAAAGACAAAAATGCCTGCAGTTCTTATTGAGGCCGGCTTTATCAATAATGAGCAGGATAATTCCATATTTGATTCTCAGTTCCAGGATATTGCTCAGGCTATTGCTTCTGGAATTCTGGGAACCTTGAATGAACAGCCGCCGGAAAATCCTGAAAACAGCGGGGACATTTTCTACCGTGTACAGACAGGAAGCTTCCGCCAGCGTTCAAATGCGGATAACCTCCTTTATGAGCTGGAAGACCAAGGCTTTCCCGCTTTTATCCTTCATGAGGACGGTCTTTATAAAGTCCAGGTAGGAGCCTTTAAAAATCTGGAAAACGCAGTAAAAATGGAACGTGCTCTGCGTAATGCGGGATACAGTACCTGGATCGACGCAGCCCCAGCTTCCTACTAAACAACAGGGCTTCCCCATCAGGCAAAATCCAGAATATTTATATATTTTATTACTCAGTCACACTGCTTTAGATCTATGGTCTCAAAGCTGTACTGGGCAAATCCATATACAATATATAAATATCCCTGACATATGCTTAATGGGGCAGCCCTGCTTCTTATTTTTAGTAAATGCTCTACATTGATTCTGCTCTTTCTTGTATGTTTTTATTAAAGTTGATCACCTCATGATCATACTCCGTATCCATATAAAGGGAAGTGATCATAAAATCTGCAGTAGCTCTGTTCACAGCCATAGGAATATCATAAACCTGCGCGATCCTCATCAATGCCTTTACATCCGGATCATGAGGCTGAGCCGTAAGCGGATCTGAAAAGAACACCACAAAATCTATAACCCCTTCCACGATCTTTGCTCCTATCTGCTGATCTCCTCCCAATGGGCCGCTGTTATACCCTTTAACCCTGAGTCCTGTCTTATCCGTGATCAGCCTGGCGGTAGTTCCTGTTCCATAAAGATTATGGTTCTTTAAAACTTCTTTATGATCCATACACCATTTGATAATTTTAGGCTTCTCATTATCATGGGCGATCAATGCAATATTTTTTTTCTTTTTAATTGTAAAGGTCATATATTCATCCTTCATTTTTCTTCCGCCTTTCTTTAGATATTTTTCGGTTTTTTTCGAATTTTTTCAGGAATTATTTAATAATAATTTTAACATAATTTCCTTGTTCTCACAATGGGAAACTGCTACAATGGTATCCAGAGGAAAGCAGGTGTTATGGGCTATGTTTTATTTTATTGTGAACCCCCGCGCCCGTTCCGGGCAGGGAATAAAGATCTGGGAAAAAGCGGAAAGGATTCTATCCGCCGGAAATACGGAATACGAGGTATATTTTACAAAATACACAGGACATGCCAGAGAGCTGGCAATGCAGATTTCCATGCTGTCTCTCCCCTGCACGCTCACTGTTCTGGGAGGAGACGGAACCCTGAATGAAGTGATCGACGGACTTGCCAGAAAAGATTTTTCCCATATTACCCTTGGTTATATTCCTACCGGTTCCGGGAACGATTTTGCCAGAGGGCTTGGAATTTCTTCCAATATAACCGCCTGTATAAATTCCATACTTTCTCCCTCTGACTTTGCGCTGGTAGATGTAGGCATGTGCCATACTTCGGAGGGAAACAGGTATTTTCTTGTAAGCAGCGGAATAGGATATGATGCGGATATCTGCCGCAATGTTATGAAGACGCCGATGAAGAAAGCCCTAAACAGATGCCGTCTCGGCAGGCTCACCTACATCTTTGTAGCGTTAAAGCTTCTTCTTCATTATCAATGCTGTCCGGTTTCTGTCAGGATCGACCGGAAAGAAATCCATAAACTGCCCGCTTTTTATTTTCTTGCAGGCATGAACATGAAGCAGGAAGGAGGAGGGGTAAAATTTTGTCCCAAAGCCCAGTACCAGGACGGTCTCTTAGATATCTGTCTGGTAGGAGATATTCCAAAACTGAAGATCCTGACTCTTTTTCCTACTGCTTTTATAGGAAAACATACCGGTTTCCGCGGCATTCATATGTACCGGTGCCGCCGCATAGACATCATCAGCAAAATGCCTCTTCCTGTCCACTGTGACGGAGAGTCTGCAGGAAGTCACAGGCATCTCACTATTTTAAACACACAAAAACAGATAAAAGTGATTTTAAAGTAACAGGAGGAAATGAATTTATGAAGATACTGTTTATTGTTCCGGTTGTCTTGCTTCTTCTTTTCTGCCTTTATTTTTACTGCATTATGCCCCGGCTGTCCAGGAAAAAAGAAGCTCAGGAATTTATTCATCATCTTTTCGCCCATAGAGGCCTTTTTTCCAAGGACCAGACAATCCCCGAAAATTCTATGGCGGCCTTTTCCAATGCAGTAGAACACGGTTATGGCATAGAATTAGATATACAGCTTACAAAAGACCGGAAGCTGGTAGTATTTCATGATCATACACTGACCAGAATGTGCGGCATTGATCTTCCTGTATGTGAAATGACTTATCAGGAGCTGCAAAAATATACCCTTCTGGATACAGAAGAAAAAATTCCTTTATTTGAGGATGTGCTGAACCTTGTCAACGGAAAGGTTCCTTTGCTGATAGAAATCAAGCTTCCTACTGTGCGTACCTATACCTGCCAGGCAGCAGACGCACTGTTGCAGGATTATCCGGGCAAATACTGTATCGAATCCTTTAATCCGCTGGCGCTCAGATGGTATAAAAGACATAGAAAAGATGTGGTGAGAGGACAGTTATCCGCTAATCTTACTCATCCGGTAACAGAAGCAGGATTTGTTCTTTCTTTTCTTGTAAAATATCTTTTGCTGAATTTTATCGGTAGGCCGGATTTTATTGCCTACTGCTATAAGGACACTCAGAATGTAAGTTTCTTTTTAAACAAATGTCTCTGGCATACTCCCACTTTTGCCTGGACTGTCCGTTCCCAGGCTGCTTTAGAGAAATACCGGGGCAAGTTTGATTCCATAATTTTTGACGGTTTTGTCCCTGCTTCTAAACATTTTGTTTAAAATATTAAACTAATGTAAAGAACATTGTTATCAGAAAATTCCTATGATATAATGAGCTTAAAATAAGAGATGTGAGGTGGATTTATGAACTTTCTGAAAAAATACAGACATACTTGGGTAATCCCCGCATATGGAATTCTTTATCTTCTTGCTTTTCAGTATATAGAGCAGCGTTCTGTACGCCCTCATATCATTCATATGAAGGTGGATGATTATATTCCCTTCTGCGAATATTTTATAATACCTTATTATTTATGGTTTATTTTTATCGCAGCGACAGTTTTTTATTTTGCATTTATCAACAAGAATAAAAAAGAATACTGGCAGCTTGTCTGCTCTCTGGGCATCGGCATGACCTTGTTCATTATTATCTCTCTGATTTTTCCTAATGGACAGGAACTTCGCCCTTCTCTTTCCGGTGACGGCATATTTATAGAGCTGGTCAGGTATCTGTACAAGATTGATACCCCTACTAACGTATTTCCAAGCATCCACGTTTTTAATACCGTAGCCTGCTGCATAGCCATCTTCCGTCACAAATTTTTCCATCACCGGAAATTAATCCTGGCAGCTGCAGGAATACTGGGAACATTGATCGTTCTTTCCACGATTTTTTTAAAACAGCATACGCTGCTGGATGTTGTCGGCGCTATTGTTTTAAATGTTTTCTGCTATCAGCTTCTTTATAAGCCAAAAGCAGTCCGTGAAAAACAGCCTGCCAGAGTAAGAATCTGAAATTACCGGTCTCCGCATATTATACGGAGCCGGTAATTTTATTTTTATTTGGAAATATTTTTTACATTTTTCCCTTTTTCATCATCCAAGGCCGATTCTTTCACCTTCTGGAGATGATAGCACATTTTTTCTCTGGCCTTTTTTACATCTCTTTCCATTATGGCCTCTACAATCTCTTTATGTTCTCTGTTAATTTCTTCTGTCCTGTTTTTCTGCTGATTAGACTTTGACTTAAATTCATCTATAATATCATAGTATGTATCTATAAAATTAGCAAACACTACATTTCTGGACAGTTCTGCCAGTTTATAATGGAAATAATAGTCCAGAGAATCTCCCTTGGAAGTTTTCCCCTCTACAAGATCCATTAATTCTTTAATTTCCTCATCACTGGACAGACGGATCACTTTTTCTACTACCTTAGGCTCAAAGCACTCTCTTACTTCTATCAGATCCAGATAAGTAGCTTCCTTTACGGATATTTCCCAGCTTCCGCTGATGGTCTCCAATACATCCGGAGCAATAAATGTTCCCTCTTTAGGTTTTCTGTAAATAATACCCTTTGCCTGAAGGATTGTAAGAGCCTCCCGCAGGATTCCCCGGCTCACGCCAAAATCAAAAGCCAGCTCTGGTTCACTTGGAAGCCTTGTGCCTGGTTTCAGTTCTCCATTCTTAATGTTTTCCATAATCTGGTCAATGACCTTATCGGATAGCCTTTCATTTGTTATAGACGAAAATTTCATCCTTTGTCTCTCCCTCATAAATATTTATTTAAAAAGGCTTCCACTTCTTTTCTTTCCGGTATAGAAGGAACTGCTCCTTTCCTGGTAACTGCAATAGCTGACGCCGCTGATGCTGTCCTTATAGATTCTTCTATACTTTTCCCCTGCAGTACCGATGCCAGAAAATATCCTGTATAAGTATCTCCTGCTGCCGTAGTGTCAACAGCGGGAACCGAAAAGCTTTTTCCCCTGCATCTCTTTCCCTTTCCTGCATAAATGCTTCCCTGTTTTCCTAAAGTCAGAACCACTTCTGAAGCAGGATAAAGGATCTCCATCCTTTTCAGAATTTTTTCCGGCTCGGATTCCCCTGTCAGCTGTTCTCCTTCTACCTCATTCAGAATAAAAAGAGAAACCTTTTTCAGATCACACTTTAAAAGTGTTGCATTTAAAGGCGATGGATTTAAAACAATCTTCATATGCTTCTCATATGCTTTATCAATAATGCTCCCAAGGAGATTGATCTCATTTTGAAGAAGCAGTATATCTTCTTCTCCGAATGCAGACAGCACCTGATCGATTTTTTCTTCTGAGTTTTTCCCATTTGCTCCCTGATAAAGTAAAATCCCATTTTCCCCTTTTGGCGTCACCTGTATAATGGCATGTCCGCTCCGTCCAGGATGTCTGGTAATAAAATCTGTATGAACTCCAAAGCTTCTGCTGGCTTCCAGGAGCTGATCTCCGTCTTCTCCTACCATCCCTCCATGGTATACTGTGGCCCCGGCTTTTGTCAGAGCAATGGACTGGTTTAATCCCTTCCCGCCTAAATGAGTCTCCATACTCAGAGAAGAAAGAGTTTCTCCCTCTGAAACCATATGATCTACCGCATATACATAATCATAATTTAATGATCCATAATTCAACACTTTCATAAAGTAATTTTTACTCCTTTATCTGAAATACCATTTGTAAAAAATCAAAGGCTGCCCGTCTCCATACATTCCAGTCATGTCCGCCTCTATACAATTTTCTGTAAGTCCTGATCCCGTATTTTTCACAAAATTTGTCATTTTCATAAAAATAGCGTAATCCTTCATCTTCTGTCCCGATCCCTCTGAAAAACAAGCGCATATCTCTGTTAAAAATATCTTTATCCCTGACCAATTTCTTTAAATGTTCATTATAATAATCGTCCAGGAAGTCATCCATAAATCCGCTGAACAGCCCTGCCCAGGCAAATAATTCCATATGGCTGATGACTGTAATGCTGGTCTGCTTGGAACCCATGGAAAGACCGGCCATAGCCCGGAATTCCCGGTCATTTTTTACTCTGTATTTTTCTTCAATATATGGAATGACATCCTTTACCAGCTGCTCCGTAAATAAAGCCTTATACAAACGGTATTTGCCCTCTTTCTCCAAAACAGTCATACCGTTTGACATCACAATGACCATAGGCACAGCCTTTTTTTCTGCCAGTAGATTATCCATTAAAAAGTTCAGTTTTCCATTCCAGATCCAGCTGCGTTCATTTTCTCCATTTCCGTGCTGGAGATATAAAACAGGATACTCCTTTCCCGACTTTTCATACTCTGAAGGTGTATAGACAAGACAGGGCTCTGCACGCCCTGTCACCTTTGATCTGTATATTTCATGTCTTACATCTCCGTGGGGAACCTCTCTGCACTGAAGCCACTTTGGGAGAGGACCGATCTCCAGATAGTTTACCGGCCTGTTATCCTCCAAAGTGATCCCCAGATAAGGACATATGGTCAAAACTCCATTGATCAGAATCCTTGCAGGATAAAATCCCGGGCTTAAGGGTACCGCACATTCATAAATCCCCCTTTGTTTTTCTTTAAGAAAAAATACTTTTTCTCTTACCTGAAGCTGCACTTGCGCCCCATGTTCCAAATTCAATTTCAAATAAGGAGTCCTGTCTTTATAATAACATAATCCCTGGATTTTTTCATCCTCATGTGGAATAATTTCCATAATTTGTCTAAAACTTCCAGTCTGGCTGTAAAGAGCAGGATCTTTCTCCCAGTTTTCCATAATCCATTCCTCATCTGTTTAATCTGTGGTTTCTACCCAAAAATCTCCAAAGCGGGTCCTTCCCATAGTTAAAGATCCGCATCCATACATGCCATGGGAATACTGATCATCCTCTGCCCGCAGTACTTCCTTCCCGTCTATAAAAAGTATCAGTTCCTTTTCCTGAACTTTTACTTCCATTTCATATACAGTGCCAATTTCCCATGGAAAATCTGTTTCTGCAATCTTTTTATAGCCGAAATCATTTTTATAAATAGCGGCTTTTCCCATTTCCGAAAATCCTGCCCCATATCCTCTCATAGCCCCAAGAGCGCGCACCGCCAGAAGGTGACTTTCTCCGTTTACTGGTTCTACGGTAGTTTTGACACAATAATTTTTTTCATAGTAATTTCCGCTGTAGGCAAAAGCCTCGCCGCACCGCATACAGGACAATTTACCATCCTCAATTTCCCAGGCACCATGATTCATTGAAAAAGGAGTCACTGCTCCAAATTCTTTCCGCTGTTTTTCTATGGCTATAGAATACCTGCTGTTTCCCCGGACAGAAAATTCATCCAGATAGATAGCCCCCAGTGTTTTTGCCTTTGATGGAGAATATCCTTCTATAACGATTCCCACTTCATCGATCAGATCCCCCTTGGTGTCCGGTATCTGAAAACTTACTTCTGTCCATTCTCCCTGTTTTAACTGCACATAGCCCTGAAGGTGCTCTTTTTTATCTGCCGCTGTCCGGATATAGGGGGCTGCTCCCGGGCGTTCCCATCCGTTCCATTGATCCAGATAAAGTTCCATGCTTACTGTCTGTCCGGAATATACAGTAGGCGCGAAAACCGGACTGTATCTTTCATCTGAAAAGGCATCTCTTTTGTAAAAAGGTTTATAGTATACTTTGCACTGGTCTCCTCTTACCATACGGTCCACCAGGATTTTCAGGGAGCCTGTTCCTTTATAGGCCTGTTCTTCCGAATGTTCCGCCCTGCAGAAAAACGGATCAGAGAGGCGTATATTATGGGTAGATCCCGGAAGTTCAAAATCGAAGTGTATTTCTCCGTCCCGGATGCTTTCTTTCACGATTTCCGGAGCCTCTTCTCCAGACAGTTTATATCCCCAGGCAGCAATTTCCTTTGCATAGCTTGGTATATCCAGGATATTCAAATATCCGGAAATACCGGACAAAACAATTCCGTCATTTATAGGTTTCCGATAATGTTCCGGTATTTTGTTAATTCCGCACATGACGCCTAAAACAGTTCCCACATTTCCTGCATTGCAGTCTGTATCCCATCCGCACATGGTTGCTATTTCCACAGTCCTTGCAAAATCCCCTTTTCCGTAAAACATAGCTAACGCGCAAACTCCTGCGTTAGGAATAATGTGACATGTTCCTTTATATTTATCATATCCCCAGTTTTTCACCAGGTACTCATGGCACAGCCTGAAATCATCGGGATACTGGTGAAAGAATTCCCGGACTCCCCGGACAACTGCCCCATAAGCGCTGCTGTCCGGTATATACCTTAATCCTGTTTCAATGATCTGCTCTATATCATCAGACACAAATGCTTCTGCAATGCAGGCGCAGAAAAACCTGGCCCCATAGATTCCTTCTCCGTCATGGGAAACACTGGCAGCAGCTTCTCCAAATTTTGCAGCCATTTTCGGATTGCCCGGCCAGCAAAGGCCCCATGTATCTATAAAAATCTGGCCTCCGATCTGTTCCGCCAGAATTTTTCCATTCTGTCTGATAGATCCTGACTGTGGCGCCGGAATCCCATTCTTCAGGTTCAGATAGGCAGTATGCTCAGTGCTTACTCCATAACCGCCCCACCAGAACATTCCGACTCCTTCCCTGGCGTAATTCAGCCAGGCATTTGCCACGTCCTGAGGCTTTAATTCCCTGTCCGCCGCGTCGTCCCTCAGGGCCCTGAAAAAATACACCGGACCGTTTACATCATCATCTGCGGCAAAATTTTTGTACTCTTTCACATAATCTGTAATGTCTCCATAAGTGTCTCTGATTCTTTCATAGGTCCAGATCGTAGGTTCTACCGGCGCTCCCAGACGGATCCCGATATTCATTCCCAAAAATCCGGCATACACTCTTTCTAAATAATCTTTCTGCATTGCAATACCTTATCCTTTCCTCAAACCATATGAGAAATGGGAGATAATGTTTTTTTCCATTATCCCCCATTTTTATGCCTGCCGTAAATCAAAATCTATACGATCAACCGTGCAAGTCTTTCCCCATACTCAAATAAATCAATACCTTTCGTAAATTTCAGGCAGGTTCCCGACGGGTATCTGGTTTTTTCCAGCCAATGGGCAGGGATACTCTTTTTTCCATATCTGGCTCCCAGCACTGCTCCTGCTACAGCGCCGATAGTATCTGCGTCTCTTCCAAAATTTGCTGCCAGAAGGAGGCCCGATTTAAAAGAAGAATTTTGAAGTTTCAGGCATCCGAAAACTTCCGGCAGGGCCTCTGCCACGGTAGAACGATGGGTGGAAAAAAGCTCATTGTGAAGGGGCATCCAGGCGTCTCCGATTTTTCCCTTTGCCTCCTCAATGATCCTGTCTGCCCGGAGAAGAGTTTCCCGGAACCAGGAATCCTCGGGGGCTGTTTTCAAAACCTGTTCCCAGATCTCTTCCATAGATGCGTCCACCATAGCCAGAGCTACTGCTGCCGCCACTGCCTGAGCTCCCCAGATCCCATCTTCATAATGGCTTACCTGGGCGTCTTCTTTTGCCAGCCAGACGGCCTTTTCCGGATCTCCCGCACAATAAATCCCAATGGGACCGCTTCTCATTGCAGCGCCGTCGCTTTGATGATAGGGGTTGAATTTCCCGGACTGGGGCGGCCGGATGCCCCTTCTTAGATTATTGCAGGCCTCCACTTCGCTGACTCCTCCCCTTTTCAGCTCATCTTCCGTGGCTACATGCTTCAGCCACATTTCCACAACATCCTGGGAGGTAAAGTCCCCTCCTTTTTCCAGGATCGTTTCTGCCACCAGCAGGGCAAACTCTGTATCGTCTGTACTCCAGGAAGCGCCTTTATTAAAATCCGTAGTAAATCCATAGTCCCGCTGATTTTCCGGCATTCTTGCCGCATCTCCCAGAGAATCTCCGATAGCAAGCCCGCATAAAGCCCCCACTGCTTTATCTGTCAACAACTCTCTGTTCTTTAATAATTGCTGCCTTGTGATCATAAATGTCTCCTTATTCTAATACCGAATTTGCATATTCTGTCACAGCCTGTCCCCCTGCCTCATTCCATTCCTGGACAAAGGTATCCCAGTCGGCTTCTGTCTTATTTCCCAAAATAAAATCCGCGATAAATTCAGAAGCTTTTGCCTCTGCCGCATCCCAGCTTACGATCAGGTCATCCGGAATCACAAAAGCATTATCCATAGTTGAATAAGTATCTGTCATTTCTGCGGAAGACAATGCTGCGTCTGACCAGTAAGGAGTCTCCGGGTTCATCTTATCCAGATCAAAATTATGGAAGGTTTCAAAAAAGTTGGCATACCAGTTATCATGGTCTGGAAGAAGTGTGTACATTCCATCCTCTATTTCGTAATCTGTTCCTTCTGTTCCCAGCAGGTCCAGGATACGTCCCGGTTCTGAAACTGCAAAATCCAGGACTTCAAAAGCCAGATCCTTATGTTCGGAAACTGCGCTGATGGCAAATCCCCGGGATTCCTTGCTTACATCCAGCGGAAGATATCCCTGGGATACACCTTTGGCAGGCGGGAGGACTGTAAGGGCTGCGCCTTCTCCGTTAGCCGCCACCTGGTTGCTGTTGTAAAGATTGATCACAGCTCCCTGGTTTCCGCTGATGATGGCTGTCTTATTGCTGTAGAAATCATTTTCTTTCACTTCCCAGTTTGCGCTGAGATAATCTTTATCAATAATTCCTTTCTGGTACAGCTCTGCATAATATTTCAACTCTTCCAGAGACTGATCGCTGACTCTGCCGTAAACGTAAATTCCGGAATCATCTTTCAGCCATGTATCCGTCAGTCCGAAAGCCTGATCAAACATAGCGTTGATTCCGTTCAACGTACCGTCCAGTCCCCATACTGCCTCATGATCCGCCATTAACTCATCAAAAAGTTTTGTATAATTTTCAATAGTGGGATCATTGAGAACCGTCTGTGCAGAGGCGCAGCTGTTGAGCACGTCTGTGCGGATCACCGGAACCGGAGTAAGAGCCGGTGTTACAAATAAAAGATAGGGGTAATTTTTCAATCTTTCCTGCTGGAAATCTTCCAGAGCGTCTTTTATATATTTTGACTTTTCAATGTATGGCGTCAGATCCTCTAAAACTCCCTGGGCCGCAAATACCTGGTCTCCCCCCTGGAAATAGATAATATCCGGAATAGCTCCGCTGTTGAGCATCAGAGCCAGATTATCTGAATAAGTTCCGCTCTGCATCTCTACAACTTCCAGCTCCGCAGGGATCCCGGCCTCCTGTAATGCCTTATTATAATTGTCAAACCAGGTTTTCTGCCTCTCATCTTCCATGGAAATTCCTTTCAGGGCGATCCTGAGAGTAGTTACCTCTTCTGTACCGCTGTTGTCTGAACTTTGGTTTCCAGTTTCCTCCTGGCTGTTTCCGCCGCAGCCAGTCACGGTTCCTGCCGCTAAAGCTAAAGATAATCCTATAGCCAGCCACTTTTTCTTCATTCGCATTTCCTCCTGTAAATTTTTAATATATAGATCATTTCCGGTTCCAGTTTTCCGGAAATAATTTCATGTTTCATAGAAAACTCTGCTTTTCCTTCATGCCACAGTTCTTTCAATATGATTTTCTGATTTTTCTCCGCCTTTTTATCCAGATAGAACAAAGGTCCCGAGACTTCCTGCTCTGAAGCATTATAAATGGAATAGATTTCTTCCTCCCCATTATCTTTAAAGAAAACATTTACATAAATTTCATTCTGAAGAACAGGATATAAAGGCATACAGTCTTTCCCAAAGTAAACATCATAATTTTCCAGGAGCAGCCCTTTCCACTTTTTCAGATCAGCTTTCTGTCTGCTGCTGAATGGAAGCCATGCCCCAAAAACATCCTGCCATACCGCAAAGCCCGTTCCGTTAAAAATTGCTCTTTTGATCAGAAGGTCTTTCTTTTCACCCACACGCCACCGGGAAGTAATCGGCGCCGCATGTTCCGGGAACAAATAACGGAATATATGGCCTTCCGGCATCCGGAATCTCTGATTCCAGGAACCTGTTATTTTTTCTACGGTTTCTTTTACTTTAGGCGTTACTTCCAGGCAGCAGATCACTCCCGGCCGTATCTTTTCAATCCTTTCCTGGCATCCTGGAGGCACGCTGTCCATGGTGTCAAACCATATACCGTCAATCTCTGTTTTTTCCACCAGCTCTCCGATTTTTTCCAGAGTGTCTTCCAGCGCCTCCCCTTCATCTTTATCCCAGGGGTTATAGGGCAGCATTACCCGCACTCCTTTTTTATGAGCCTGCTTGCATATCTTGTTGATCCCTTCCAGACCTCCGGGAATGTCTCTGCAAAAATCCCATTGTTTTCTGGAATCCACTCCCAGTCTGGGGTATACAAACCAAAGCACCAGAATGTCGTAACCTCCGAAAGCTTGTCCCTCTTCTAAAAGTCTGTCCACTTCAAACTGCTGTGTCTCATAATTGAAGATTTCTTTTGAGTACGCAAAGGTAAGATGATGAAACAAAGCTTTTCTGTACCATCTCAGATCTTCCCCTTCATAGGCGGACAGATCCATCTGTTCACGGACATGCCTTTTAAATCTGAAAAACGCTTCTTTATACCCTTCCTCCAAAGCGGAAAAATCCAGTTCCAATATGTCTGCCAGTTTCCGGTTCTGAAGTCTCAGCAGCAGTTCATGATTTAAAAATTCTTCCATATCTGTCATCTGAAGAAGCTGGCGGTTCCTGTTCTGATTCCAGGTACCGGTAAACTCCGGATCATCCGGCAGCTCCATCATGATCCCCCTGCCATTTTTTTCTATATGGCAGATGGGAAGAGGAAACTCTTCATGGGTCTCCATTGCCGGCGTTCCATCCGGCTTCCCTCTGGGATTTGCAGACAGGATCCAGCTTCCTGTTTCTATAAACTTCCGGAACAAGGGAATATGAAGATACACCTCTTCAGGTCCTTCCTCCCATAAAGCTCCTGCCTGAAGAAGAAAGATCATGGCCTCTTCCTTCTTCATTACACTCAGCCTCACTCTCAGATCCCATTTACGAGACCGAAGTTCAAAAATCAGGCATTGGTCTCTGGAGTCTGAAACCATCCGGCTTTTTTCTATTAAAAATTCATTGGCAGGATAATATTTATCCTGAATCTTTAAAACAAAGGGGGGACTTTCTTCCTTCAGCCATTCCTTTTTCCCGGCTTTATGATAAATACTTCTACACATCAGTCCATCATCAGTATCAAAAGTAAATTTCAGCTGCTGATTCTCTATGGAATACAGGCTCATCCCTTCACCTCCTTTGCACATCGGAATGTAACGGTTCCGCATCTGTTCATGCCCTCATTTAAAAGCTGGAATTTCAAATGCCAGTTATTGGGCTTAGCCCCGCCTTCCGCATGCCAGAAATGAGGCGCCTTATAGCTTGCCCCTCCTCTCAGGAAAGTATAAACATGCATCCCGTCATCAAATACTTCCTGGGTCCATTCATGAGCATTTCCACACATATCCCATAGCCCGAAAGGAGAACGGCCTTCCGGATAAGCGGCTACTTCCGTTAAGATTTCTTTTCCGCTGTCATTGCATCTCCCCTTCTCATAATGGTCTCCCCATGGATATAGAAATTTTTCTTTTCCCCCTGCTGCAAACTGCCATTCATGGTCATAAAGCAGCCTGCAGCCATACCATCCTGCAAAGGCTTCTGCATCTTTATGGCTTACCCAGATCACAGGTTTATTTCTGTCTTCTTCTCTGTATTTTCCTTCAGTCCAGTGTTTCAGAAAATTCTTTTTGTCCCTGGGTTCATAGCCGGATTCTTGCAGGAATCTATAAAATCTTTCATTTGTAACCGGATATTTATCCGCCAGTAAAGAAGGGACCTGAACCAATCTTGGCCCATGGTCATATTCGCAGTCTCCTTCCATGATCCTATGTTTTACTCTGTAAATATACGAATCCCCTTGTATGAATACCTTCTCCTCAAAGTCTGTCACTCTTTCACTCCTCCCGACATCACGCCGCCCGTATAATATTTCAAGATTAAAGGATATAAAGCCAATATAGGAACCATAACGATAACAATCGTCGCTGCCTTCAAAGCTCCAACATTTAATGAAGTAAGATCCACATTCGCATAAGAAGCAATCGTTGTAGAATCCCCATTTACTACAAATTGTTTCAGAAATACCTGGAGCACCGTAGTTTCTCTCGTCTGAAGAAAAACACTGCTCTTGAAATATTCGTTCCATCTTACTACCGCATAAAACATCCCCACTGTCATAAGTACAATTTTATTAAGAGGCAGAAAGATCTTAAAAAAGATCGTTATCTCTCCTGCTCCGTCTATTTTCGCCGCTTCGATCAGGGCCAATGGCGTTTCTTCAAAAAAACGCATCATCAGGATCAGATAGTAAACATTTACCGTATTGTAAAGCACCATCACCCATGTATTGTTCAGTAAGTTTAAGTTTCTGACCACAAAGTATTCCTGGATAATACTGGGTTCAAAAATCATCATAATGATAAAGAATACCATCAGAACCTTTTTGAATGGAAGATTAGGCCGTGTCAAAGCATATGCGGCGCTTCCTGTGACAATAAGGCTTAAAAAGGTCCCCGCCACAGTAATAAACACGCTGTTTATAAAAGAGCGGATGATCAGGGAGTTCGAAAAAATCAGCTTGTAATTTACCAGATCAAAACCGCTGGGCCAGAACTGCCAGCCCTTCATATAAGGAACCAGATGAGGGTCTGAGACGGACTTGGCCAAAATATTCAAAATAGGGACCAATATGATCAATGCCACTACTGCCAGGCACAGACGTATCACTATCTGCCCGGGCTTAATTTTTTTCTTCAATGTAAAAACCTCCTCTTTACCATGCGCCGGAACCTGTAAGCTTCTTAGAAATGAAATTTGTCAGCAGTATCAGGATCGTTCCGATCACACCTTTAAATAGACTGGCTGCCGTAGCAAAGGAATATTGGGTATTAACCAGACCTATTCTGTAAACGTAGGTATCAATAATATCGATCCGGCTTAAAACAGCGTCGTTAGAGAAGTTCAGAATCTGATCTAATCCTGCGCTCATAATAAAGCCTACGTTTAAGATCAGCACTGTAACCATAGGAATCGCCAGGGCAGGTAAAATAATATGCCTTACCATTTTCCATCTTCCGGCTCCGTCTATTGCCGCCGCGTCATATAACTCTTTGCTGATGCCTAAAATCGCAGATAAATAGATGATAGAGTCCCATCCTACGCTTCTCCACATCTCTGAACCTGTCAGAATGGGAATGATGGCGTCTTTATCTACCATAAGGTTCTTATATTCTATTCCCAGCATCTCCATAAGGCTGGATACCATACCTCCCTGGGAAAAAGCATCGATCCATATGCCTGCTATGATTACCCAGGATAAAAAGTGGGGCATGTAAGAAACCACCTGTACAAACTTCCCGAATTTCGTCCTGCCCACCTCATTTAAAAGAAGTGCAAAAATAACAGGAAACGGAAAGATCAGGAAAATCTTAATGCTGCTGATCAACAGTGTATTTTTCAGAATGTTCCAAAATGCCGGAGTTTCAAACAGCATCTTAAAATATTTCAGCCCCACAAAAGTATTTTCCCCAACAATTTTATAGTCATAAAATGCAAGCTTCATGCCAATGATCGCCGTTACTCTGAAAACGATAAAATAAATCAAAGCCGGCATAAGCATCAGGTATATCCACTTATATTTTTTAATTCTCTGCCAGACAGCTGCCTGACTTATTCCCTTCTTCTGCAACTTATCAATCACCCTGTCCCTCTCCTATAATTCTATTTTCATCTCCGCCAGAGGAGCATGCTGCTGTGCCCCGTAAACGTCTCTTTCGCCGCAGGTTCCTGAAGATATTTTTCTGTCATAGGTGATCTTAAACCCTAACGCCGTATCGAAAAAAACTATCTCCCGGATCCTGGATTCCTCCATTTTATAGAGATCTGCAATCTTCTCTTTCGTAATGATCCCCTGGTCCCGGATCCTCTCATACATGGATCTGTCATCAAACAGCACATCCAGAGTAATCTGAAAAGGACCGCTGTTTTTCGAGCGGATGACCGCCGCCAAATCATACAATTTATAAATACCCATCTATCTTTTCCTCCTGCTTTGATTCCTTCCAATTTATGTGTTCTATGGGAAACAAATAGTCCCTCTCTTCCGGCGTGATCTCCATCAGATGATAAACAGAAAATTCAAAGACAGGTCCAAAAGGAACATCACTGGGTGCAAAGGGGAAAGCCAGGTTCCCTGCTGTGGATTTTCTCCCGGGATATCCATAATGCAAAAAGGTGGAGCGCAGTGTACTGCATATCATATTCGCCAGTTCCTGAGTTTCTCCTATGACTTCAAACAGAACTCCCACCTCATGTCCTTTTTCCTTCGGAAATGGTTCTGATTCTCCCATGACTCCGTTGATCCCATAATTATAAAAGTTGATTTTATATCTGCTGTCCTCTACATCTCTGTAATACTCCCTGGTCTGCCTTTCTACCTCTCCTTCGATCTCTTCCAATCTGGAGATCATAAGAGGATCCCGGATCCCGGCTATGACAAAAGTTCTGTAGGCTACCTGCATAGCTCCTTCCAGTTTCACCTGATAGCGTTCTGCCGGTTCCAATCTGCTGCCTTTTACTAATACGCTATCTTCTCCATATTGCTGGAAAGTACAGTCCTTAAGATCCATCACCACTCCCGGTCCATGAAGGATGTACGGGTGCTCCTTCTCATAAAAAGTATGAGCCGCCACAGACAGAGCCGTACATTTTCTTTCCCGTGACAAAGGTTTTACAAGAAATCCATCTTTTCGTATGATTCCCAGCATACAGTCCTTTGTGGTTCCAGGGACTGCGCATAAAGCTGCACATTCCAGGATCTTTCCCGCGTGATATCCATATTGAAGAGGAAAACCATAAAATTCCGTAACCGCAGCAAAAGGGCTTGGGTCGTAGGCCCTTCCGCAGACAACCAGCCGAGCTCCCTCCTGCAGGGCCTGAACGATCGGCTCATGTCCCATCTGCGCCACGATCCCGCTGGATTTTTCCAGTCTCTCCTCGGTAAGTTCCTTTACCAGGCTGCCCAGTTTTTCTACCTTCTGTTCCTTTTGCTTTTTTCTGATAAACTCTTTCGGTATATCCGCCCAGATCACCGCCGTCTTTAAGTCCTGCAGATGATGTTCTTCTATGATCTCCCGGATAATTTCCAATGTATGCTCCACATGGATCCTTCCTCCTGCTCCTCCTGCAGAGCCGATCACTGCAGGAATATGAGCCTTGAAAGCTTCTGTAATGATCAGCTCCAGATCTCTTTTTGCCGCTTCCTTACTGACAATAGCAACTCCTTTTCCCAATTTGTGGGGACCTGCGTCTGTACTTCCTGCATCCACCACTATGGCATCCGGTTTTTCCCGGATCCCGTTCATAAAAGACTCTTTGGGAAATCCATATCCCAGAATTCCGCACGGCGACAAAATTTTTATCTCTTCCACGATTTATCCCCCTATACATTTTATTTATGTCTATTTGTTTAACAATTATATTATAGTGCAATATTAATTTTGTCAACATCAATCTATGTTTTTTAACTTTTTTCGTCATTTTTACTACATAGCTCCTGATTTTTTTATAAAAAGAGTCAAAAAAAGCCTCCTGCCGCAACAAGATTCCATCTTCTTGTTACAACAGAAGGTCAAATATTACAGGCTTAGTTAAATCCATAAAATTTCTGGGCCAGCTTATAAATTGCCACAGAGATATTTCTTCCGCTTCCTCCCGGAAGATTCACTCCCCGTCCCAGGATTCCCATCCGCAGTTTTCTATAAATATGGATATCTGCATTTTTCAGATATTTCCACAGTTCATTCTTTTTCTCCAGATTCTCTTCTGTTCCGGAACGAATCAGCATAATAGAGGAAACCGCCATGATGATCTCCAGATACCGGAGCATATATCTGCGGATATTTTTTCCGATATTCTTTTTTCCGGCAATGGCATCGATCATCAGCTTGTTCACCCGGATCTGCTGATCGATCCGGCGTATCATAACATCCTCATGAACAGACTGATCTTCTCTGCCGATAAAATAGCGGTAAAAATTCACATCCATATAGTACATGGTGCGGACACTTGGCAGAGGCTGATAGACAAACAGATTATCTACATAAAATGTATGCTTCGGCAGCTCCAGGCCACATTCCCTCAGCAGCCCTGTACGATAAATAACAGAATGCATCAGGATATATTTTCCCAGAGGCATTCTCCCCATTTCTTTCCAGGTGAAGATCTTTCCTTCCGGCATATATTTCTTATACCGCATAACCTTTTTTCTCTTGGCCCCCTGCTTTTCATAGACAAAATTGCTGATCATCATATCCAGTACCTGAGGCCCCCCGGTGATCTCTTCCAGCTTGTCCAGGATCTTATGGTAAGCCTCGGCATTTACCCAATCGTCGCTGTCCACCACTTTAAAGTACAGCCCTGTGGCATTTTTAATGCCTGTGTTTACTGCGCCTCCATGGCCGCTGTTTTCCTGATGGATCGCTTTGACAATGGTGGGATATTTGGCCGCATATTCATCGGCGATCTTTGCCGTGTCGTCCTTGGATCCATCATCTACGATCAAAATTTCCACCAGTTCCCCGCCTTCCAAAAGAGAATCCACGCAATTTCTCATATAAGCCTGCGAATTATAACAGGGTACTGTAACCGATAACAATTTCATCTTAAAAGTCCTCCTCAATATACTTTCTGTAAGCTGAAAAAGCAGAGGGGATAGGATATCTTCCCTTTGTCTCCTTTTTGTCTACAAAAATCAGCTCACCTATCTTTTTCTCATCTGTAGAAGCTACCTTGATAAAATAGCCCTTCATTCTCCATTCCACATGGGAAAAAATATGTTTTGCCTCTCCTGCGTCTGCTATATGGAGGGGCATCAGTCCTAATTTCTCAACATAAGAAAGCGCCTCTTCCCTGGAAAGATTTCCAGCACAATTAGGCAGTTCATAAAGCCCTCCCAGCAGACCGCCTGAAGGCCGTTTATGAATTGCAAATTCCTGTCCATTCTGAAGGATCAGTATAGTCCTCTCTTCAATCTTTCGTTTCTTTTTAGGCGCCTTTTTAGGATATTCCTCTACCCGGTCATGGGCTTTCGCAAGACAGTAATCTCTTACCGGGCATATCGTACATCTGGCCGGTCCATTTGGCACGCATACTATAGCTCCTACTTCTATAAGACTCTGGTTAAAATCTCCCGGGGCCTCTGAAGGTATGATTTTTCTCAGCACATCTTCCGCTTTTTTTTTAGTTTTCTGCTTCAAAATATCTTCCGGCTCTTCCGTCAGCCGTGCGAACACCCGCAGAACGTTTCCATCCACCGCCGGCTGGGGAATCTGATAGGCTATAGATGCAATAGCGCCTGCCGTATACGTTCCAATTCCCGGCAGAGCTAAAATTTTTTCATAATCTTTTGGGATCACGCCTCCATATCTGTCCCGGATCTCTATGGCCGCCTTCTGCATATTTTTCACTCTGTTATAATATCCCAGTCCTTCCCAGAGTTTCAGCAGTTTCTCCTGGGGGCATACGGCCAGGTCTTTTATACTGGGAAGTTGATCCAGGAATCTGGAATAATACCCTTTGACAGCTTCTACTCTGGTCTGCTGGAGCATGATTTCTGATACCCACACATGATAAGGAGTAGGATCTGTCCTCCATGGAAGCTCTCTTTTATTCTTTTCATACCAGGACAACAGAGGCTCTACGATTTCTTCTAACATACTTGCTCCTGCTTCTTTTTATCTAGTAAAACCCTAACAGGTTTTGACAGATTTATCAAGTCTTTTCTTACAATGCAGTCATAAGCCAGAATCTTGACACCGGCATTTTCCGCCTCCCGGAGAGCCTGTCCGAATTCCGGATGGGTCCGGTCATTAGGCTCAAAGTAGTTCACCTGTTCCATCTGCACTACAAACATAATATACGCTTCATACCCATCCTTTATACACTGGCAGAGTTCATGGATATGCTTCACGCCTCTCTGTGTGGGCGCGTCTGGAAACCGGACTACTCCATCTTCTTCCAGGGTCACGCCTTTCACTTCCATAAATATTTTCCGTTCTCCGGTTTCAATATAAAAATCAAATCTGGAACTTCCATATACAGTTTCTCTTCTGACCTTCACATGATCTCCGAAAAATCCTTCTTTTTCAATCCATTCTTCCACTGCCTGGTTAGGAGCCTGAGAATCCATGTTGATAAGCCTGTTTCCCTTCATTACAGCAATCAGATCATATTGAGTTTTTCTTTTGAGATTATTGCTTCTGCACACAAAAACAACAGTGCCGGGAATCAGTAATTCCCGGCATCTCCCTGTATTCTTTACATGGCAGATTTCTTCTTTTCCATCTATTTCCACATAAGCGATAAAACGGTTGGGACGTCTGATAAAAATTCCTTGTTCTACATTATCATACTTCATAGTCTTCTCCTGAAGGCTGTTTCACCGATTTTCTTCGGCCAGCCCTTCATATATCTCCTGTACACTCCGAAAAATATAGTCTGGTTTTATTTCACTTTCCCGGATATCTTCCTTAGAAGCTTCTCCCGAAAGGACGCAGATCGTATCAATTCCGGCTCTGATACCGGTTTTAATGTCTGTATAGAGCCGGTCTCCTATGATCACTGCTTCTGCCGGTTCTTTCTTATATTTCTTCAATACGCAGTCCACCATGATAGGTTCCGGTTTTCCTATAAAAAAAGGCTCTTTTCCAGTGGCGTTTTTCAGCATGATACTCATAGACCCGCAGTCAGGGATATAGCCAAAGCTGACAGGGCATACCAAGTCAGGATTAGTAGCCAGATAAACTACATCCTTTCCCAGCATGATACAGGTTTTTCTTATTTTTTCAGAAGTATTTTCTGTATCGAATCCTATCAGTACTATAGACGCCTGGTCATCTACCTCTGTGACCACATCAATACCTTCCTGGAGAAGTTCCCGGACCAAAGATTCTGTTCCCATACAGTAAACTCTCTGTCCCGGATAATTTTCTTTAATAAACATCGCCGTTGCCTGGCTGGAAGTATAAAAATTATCATAATCTGCCCGGATTCCCATAGCATTTACTTTCTCTACATAGTCTGCCACAGATTTAGAGGAATTATTGGTTATAAAAATATAATCTCCTCCTCTTCTCCGGATTTCTTCCAGAAAATCCAACGTTCCTGGAAAAATCTCATTTTCATTATAAATAGTCCCGTCCATATCCAGCAGGAACAATGTTTTTTCTTTCAGCCTATCCCCGTTCTTCCCTGTAATATCCTGCATCTAGTCTCCTTATTTTGCGCCTGCTGTCATACAGCGGGTACATTCTTTGTAGCGATCATCGGTACTCCCGTGCCGCAAACATCCTCCAGCACCACATCTCCTATTGATACCGGCGCCTGGACTTCTATTTCTTTCAGTACCCTGGCACAATCCATAATTTTTTCTTTTGGAATGTCCGAAGCTGTTTTCACAGAGACTACCGGCAGCGCGCCGCCTGTAACCCTCACTGTAGAAGTTACGATTCTGGTCGGGTTGGTCACTTCTTTTTTTCCGTAAGCTTCCCCTTTCGGGCAGGTATTTCCCTGGACTTTTTCTACCTCTCCGTCTTTTATTGTTACAGTCAGTCCGCATCCCAAGGGGCAGTTGATACAGATCAATTCTCTTGTCTCTGTCATTATGCTTCCTCCACTTTCATCACAATTTTATCGAATCCTTCCGCTGATGTCAAATCTGTTTTTTTCAGCACCAGCTGCTCCATTTCTCCAGGAGCAAGTTTCTTCTTTTTCTTATGGAGAATCCTTTCCTCTCCCCTGTAAACACTTACATAAACATCTTTAAACACTTGTCCTACCCGAAAACGAAGAGTTACCGTATCCTCCATATGGTTCGGACGGATCATATGGGGAACACTATAGCGGATCCCACCTTCTGTCTGGATCTGGATCACCTGTTCCCTTTCCTTATTTTCCTGATCTTTATTCCAGTTGCGGATATATTCAGCGGCATGAATGCCTGCCCTTCCTGCTTCCTCTGACACAAAGTCTACCAGATCATGAACATGAAGTACATTTCCACAGGCAAAGACTCCTTCTACACCGGTCTCCAGGCTTTCATTGACCACCGGCCCTGAAGTCACCGGAGACAGCTGGGCTCCCAGCTTTGAAGAAAGCTCATTTTCAGGAATCAAACCGCAGGACAGCAGAAGTGTATCGCAGGAATAAAACTCTTCTGTGCCTGGTATAGGCTTTCTGTTTTCATCTACTTCTGCCAGAGTAACTCCTGAGACGCGCTCCCTGCCCTGGATATCCACCACAGTATGGCTGAGTTTTAAGGGAATTTGAAAGTCTTCCAGGCATTGCACAATATTTCTCTGAAGACCTCCGGAATAAGGCATTAATTCTGCCACAACCTTCACCTTTGCTCCTTCCAGAGTCATTCTTCTGGCCATGATCAGACCGATATCGCCGGAGCCCAGGATCACTACTTCTCTGCCGGGCATATAACCTTCCATATTTACCAGTCTCTGGGCGGTACCTGCAGTATAGATCCCTGCGGGGCGATATCCTGGTATATTCAGAGCTCCTCTGGGACGTTCTCTGCATCCCATTGCCAGGATCACTGCTTTTGCATGAAGGAACACAAGTCCGTCCTCCCGGTTCATGACAGTCACTACCTTTTCTCTTCCTTCCATGGAAATATCCAGGACCATAGTATTTAATTTATAAGGGATAGAGAGTTCTTTTGCCTGGTCGATATATCTCTGGGCATATTCCGGACCTGTAAGCTCCTCCTTAAATGTATGAAGGCCAAAACCGTTATGTATACACTGGTTTAGGATACCTCCCAGCTCATGGTCTCTTTCCAGAATTATAAGATTTTCCACCCCTGCTTTTTTCGCCTGGATTCCTGCAGCCAGCCCTGCCGGGCCTCCGCCTATAATAATCAAATCATATGTATTCTTCATTTTTCCGTCCCTTCCCGTACTTTTCTACCTTATATTTATAAAGTCAGCAGTTTTGAATTTCCCCCGGCCTTTGTAAGAGTAAGGGGTGAAACCTTCAGTTCTCTTGCCAGGATTTCCATGGTCCTCGGAGAACAAAATCCCGCCTGGCATCTTCCCATACCTGCCCTCGTCCTCCGCTTTACCCCGTCCAGAGATCTGGCGCCCAAAGGCCTGCGTATCGCATTGAGAATCTCCCCTTCTGTTACAGTCTCGCAGCGGCAGATAACGTTTCCATAAGCCGGATCTTCTGCGATCAGAGCCTTTATTTCTTCAGGGGAAGACTCTGCCACACAGGGAATATCTTTCCTCTGTGCAAGAAAAGTTTCTTTCTTCTCCGCATGGAGTTTTTCTGCGATCATCTCTGCCATATACTCTCCAATAGCCGGAGCGCTGGAAAGGCCGGGAGATTCGATTCCGGCAGCATTGAAGAATCCCGGAGCGCCCTCTGCCTCCCCTAAAACAAAATCTTCTCCCTTCTCTGCAGCCCGGAGCCCGGCAAAAGAAGTGATCACCATTTTCAGAGGCACGTTCCTGGCGCTGATCCTTGCCTGAGATGCCACCTTTTCCAATCCCGGAGCGGTGGTATTTACCCCTTCTTTATCCTGGATATCTTCAGCTGTAGGACCTACCAAAAGATTTCCATGAACCGTAGGAGTGATCAGCACGCCTTTCCCCATCTTCGTTGGAAGCTGGAAAATAGTGTGAGACACAAAATTCCCCGCCTTTTTATCCAGAAGACAGTATTCGCCTTTTCTGGGCGTAATAGACAATTTACGTCCGCTTACTTTATTATTCCATACATCTGCATAGACTCCGGCAGCATTTACTACACATTTTGTCTCATATTCGCCTTTTGAAGTGGAAATCCTATATCCCTTATCTATAGGCTCTATATCTTTTACCTCCGTGTCAAAAGAAAACTCCACACCGTTTACATTGGCATTTTCTGCCAGAGCAATGGTCAGTTTGAAAGGACACACAATTCCCCCTGTAGGAGCATAAAGCATAGCCTTTACTTCCGGCGAAAGATTCGGCTCCATCTCCCAGATTCTTTCTCCAGTAATGATCTCCAGACCCTCTACACCGTTTTTTTCTCCTCTTTCTTTTAATTCTTCCAGTTTTGACATATCTTCTTCCCGGAAGCACAGTACTAAAGAGCCATTCTGCTTATAAGGAAAATCCAGTTCTTCAGACAAGGCCTTCATTTTTTTACTGCCTCTGACATTCATAGCAGCCTTAAATGAACCTGGTTCTGCATCAAATCCTGCATGAACGATCGCACTGTTTGCTTTTGAAGTACCGCAGCACACATCCTCCTCCCTCTCCAATACCGCAGCCTTCAGCTGGTACCTGGACAATTCTCTTGCTATAGCGCTTCCTATCACTCCTGCGCCGATGATAACAACATCGTACATATTCGCCTCTCCTTTCGTTATAAAAAAAGACAGCGCAAATACCGGTAAAATTTTCACCTGTATCCGCACTGTCTCATATCTCCTGCGTTCCTTATTTAGTTTACATGAACCAGACCTTCTGGTTTGTAGTGGATATAGAAATAGCTCCGGCTCCCAAAGCCGCCATAATGTCTTCCTTATCCGTGATCAGACCCCCGGCTATCACAGGGATATGGCTTTTTCCGCAGATTTTTTTTATCACCTTAGGCATAAGACCCGGAAGAATTTCGATCATATCAGGATGGACATTTTCAACCTGTTTCTGGATGCTCTCAAAAGCTATAGAATCTATTACAAAAAAACGCATGATAGCAAGCATCCCCTCTTCCTTCGCCTTTCGTATGATTCCAGGTTTCGTAGATATTATACCGTCTCCATGCGTAACGGCATGAAGATAAGTTACGGCAATTTCCTTGCTGCTCAGTCCAGTAACCAGATCAAGATGGATAATGACAATCTTTCCTGCCTGTTTCAGCCTTCCTACGATATCATGGATATTACAGATATCCCCATACAGGACAAAAACAATAGGAATATCTGATTCCAGACATTTCCTTAGTCCTTCCTCATCTTTAATAGCTGCTATAACCGGACAATCTTCAAAAGTTTCTAATATCCTACGATCCATTTCTGCCTTTCCTTTGCTGATAAAATTATCCCTGCCAGGGCTTTACGGAAAAAGACAAGACCATAAAACTGCATCTGCAGCCTCTGTTCTTGTCTCTTGCTCTTGTTTTATTATACTACACCGTTTTGAACGTTGCAAGTAAATTATCTGTAAAAACAAATAACAGGGCATCCGGCTTCCAGACTGTTATAAAACTCTCCCGCAAAAGAAACTGGAAGATTGATACATCCATGTGATCCGTTGTACAGATAAATACTGCCTCCGAAGCTCCAACGCCAGTTTGCATCATGAAATCCGATTCCTCCATTAAAAGGCATCCAGTATTCCACAGGGGTTTCGTAATCATAACTTCCATCAGGATTCGGCGCCGGTCTAAGGACCTGATCTCTCTGTTTGTACTTCAGATAATAGCTTCCTGCAGGGGTTCTTCTATCATACTTATAATAAGTCCCTGATACAAAATCCGAATCCATCAGCAAAGCACCGTCTTTATAATACCACAGATGCTGCCCCGTCAGATCCACTTCCACATAAGTATTACCTATATCATTTTCACCATATACTGCGCCCCTGCGGGCATAAACCGGTTCCCTCTGTGTATTCACATGTCCCTGGATATCCTGCAGCAGCTGAGCGCTTTCTTTTTCCTGATCGATCAGAAATCCATAATCGCCGCCTTCCACAGTAACATTTTCTCCAGTAGCTGTGCTTTTAATCACTCTGCTTTTTCCTACAGTATCGTATTTAGCTGCCAGTTCTGCTGTATAGGCCTGTATATTCGCCATTAAAGTTTCCTGGTCTTCTACATAATTTCCTTCCGCATCATAAGTAAACCAGTCCTTCACACGCATACCGTCAAGAACTTCTTTCTGATCTCCGAAAAGATATGTTACTGTCACAACCGCGCAGCTGTTCCATACTTCCTGTTCCTTTTTTAAAGTCTCGTCATCGCTGGTCACCTGCGGAAGGATATATACCCCTTCCTCTTCCGCCGAAAAGTTATTCACTCCATTCTCAGCAGCTTCAGTCACTTTCTCAACCAGCAAATCTATATCTATGGCAGTACCCTGGACCTCATCCTTTATTACAAATTGATTATTTTCAAAAGCAATACTGGCATCCTGGGAAGGGATCATATTCTCCTCTTTCGTACACTCAAAAGAATTTATTTTCTCTCTCAGCTTTTCCTCATCAAGAGAAGCTGTATGTGTGGCAGGATAATCATGTTCTGACAAAAGCCCTCCTATCCAGAAAAAAGGATTTTGTTCTCTCAGAACTGTCTGAGCTACATCATTAGACTGATATGTATATCCAATTTCCTGGCCCTTGATCTCTTCCTGGCTGTCTTTAAAAGTAATTTCAAGAACATAATTTTCCGTCTGCTCTTTTATTGCATTTTCAGCTTCCTCTACTGTCATATTTCCGCAGACTGTTTCTCCGATTTTTGTTCTTCCGTAAAGCCTTTCGCTGTAATAAAAAGCCCCTAAAAAATAAAAGAAAGCCAAAACAGCGGCAGTCATTCCTGCACCTATAAGAAACTTCTTTTTATTCATCTTTTTGAAGAAAGATATAGGCTTTATTTTTTCCTTCTTCGGTAAAGAGTCCTCAGATTTCTTTTCCGGCTCCCCTGCTGGAACATCCGTTTCTTCTGCTGCCGGAATATCTGGTTCTTCTGTTTTTTCCTCTTCTTGTATCTCTAGCTCTGCCGAAGTATCTTCAGTGATCTCAGCTTCTGTATTCTCTTCTTTTGTTTCTTCTTGGGTATATTCTTTTACAGATTCTTCAGCAAATTTCTCCAGAGCTTCTTGTATTTTTTCATCCATAAATCAAACTCCCTGCTTTTCCATAATCCTAAGATTCCAAATTCAAAATGAACCTTTGTCGAAAATTGTAGATTACCAGACCTATTATAGCATGAGCTTTCATCTTTTGTCCCAAAATTCATGAACTTCACAAAATTTAAAACTTTTGTCATATTCTGTAATAATCTAGTTATTTTCCATGCCTCTTTTTCCAGTCCTTCAGATACTGGATCTGCTCCTCATCATCCCGCTTATCTCTTCTCCCTGGCATTAATAACAGATAATCCAGAATCCCGATCCCAATTACTGCTATAAGGACGATTCCCATTTTCTTGTCAACTCCTCTTCCATTTTCTGATCATTCAATGGTATTTTGTCCTTAAAATATCCAAAGGATACTCTTTTGTATTCTGACGCTTTTAGGCTCTTAGTACTCCGTTATCTATGATATGTATTTCCTGTGCAAGTATTTCCAGCCAGACTTAATTTTCTAAAAATCATTTCTACATTTTACGGAAATAGTGGAGCATAAAATGTAGTATATAATATTAAAGAAATAAGCATAGGAACCCTTAACATTCCTATGCTTATCCTAAATATATTATTAAATCTTTGCCCTTTTCGCCCAGAAATGAACTGCGAAAGGCAATGAGATCACGCCTAAACTGATTGGCACCGTGATTAGCAGATATGGCGACCAGATCCTTAATCCAAACAAATGATACATGTTTGTCCGGAAAATATCTGTTGAATTGCCTACAAATGGAATGAGATCCAGCAGTTTCTGCCCCCACAGGGGAAGAAATTGTGAAACTGCCATGGGCACAAAAACAATCCCCAGACTGATCAGAAGAGAGACATAGTTGGATCTTGTCAACGCTGAGCAAAGCAAAACAATGCCGGTATATCCAAGTGCAGCCAGCAGAAGATAGACATATTCATATATTTCTGCCTGCAGTACATTCCAGGGAGCAGCCGCCAGAATTTTTATGCACTGTATCGGCATATCCCACCCTTCTGGACCTAAAAATACGATTTGCAGAAAAACAGAACTGGCCGTAATGATCCCAAACAGTTCTAAAGCGAACAGAAATGCAGCCATCACCTTGACACCAGCTATTTTCTTCCGCCCGTTTTTTGTAGTTGCAATAAGGGACTTTGTATGATCGTGCCATTCCCCGCAAAACATAGGTGCGATCCCAATGGCAAGAAAAATTGCAAGGACCACTCCGCACTGGCTTACGAAATCTGCGGTGATAAAGGTCCATCCCTCTGTCCAGCGGTACTGTAAAGGAGTAGCCACTTTTGCATTCATATTCAGGAAATATTCTTTCTCTTTTTCTGTCTGCCCATTCATATCAAGAAAATTTTCCAAAGCCTTTTCACGCCGTTGTTCAAAACCCGTTAATCGTGAGGGATCAACATAACTGAGCATAATATATGGCTGATCGCCTTCTTCAAGTTCCGGCCACAGTGTCTGGATCCATGAATTTAAAGCCTTCCAATCGGTCATTTCATACTCTGAAATGTCATTGGATCCTGCCCGTTCCTGGTAGTTTCTGACCATTGCCTGCAATTTTTCATCTGTCAGATCGCCTTCCCATTGTTTTGCATATTCCTGTTTTTTGCGGATATTGGAATAACCATCAAAGCGATTGCCGAATGAACTGGTGAAATCATCTACCGATCCAAATGTGAACCACTGATAGGAAAACAGATTGCCAAAGATAATGACATATAGAAAACACAGCAACACACCTATCAGAACACTTTTTCTGTGCCATATTTTTTTATGTTCTAATCTCAGTAATTCCATCACCCTTGACCTCCCTCCTCTGTAGGAAAATACAATAAGTACAGATCTTCTAAGCCTGGTTCACAGGATACAGCTTCTGAAGAAGGACACTGATCCGATATGATCCTCAGAGTTGCTAAGCCTCTGTCTAAATGACGGAGATTGGCGACTGTATAGTTAAGTTCCCATTTTTTCAGATCCGCCTCCTTTATGGTAAACTCCCACACTTTTCCCTGCGCGTGGGCTACCAGGTCCTCCACAGATCCCTGGAGGACAAGGGATCCTTTTTTCATCAGGAATACCTGATCCGCAATAGCTTCTATGTCTGAAACAATGTGTGTGGAAAGCAAAACAATTTTATCATTGGCAAACTCAGATATAATATTTCGGAAACGGACACGTTCTTTGGGATCAAGGCCTGCAGTAGGTTCATCTAAAACCAGGATTTTAGGGTCGTTTAACAGTGCCTGGGCAATTCCAAGGCGCTGTTTCATTCCACCGGAAAAGGTCTTGATCTTTTTGTCAGCCACATTTGCCAGGCTTACGGTGTCCAGCAGAGAACTGGAACGTTTTAAGGCAATACGCCGTGGGATTCCTTTCAAGGCTGCTATATAAAGCAAAAATTCTTTAGCAGTATAATTGGGATAATAGCCAAACTCCTGAGGAAGGTATCCGAGAAGATTCCGGTAAGCACCGCCCATATCAAAGATACTCCGCCCGTTATAAAGGATATCTCCGCTTGTAGGTTCCAGAATCCCGCAGAGCATACGCATTAAGGTGGTTTTTCCCGCTCCATTTGCTCCTAAAAGTCCGTAAACTCCCGGTACCATAGAAGCACTTACACAATCCACGGCAATTTGGGAATGATAGTGTTTTGTCAGCCGGTCAAGAGACAGTTCCATAGATTTTACCTTCTTTCCATGTTTTTATCAGTAAGGACAGTTCCTTTATAAAAAATCCTGCAAATATCACAAAGGTTATGATCCATACTCCAAGAGCAGAAATCTCATATAGCGCCGGAAGCCAATGTGCAAGTATTCCTGCAAATATGCTTGCTCCCAGGCAGGATAATATACTAAACTGCATGGCATAACGATCCCGTGTCCGCATATTCCAAAGAGTTAATATCAGACAGGCCAAAAGCGGAACTGCCACATACAAAATAAGCTGGATAAGTGTAACCGGATATTCTGCAGCAAAAATTGCAAACCAGCAAATGACCGTTAAGCAGATGATCTGTGATGCGCCGGCCAGCACAAGTTTAGCTAAAATGATCTGTGCGCTTGAAGCTCTGGTAACGGCTTCTATTTCTCTCATTCCAAAGACAGCGCTCTGGTAAAAAGAAGGCAGGCAGGCCAAGACAAACAGGGGTATGAACACTGGAATAATCTGGGGACTTTCAGGCACAGAAAAAATCCCCGCACAGATCAGCAGCAACAGGATCCCCTGGGTTACCCACAGCCGCCATCCGGTATGCCTCATAACATCTGACAGAAACTGCCAGAAATTGGTCCGCTCTTCCGGGATAAGATCCAATTTCATCTGCTCTTCCAGCAAAGCAGAACACATCTGCTGGGTTTCTTTTAAGCGTTTTGGATTCGCAGTCTGATTTTGTAATATAGAGCATAATTCCCGCTTATTCATATTATCCTCTCTCCTTTCTTAGTATAGTTATGGCAGCACGAAAGCGGCTTTGAGCAGTTCGCGGCGGTATACCAAGGATCTGTGCAATCTCACGGAAACTAAGCTGTTCCCCGCAGTGAAGGAGGATCACTTCCTTTTGCACCGGTGTCAATAATTTCAACAGGTGTTTTATCTGTTCGCGATCTTCAACCTGCTGTAATCTGCCATCTTCCATTGGCAGATCCTGGTCCAGTCCAGATATAATATGTTTACGGTTTTCATCAATACACAGATGATGGGCAATGGTATATAAATATGCCTTAAAAGATCCCTTTTGTTCATACATGTAAATATCCCGGAACACTCTCAAAAAAGTTTCCTGGGTTAAATCCTCGGCCCGGTCTGTATTATAGCAATGCCAGGAGCAATAACGGAAAATAGAGGAATAGTAGCGTTCTACCAATTCATCTGCACATCTCCTGTTTCCACGCTGAATCTGCAGAATCAGCTTATTATCATTCAACGGTATCAGGCCTCCCTTCTAAAATATATAACGGACAACACTGAAAAAAGGATTAAACTAATTTTCTATCAGATAAAGGATATAAAGAAAATCACATCCAACGGGCAAGCACGACAGTTGCTTGCCAGGCGTATCACGCAAAAAAAAGCACAGGAATATTTAACATTCCCATGCTTATTGCGTAATATTTGAGACCTTTAAATCTAAAGTAAATCTTGAATAACAATAGACAGATCCGGGTAAATTCCCACCGGTATTTCCTGTTTAAAACTATATTGTCCAGAATTAAAATCATTGTCAAAGCCATATACGGTAACCGTACAAGTATCCGGATTTACGATCCAATATTCTTTTACTCCGGCAGTACGATACTTAAAAAGTTTTATCTGATAATCCATACGCTGGCTAGAAGGTGAGACGATTTCTATTATCCAGTCAGGAGCCCCTTGACAACCTTTATCATTCAGCTTATTTATGTCACAGATAACACTGATATCCGGCTCTACATAATTTTTATCATTCTCATTTAGAAATACAGCAAATGGAGCGATATATGCTTTACAAAAGCCACCATTCTTTCCAATATGGTTTCTGATTACTGTAAAGAGTTCTCCCACAAGTTCCTGGTGTAAGCGACTTGGCGGTGCCATCATATATAGCTTTCCATCAATCAGTTCTGCTCGTTCTCCTTCTGGAAGAGCATAGATATCATTGATCGTATAAGTAGATTCCTTCGATAATGGCATAAAATCTCTCCTTTTATTTCTGAAATTTCTAAAAAATTTTTTAATTTTTGATGTTTCATAGTAAGTCAAAATTCTATTATACCTTGTATATATGGTAACACAGAGCAATTTGAAAGTGAAGAAGAAATATTATCAATAGACTACCTGACATAAATTACAACAAAAAAGCTTGGTATCTACCAAGCTTTTCTTACAGGGGATGAGGGATTCGAACCATTTTATTTTCTCCCTCTCCTGCTGCCATAATCCCTTATTTTATCTAGGTTTTTTCATATCTCTCTATTGTAGAAGCTTGATTACTTTTGATTACTTTCAGGGGTAAAAGTAATCATATCAATATGGGATTGCATTTTGAATCTGCTGCCGCTTTTCTGCCTCATCCCTATTAGAAAAATAATAAAACTGTTTTGTTGTCCGTATATCTCCATGCCCCATTTGATCCAATATCAGTCTTTCATCTACATGTCCATTTATTAGACTGGTTCCATAGGTCTTTCGTATTTTGTGCATGGAACGTTTAGGAATATGTACAGCTTCGCATATTCTGGCAAGTTTTCTATTGAATGCATTTTCCCGGATCCGTTTACCGTTTTCCTCAAAAAGGTATTCCCCAAAACTGTTAAGTTTTAAAACCTGACGTAATGTACTTATTGCCTTATCCTGTAAAATCAAATATCTGTCAGCATTTTCATTTTTAGGATACTCTCTGACTTCATTCACGCTTTTACCAGTCTCCAAATCTTTATAGGTTACTTCTGTCCTCTGAATATGGAGCGTTTTTGATTTAAAATTTATATCTCCACGTTTTAAACTGGCAAGCTCTCCTACACGTACCCCTGTTTGAAATGCTAGAAGAATTGCCAGATTTCTGATTGTCGGATTCTCTGAGATATAATGTGTAATCATGCGCACCTCTTCATCTGTGAAAACTTCTTTGGACTTATCCTTAATCTTCTTTCTGAAAGAATTTTTGCCAATGTTTATATCACTGAAAAATTCTGTGGCACTAATAGAAGTCAATTCTTCCCACTTCCCATATTTGAGCATACCCTTAATAATTAACCGTAACCCAGAATACGATTTTGCACTTAAATCCATATCTGCTATAGTTCGTTTAATAAATAGCCGTAATTCTTTTTCTGTCAGATACTTAAATCGTACATTCTCTATTGGTTTCCCGGAGCAAAAACGTTTGTAATCATTAATATACTTTGATACTGTCGCTGGTGCAATTTCTTTACACTCAACTTTTTCATTAATCCATAGGTGAAATACCTCTTTAAATGTTGGGTTTTCAGCTTTTTGTCTATAAAATTTAACAAGTATATTTTCAATATCTAATTTTTCTCTCCGCTTTATCAACCTCCTACCTGTCTTTTTAGAATCATCTGGCAAGTATGTTCTCCAATAACCATCTGAACCTTGCCATATTTTATATGGGTGTTGTTCAAGTAACTTTTTGTTCTCCATGGCAGCTACCTTCGCCTTGCATTCCTCTAGGTTAATCATACCATTCTGTACTGCGAGTTGCAAGGCCTCCATGTCTGCCGTAGATAGCATTATTTATTGCTACATAATCTCCAATTCCAATATGTTATTGTTTGCATAATATCTACCTCCATTTTTAATTTTTTGTGAGTATATAATCCTATCAGCTGCAAGGTTTTACCCACAAAAATCTGAATTTTAAAGTTTTAATATCCCCCCTCTATTCATCCAGCCCAAAAAGCTTAGAAACTCTTTTCCCCTCTTCAGGAGATTCAATGTTATTTACAAATTCCTGAAGCCATGAAGCGTATCTTTCAATGTCTGATTTATTAACCTCAGCCTCCCAATCAATCACACCCTGGAATTTCAAAGAATTTCTTTTGAAGAAATCCTGCTGCAAATGCTTCAACCCCAATGAATAAAGGATAAATCCTATTCGTTCAAAATCTTTGGTTGAAATGCTATCACTAAACATTGTTGTTATATCCTCTGGTGTAGCGACCTTCGCAAAAAATTTTAACTCTTCGCCCAAAGTCACAAAATATCCCTCCTTTGCTCTGTATTACGAACCAATTATAACCCTGGACTGATATAAAATCAATCAAAGTTGTTCATTATACAGAGCAAAAGGAGTGTGAGAACGTATGCAGAAGATCAGACCGGATCTGGGTATCGGCCACAATATCAGAGGGCTTAGAGTCAGAAGCGGCATGACTCAGGAACAAGTTGTTGCCAAACTCCAGCTTGCAGGATTACCCATCAGCCGTAGTTCATATGCAAAGATTGAAACAAATCTGCTGAACATTCGTGTTTCAGAACTCGTATGCCTGAAAAATATTTTCAACTGTCGCTTTGACGATTTCTTTGAGGGGCTTGAGATTGAAGAAGAACAATAATTTTCTGTGAGACAGAGGAAGCACTATGCCTCCTGCTGCTCTAACGCCGTTCTAAGCTGTCTCTTGTATTTATAAAAACTATTCCGGCTTATTCCTATCAGTTTCATACAATCCAGATCATTTAAACTTCCGTTGAAGTCCTTAGAATGCTTCATTATCTCTTGCTTTGCCTGCTTTGCTTTCTTAGTCTCTATTATACTACCCTCGGCTCTTCCTACTGGCTTGCCTTCCGCTTTTCTTCGTGCTATTCCCTCACTAACTCGCATATGCAGGTACTCTACCTCTTGAGCTGCTGTGTTAAAAGCTATCTCTATTTGCTTCTTAGCCAGTATCATAAGATATTCATTAACACCCTGCAATATGCAGTCTACTTCTGTTCCCGTCAGAGCGACCTTATTATTCAAAGTCTGTCGAAATACTTCTGTATCTACATAGTGCTCTTTGAGAAAGATTAAGTCAATGCCCTTATTATATAATTCTAAATAGGTTTCAAAGCCCTCTTGTGCATTTCGTGCCATACGGCTTACTTCGTCAAATACAACAATATCACCCGGCTTCAATACCTTAACCAACTTATTCCACTTCGGCCTGTCCATGCTTGTACCTGTATAAGACTCTTCAATAATGGCGGCATTAGGATATTCTTTCTTGATATTGGCAATCTGCCTCTCTACTTTCTGTTTCTTTGTGCTGACCCTCACATACCCATATATACACATGGGCTTCCCTCCTATTCTGTACTATTTTAGACTATACTTAATATTTGTACTGTTATAATAGCAAGATATTAAACTTTAGTCAATATATTTTGGTACTATTTTGAATAGGTTTATTTTAATACTTCAATCATTGCAAGAGTTAGTACGAACTAACATTCGATATTCTTATAAATATGCAAAGAATACAGAAGCACATGATACTTAACCATTTTAGTATAATATCCATCATATGATGAGGCAGCAGGAGATTATTAGAAAAAAACAATAATGCTGATATTATTAAAAAATCGCCCTGCTGCCATCAGCCTAGAGGACTATCAAGTTTCAGGATTCTTATACTCCTTCAAAGTGCAAAACTGCCAGACAAGCTCTCGCCTAGCCTCCTCACTTTCTAAATCAGGAATACTTCCCTCAGACTCAAAATGTTCCAGGAACCTTTTTTTTCCTGAGGTTTTTAATTTATTGAAGTCTTCTAAGGTTGCTTTATAGCCTCCAAAACACCCCAGGAGCTTATGATTCTCTTCTGAATTTTGAAATTCCTTCCAACCTTCAGGCCCAAGGCGTTCCTGGATTTCTAGCAGATAATAATAAAATCTATCCTTAGCGTCTTCAAGCAGCCTCTCAGCCTTCTCAAAGTCTCCCACATAGGACAGATTTGAGGCGGCAAATAGTTCGTCTGTAATCTGCGCTATGAAATCATCAGGCTCCAATAAATTACTGGCCTCTTTTGCAATATCAGATTTTATATCGAGTCTCCGAGAAGGAACGATTGTGGTTTTATAATCAAATTCTAAAATCTTCAAATCCAATAACCCGTCAAAAATAGATTGCTCCAAAACATTGCAAATTTTATAGTACCCCTGGTCTTGACGGTCATAGGAGACATTCCGGCCTAACAGCACATCGCCTTTCGCAGACAAAAATAAATTGCAGCTAACGCAATTATGGACACAGCCATGTCCGCAGAGATTATCAGGGCCAGCGCACACCTCCCTAAATGATTTTAAAGCGGCAAAATTTAGTTTGCCCTGGTTAAGGATACCAACATTAATCATATGGTTTTTGGTATCTTTCAGCAGTTCCTTAGCTCTCCCCTCTGAAATCAGTTCAACATCTGGTTCGTCTTCAATTGCAACATACTTCGTATGTAGGCGCTTCTTGTACCATTCAAGATTTGCCTCAATATCAGTCCCCGGAAATTTTTTCATTAGACTTTGCTCGTGCCAGCGATCCCAAGATATTATGAAAACTGATTCTGATGAAAATGTTGAATAATCTATGTAATCATTAACTACCTTCGCAAATTTTTCAGAGCGCACCGCACCATTTGTGTTGACACTGACATAGTTCAGAGGCATTTTGCGTTCCTTCAGTTTTTTAAGAAATAGCTCTGCCTGCTCAACGTAGAGACTTGGCTCGCCACCAAAAAGCATAAGTTCTTCAACATAGTGGATATTGTCTAAAAATGCGTCCATGACCTCCTCGCTCATGACAACATCTTGACTCTCGCCCAAATAGCAGCAGGAACATGACAAATTACATTGTCTGCCTAGCTGAACGACAACCTGCCTTGGTGTGATTTTTTGTGGCTCAGGTAAGCTCATTATTCCTCGCCTCCTTCCTGCTGCTCCTGAGCTTTAATATACTGATAATTGATATAGGCGAATTTTTCCCTCCACTCTTTTTTTCGAGCATCAGAGAGTTTCTCCCAATTTTTAACTTTGCCAGGAATACCACAAACAATGACCTCTCCTGTATCAGAATTAAATTTTATAGGCTGCCCTTCAGAGGGGCTACCTTTGAATAGAAGATTAATATTTCTTGTAATGTCAATAAAATCTGTTTCCCCATTCTGTGAATATGTCTGAAGTACCGCACTCTCTGGTTCAACTCCCAGAATCAGCAGAACCTTTAGTAAAGATTCTAAAGTACCCGGCTCTGTTTCTATCTGAGTCTTATTTGCTATAGCTTCATTAATGGCCTGCTGTTCCTGCTCAAAGGTCTTGTTCTGGAGCTTCGTCAATTTTTTGTGAATAGTGGCTGGAATTTGCCGCATGTTTGAAGCCCTATTTGCCTCCCTTCCCTGATCTGGGGCATAGAAAGATTTCGGTGTGCAATGATGATTTTCTATAGGCTCATCTTTATATTCCTCAGGAATATATTGCCGGGGGAAATGCTCGGCCACAATACTGCTGAGCCTAACCGTTATCAATTTTCCAGAAGCTACTTGTGCTTCTGAATAAACGGGCGAAAATGCTTTAAAACTTAGTTTCCAGTCAGAATTATAGCGTTTTCCGTTTTCATGAAGCACTCCGCATGTACAATAGCCAGGTTTCAAAATTCTGGGATTTTTACCAAACATAGAAAGTACATAGCCCTTGAGTATTCCGTGGCTTCAGAGCCACTCAATCCGTTACAGAGAGCCATCCATTCCGAACGATAGAGCCACCTGAATTATAAGGGCAATCCGCTGTTGAGAGCCACCTCTTGAAGCAATACAATCATCCTAACGGATGAATCCGTAATACTTTGAGAGGAGGACGATCAAATGTCCAAAGAAAAACAAATTTTACATATGCTGCTGGATGGTTATAGCCAACGGCGCATTGCCAGTACCTTGTGCGTATCCAGGAATACGGTTGCTAAGGTGGCGAAAGCAGCCTCAGATCACCAGTTATCGAAAGATGCACTGGAATCCATGGAAGAAATGGAAATCCACAATACACTTTTTCCAGAAGAAGCATTGCTCCCAACATTGGTCACGCCGGATTTTCCTTATATTCATAAGGAATTATTGAAAAGCGGCGTAACATTAAAGCTGTTATGGCAGGAGTATGTTGATACCTGCCGGGATGCCGGAAAACCGCCATACGGCTACTCCCAATACTGCAAGTTATATCAGGATTATGTTTCGAAAAATAAGCTTACCATGCATATCCAGCATAAACCTGGTGACAAACTGATGGTCGATTGGGCCGGGACCGCGCTGCCCCTTTATGATAAGATCTCTGGGGACAGCAGCAAGGTTTATCTGTTTGTAGCGACGCTGCCTTTCAGCATGTACTGCTATGCGCAGGCATGCCGTACCATGAAAGAGGAGGACTGGATCAATGCGCATATCGCTATGTATGAGTTCTTCGGCGGTGTCACCAGGATCCTGACCCCGGATAATCTGAAGGTTGGGATCCTCAGCAACAGAAAATACGAGGACCCGGTCGTAAACCGCTCTTACCAGGAGCTTGTGGATCACTATCACACTGCATTGCTTCCCGCCCGGGTATTGGCCCCGCGTGATAAAGCAGCTGTAGAAGGGAGTGTTGGGAATCTGACTTCCCACATCATTGCCCGTCTGCGGAACCGGAAATTTTTTGACATCCATACCATGAATGCAGCGATCCGAAAGGAACTGGATCGGTTCAATGAGGCTCCTTTCCAGAAAAAAGACGGTTCCCGTCACTCTGTATTTCTGGAAGAGGAACTTCCCTTTTTACAGCCGCTTCCCAGATATCCATATGAGTTTGCCCAATGGAAATCCGCTACCGTTCAGCTGAACTACCACATTGCCATAGATTTTCAGAACTATTCGGTCCCTTATGAGTATGTGCGCAAGAAAGTGGATGTCCGGTACACCAAGAGCAGCATTGAGGTTTATTACAAAGGGAATCGGATCTGCAGCCACAAACGTCTTTATGGACGCCGCGGGCAGTATTCCACGATCCCGGAGCACATGCCTGTCAGCCATCAGCTGTACAGTGAATGGGATAAGGCAAGGTTCCTTAAGTGGGCATCTGGTATCGGTGAGTCAACCCATCAGGTGATCCAGGGGATCTTTGATTCCTACCGGATCGAAGAGCAGGCTTATAAGGGTTGCCTGTCTCTCCTGAAACTGGCTGATAAATATACTCCGGAAAGATTGGAACATGCCTGCAAAGCAGCTTTGGAGCGGATCCCCAGCCCGCGTTATAAGAATATCCGCCTGATCCTGGAATCTGGCAATGACAAGGCTGCTGGCCCATCAAACCAATCCTCTGAGGCTATCCATGACGAAAGCTATGCCCTGGTCCGTGGGGCTTCTTATTACGGAGGTGGCAGCCATGAAAAATGATACGGTGAAAAAGTTAAAGTCCATGAGACTGCCTGCCTTTGCGGAAGCTTATGAAAAACAGATCGACCAGGAAGCTGAATACGGCTCCATGTCCTTCCATGAACGTCTCATGCTGTTGGTTGATGCGGAATACGATTCCCGGCATAATAACAATATCAAAAGATTGATCAAGAACGCGAAGTTCTCTGACTCATCTGCATTTCTTGGAAACATTGATTATCTGCCGGACCGGCACCTGAACCGGGATCTTCTGGAGAGCCTGGCGGATAATGACTACATCCGCCAAGGGCTGAATGTCATCCTGATCGGGGCTACAGGTACCGGCAAAAGCTTTATTGCTAATGCACTGGGAGTCAACGCCTGCCAATCCGGATATAAGACCAGATATATCCGTCTGCCGGAACTGTTCAGCGAACTGGAAGCAGCGAGGATACAGGGAAAATATCATCAAGTGATGAAGCAGTTTCAAAAGCTTCCACTTGTGATTCTAGATGAATTCCTTTTGATCCCTGCTTCCGAGCAGGAGCAAAGGGATCTGTTGGAACTGATGGAATACCGCTGCGGCCAGGTCTCCACCATCTTCTGTTCCCAGTTCATGCCGGAAGGCTGGCATGAAAGATTAGGAGGCAGTGCCCTTGCCGATTCCATCCTTGACCGTATCATCCCATCTGCCTATACCATGCGGATTGACGGGGATGTTTCAATGCGGCAAAGGAAAAGGATGATCAAAAACTAAATCATCCTACTGGGAGCCACGACACGGGTCATGGCTCCCACCATCGGACGAGTGGCTCTCGATAACGGATTCCATGGCTCTATTCCAGGAGATTGGGTGGCTCCGCCACCGCAGAATATTCAAGAGGATCTTATCTTTACCCGGGCAGAGTATGATAAAGTATATAGTGATTCTTACTATCTGGTTACAGGACATACTCCCACATTCGAAATCGGTGCGGAATATGATGGGAAAATATACAGGAAAAATCGTCATATCGCAATAGACTGCGGGTGTGTCTACGGCGGAACGCTGGGGGTATACTGTTTTGATACCGGGGAGTGCATTTACAGTTCAAAGAACGAAAAAGAATAAGGAATGTAGGTAAAGCTGCAGAGGAGAAATATATATAGTGAGTATTAAATTTACGGAACAGGACATTGTCAGTAGAAAAGCAGTGGCTGCCAAATCCCATTATATCGAATTCCTGAAATCTTGGGTCAATCTTTTGGAGGATAGGATACTGCATTTGCCGGAAGACATCCTTTGCAGAGCCGGAATTGAAGAAAAAATGGAACTTATGGAGATTCAGAAGGTTGGAGCGGTTTTCTTTGCTCTGAGGAAAGTCCAGTGAGAAAAATAAGGGAACTATTATTTACGGAGAATGAGTTCAGCGCTGCGGTATTTCCATTCGGCATGATGGCGATCATGGGCATTGTCTGGATGCTGATGAAGGGATTTATATTTAGATATTTTATTTGGCAGAACGAGATTCACAGCGGCGTATTCTTGAATTTTGTCTATGTGGCAGTGGGGGTCTTGAACGCGTGGATTGTAGATGACTGGTGTAAAAACCGAAGTATCATAAGGATGGCGGCTGCCGGGGTGACGCCCCTTGGGGCAGTATTGACTTTACGATGGCTTTTTTCAGGCTTTATTACTCCTAAATTACTGATAGCGGTTATGATAACGTACAGTGTCTTTATAGCATTTCAAACAATCCGCATTATAATGAAAAAGAAAAAGTTAAGAGTAATCGGCAGAGCTCTGAATAATATACTCGCTGCTTTATCTGTAATTTCCATAATAGGGATGTGGGGATATTGCCTGACCGGGATGGACACGGCAGATGAACCGGCGGCAAGCTCGATAAAAATGGCCGAGGACGGGGAATTATGGGACAGCAATCAGGATATGCTCAGACTTTGGAAGGAAGACACGTATACAGAGCTTTCAGATGAAGAAAAGAAAAACCTTTTTCAGCAGCTAATCGATCTGGAATGTGCATATTGGGGAATTGAGCCTGTTGAGTTAGTAGTAGAGGAATATGAATCAGAAACACTTATGGGATATTATGTGGATGAAAATCATATTATCAGCATCAGAGAAGAAATGTTTGGTTTGCCTCGTGAAGCAGTGATAAATACACTGCTGCATGAGACTCACCATGCTTATGTGCATAAATTGATGGAAAGTGTGGATTTGAGAGATAAGAATATTGAAAAGAATAAAAATCTGAGAATTTATAAAGAGTTGTATAAATACAAGGAAGGTATAGAGAACTATACATCAGCAGAGACAGACTATGACAGTTACTATAATAATCCCATCGAAGTGGTTGCAAGAGAATATGCGGAAGAATGGACGGTCAATTATCTGAACTATATTGACAGGATTTAATCCCGCAAGTGTCAATGATTGCGATATCTGATGTTACTTCATGTGTTAAAAAAATAGCGGTGAAGAGGAATATCTCCGACAAATCTGAAGTATTCGTGAGGATTTACAGTAACTGCTGTTTAGAATATGTCTGAGAATATTCTATTAAAACGCTTTTATCAAAAGCAGGATTAGGGTATAATGACTGTGAGTATAGGCGGCTCGGATTTGCTTAATGCAAACGAAAAAATCCCACTTGAGTAGTGCTTCCATTTCTGCCTGCTAAACGTGGATCAAGCCGTATGAGAGAGGACAATTACATAGAAAAATATGAATAAAGTG
>DWUX01000132.1 GCA_019120545.1 Candidatus Blautia stercoripullorum | reverse complement strand
ACAGGTCCAGCCGGCCCGACAGGAGCTACAGGTCCCACAGGTCCGACAGGGGCCACAGGTCCCACCGGTCCGACTGGCCCAACCGGTCCTGCCGGCACCACCGGCGATACGGGGGCAGCAGGAAATGGAGCAACAGTTCAAGTGGGAAGTGTTACTACAGGGCCTGCCGGAAGTCAAGCCTCCGTGACAAACAGCGGTACGCAGCAGGATGCAGTCTTTGACTTTGTGATACCTAAAGGAGATACCGGAACCTGTCAGTGTCCTGCGGAAGTCTGTACTGGATATTCCATTCCTCCTCAGGCGGGAAATACCGGAACAAAGTTTATTTTTGACAGAAATGCAGTGCAATATGGCACCGGAATTATCCATAGCCCTGGAAGTACTGACTTTAAAATACAGGAACCGGGACTTTACTATGTGGCATTTAATGGCAGTCTGGCCCCGGGAACTGGAACAAAACTGCCGCTGTCGATTACTGTATATCTGCAGGAAAATGGAGCTGCAATTAATGGAGCAGGTGCCAGATGTACTTTCCACAATGCAGCAGAAGTCGGTAATGTCGCTTTTTCCACGGCACTTCTGGTAACTACAGTACCATCGGTAGTGACAGTCATTGGTGACGGAGGAAAATATTTCTATTCTGATATTTCTTTGACGATTTATAAAATCGGAACTCTGGACTAAAGGGAAACGTCCCCGGGATCATCCGGGGACGGCCTTTTCTCCGAGAACTTTTACGAAAAAAAGAATGATAAATGAATCAGTATGTGATAGAATACATATGAGAATGTGGATTTTTTAACATGCGGTGCCAGATATTGGCAGGATTCCAGGAGGTTTTTATATGGGAAAGAAAGAAATTTTATCTTTGGCCATTGCTGCCGGTTATCTGGGAGCATTGCTGCCTCGGATAAAAAAAGAGAGAACGTGCCTTCCTGTGAAATACTATGCGCACAGAGGTCTTTATAATAATAGTGGAAGTGCTCCCGAAAATACTATGCCTGCATTCGAACGGGCGGTTAAAGCAGGGTATGGTATCGAATTGGACGTTCAGCTTACAAAAGATGAAGAAGTGGTGGTTACCCACGATTTTCATTTAAAAAGAAATTGTGGGATTGAAGGAGACGTGGATCAGTTTACCTGCGAGGAGCTGCAGCAGTTATCAGTCTTTCATTCAAAAGAGCATATTCCGCTTTTGGAAGATGTATTAAAGAAGATAGATGGAAAAGTTCCCCTGCTGGTGGAACTGAAATATAAAGATGGAAGCCGTATTTGTGAAAAGACCTGTGAGATCCTGGATCAATATCAAGGAACATATGCCATTGAATCTTTTCATCCTCAGGTTTTGATCTGGTACAAAAAACACAGACCAGGCATTAAAAGAGGACAGCTTTCCATGAATTATCAGAAAATCCAGGGATGGTTTAGACCTCAGTATTTAATTATGCGGGGGCTTCTTCTGAATTTTCTTACCAGGCCGGATTTTATCGCTTATGACTGCAGAAGCGGTTATTCTCTTTCTCTTCAGCTTTGCAGATATTTCTATCATTGTCCGGCATATGGATGGACTGTAAAGAGCAAGGGACAGCTGAAAAAAGCAGGAAAGTATTTTGATGGATTTATTTTTGAAGGATTTAGACCGGATGCAGATTTTGAACATTAAACGCAGGCTATTATGCCATGCTGCGGAGGAGGATATATACAAATGAGTCATGAGCATAGAATAGGACAGACTGCTGCGACGATTCTGAAAATCCTGGAGATAACACCTGGCAGGAAAATGGATGATCCTCATAAAAATGTATTGGATATGGTTAAACGGGAGCTGAAAGGAAAAGGAAGCCGACGGGTATTTTTTTATAATCCTGATGCAATAGGAATGTGGATTTACCGGAAATATCAGAGTAAGTTTTCCGAACTGGAAAAAAAGATACAGCTTCGTATGAAAGTAGATGCTGTGTATCCTCCATTGACGCCAGTATGTTTCGGAACCATGTATACCGGTCTTGCACCTCAGGAACACGGGATCGTGAAATATAGAAAACCGGTTTTGATGGTTGATACGGTATTTGACTATCTTGTAAAAGAGGGGAAAAAAGCAGCCATCATTTCCACAGAAGGAGACAGCATTTCCAGGATATTTCTGGGAAGAGCCATAGATTATTATATCTATCCCACAGTAGAAGAGTGTAATGACAAGGCTCTGGATTTGATAGAAAGAGATAAGTATGATTTTATGGTGCTGTATAACGGCAATTATGATTATATGATGCATCGCTTTGGGCCTGAAGGAATGAGGGCTTTGGAAGCTCTTGATAAAAATATTGAGATGTTTTCAAAGATTTATGAAAAAATAGGAGAGTATTGGAAGAAGCATCCTACTGTCTTGGCTTTTGCACCGGATCATGGATGCCACAAAAAATTAATGTTTATGGGAAGCCACGGATCCAAAAAACCTTATGACATGGAAACCATACATTTTTACAGCTTTATAGATTCAACAGAACAGTGTTCAGTGCTGCCTCCATAAAAGAGAGCAGTCTGTATCAGAGAGAGGAAGATCAATGACAAAAAAATTTTATGCAGTAAAGAAAGGCAGAAACACAGGAATATTTACTACCTGGGAGGCATGCAAAGCCAGTGTAAACGGATATTCCGGCGCTCAGTATAAAAGCTTTTCCACAGTGGAGGAAGCTGAAATCTATCTGAAGGGGGAAACGGCTTTGCAGCCAGATACTTCGGAAGAAGAAAGTTGTACAGCTTATGTGGATGGAAGCTTTGATCAGGCAAAAAAGGCTTATTCTTACGGATGCATACTTCTATATCAGGGAAGAAAGATAGAAATGAGCAAGGCATTTCAGGGAGGAGAAGATATCTCTATGCGAAATGTGGCAGGAGAATTAGAAGGCGCCATGGCTGCAATGAATTTCTGTGAAAAACAAAATATAAAAATCCTCCATTTATATTATGATTATCAGGGAATCGAATCCTGGGCTAAAGGCGAGTGGAAACGAAATAAGCCGGGTACTATCCGTTACAAAACTTTTTATGATAGTCTGAAAAATGTGAAAGTGATTTTTCATAAGGTAAAAGGACACAGCGGTGTGGAACTAAATGAGGCGGTCGACCGTCTTGCCAAGGCTGCTTTAGGATTATAAAAGGGAGAGAAAAATATTATGGTCAGTCAGAAAGTAAAAATTATAAATCCATCCGGGTTACATCTGAAAACAGCGACAGTACTGTCAAATAGTGTTTTAAAATATGACGCAAAACTACAGTTTGCTTATGAAAAAAACAACCTTAAAGGAGTTGTAAATCTGAAGAGTATTTTAAATATTGTGGCGGCAGGGGTGATCCAGGGTCAGGAAATTGTGATCACCAGTGAGGGACCTGATGAAAAAGAAGCTTTAGCGGCGGCAGTGGCTGCTATAAAAAATGGTCTTGGAGAAATGGATAAAGATAAAAATTTATGAGAATATGGAGCTGTGTTTCTTCTTATGTTCAGGAAAGCATGGCTCCATATTTTTGACTTAGTATATAAAAGAAAGAGGGAGATTTAGATTGCTGAAATGAATGATTGTGAATGGTTATTTGAATGATTGTGGAAGATTACTAAAAAAATAAATGAAATATTGTGAATTAATATGATTGAAAATGAATGATTATGATGTATAATATAGACATAAAGGAGGAAAAGAAATGGTTTATACAGTTACGTTCAATCCTTCTCTGGATTATATCGTTTCCGTAGAGGATTTCCAGCTTGGAAAGACCAACCGGACCGCAAAAGAGCAGATGCTCCCGGGAGGCAAGGGGATCAATGTTTCCACAGTATTGAAAAACCTGGGGATCTCAAATACGGCTCTTGGATTTTGTGCGGGATTTACCGGAGAGGAGATTAAAAGAAGAGTAGAAGAAATGGGACTGGCCAGTGATTTTATCGATCTGCCAAATGGCTATTCCAGGATCAACGTGAAGATGAAGGATTTTGACGGGACTGAGATCAACGGTCAGGGACCGGATATCAGCCCGGAGGAAACGGAGAGACTGCTCCGGAAACTGGACAGCTTAAAAGAAGAGGATGTTCTGGTACTGGCAGGAAGTATTCCCAGGACCATGCCGGATTCCATTTACAGCGATATACTGAAAAGGCTGGATGGAAAAGGGGTCCTGACAGTAGTAGACGCCACGGGAGAGCTTTTGCTCCATGTTCTGGAGTACAGACCTTTCCTGATCAAGCCTAATAACCATGAACTGGGAGAAATTTTCCAGGTGAAGCTGGAGAGCCGAGAGGATGTGGTCCCATATGCCAGAAAGATGCAGGAAAAGGGAGCAAGGAATGTGTTGGTTTCCATGGCAGGTCAGGGGGCTGTGCTCCTGGACGAAAAGGGACAGGTCCATATGCTTCCCGCGCCAAAAGGAAAACTGGTCAACGCCGTGGGGGCGGGGGATTCTATGGTAGCCGGTTTTCTGGCAGGATGGCTTACGAAAAAGGATTATGAGTACGCCTTCCGTATGGGGATCTCCGCAGGAAGCGCCAGCGCTTTTTCAGAGAATCTGGCTACGAAAGAAGAAGTAGAAGAAGTTTTCAGGCAGGTCAGCCAATCTGCCTGACAGATAGAAGGGAGAAAAAGATATGAGAATCACAGAATTGCTGGATCCCAGGAGCATTTCTCTGACCGGTGCTCCGGCATCCAAAAAAGAGGCCCTGGATCAGATGGTAGAACTGATGGTGAAAAGCGGAAAAATACGGGATAAAGAAGCTTACCGCCAGCAGGTGTATGCAAGAGAAGAAGAAAGCACCACAGGTGTAGGAGATGGGATCGCTATCCCTCATGGAAAAGGAGACTCTGTTATACGTCCGGGTCTTGCTGCGATGGTAGTAAAGAACGGCGTAGATTTTGATTCACTGGATGGAGAGCCGGTCCATCTGATTTTCCTTATTGCGGCTCCGAATACCAAAGATAATGTGCATCTGGATGTGCTGAGCAAGCTTTCTACGCTGCTGATGGATGAAGATTTTGTAAAGAATCTGGAGAATGCTTCCACAGTAGAAGAATTTCTTCAGATCGTAGACAAGGCAGATGAAGAGAAGCCCAGTCTGAATGAGCAGCTGGCTTCCCAGACCTTAGAGGATACTTCTGAAAAAGCCTGCCGGATCGTTGCTGTAACCTCCTGTCCTACAGGGATCGCCCACACTTATATGGCGGCGGAAGGCCTGGAAAAGGCAGCCAAAAAGAAAAACTGCCGGATCAAAGTAGAGACCAGGGGATCCGGAGGAGCCAAGAATGTATTAACAGAAAAAGAAATCGAAGAGGCGGACTGCGTGATCATTGCCGCAGATGCTAATGTGCCTATGGAAAGATTTGACGGCAAGCACCTGATCGAATGCCCTGTATCCGACGGTATCAGCAAGGCGGACCAGCTGATCGACAGAGCTATGAAACAGGATGCCCCGGTTTATCATTCGGATAGTCCGAAAACAGAGAAAAAGACCGGATCAGCAGGGGGAGCAGGACATAAGGTATATACCCAGCTGATGAATGGTGTTTCCCATATGCTCCCATTTGTAGTAGGCGGCGGTATCCTGATCGCCCTGGCCTTCCTGATCGATGGTCTCAGCGTGGATATGAATTCTCTTTCCCAGGAAGCCCGGGCAAATTTCGGTACTATTACCCCGGTAGCCGCTCAGTTCCGGTAGATCGGTAATGTGGCTTTTGGATTTATGCTTCCTGTACTTGCTGGTTTTATTGCTATGAGTATCGGAGACCGTCCAGGTCTGGCCGTAGGATTTGTAGGCGGTATGATCGCTGCCAACGGAAAGTCAGGATTCTTAGGAGCTCTGGCAGCAGGTTTTATTGCAGGTTATCTTATCGTTCTTCTGAGAAAAGTTTTTGACAGACTTCCGGCATCTATTGAAAAGATCGCCCCGGTGCTTTTATATCCTTTATTCGGTATCCTTTTCATGGGACTGATCATGAACTTTATCATTGAGCCTCCTATCGGCGCTTTGAACACAGCTTTAAACACAGCCCTGACGAACATGAGCGGAAGCAGCAAGATCCTTCTGGGGATCATTGTAGCCGGTATGATGTCCATTGATATGGGAGGCCCCTTTAATAAGGCGGCTTATGTATTCGGAACTGCCTCTATTGCCGCGGGCAACTATGATATTATGGCGGCAGTTATGATCGGCGGTATGGTTCCGCCCTGCGCTATTGCCCTGGCAACGTTGCTGTTTAAGAACAAATTTACAAAACAGGAGAGAGAATCCGGTCCTGTAAACTTTATTATGGGTCTTGCCTTTATCACAGAAGGCGCTATCCCCTTTGCGGCTTCTGATCCTCTTCATGTGCTGCCTTCCTGTATTATCGGGTCAGCAGTTTCCGGAGCCTTGTCTATGGCCTTTGGATGTACCCTCATGGCTCCTCACGGCGGGATCTTCGTATTCCCGGTAGTGGAACATCCGCTGATGTATCTGGTATCCCTGGTGGTTGGAACTGTGATCGGCGCAGTGCTTCTTGGAATATTAAAGAAAAAAGTGGAAGGGTAACAGACAGGATCCTGTTAAAACACAGAAATCGGGAAAATGGTTGCCCTGAAAAAGAAAGTTGTGTAGAATAAAAGGCAGCAGGATAAACAACAGAATTTTCTAAGGGGGAAACCATATGCTGACGGAACAACGACAGGAGGAGATCCTTCGGCTCCTGAACCAGAAAGGGAGCGTTACTCTTCAGGAGCTGAAGGAGTATTTCCATACCTCAGAGTCCACTATACGGCGGGACCTGAATGCACTGGATAAAAGAGGCGCACTTACAAAAGTCTTTGGAGGGGCGGTGAGACCTGAGGGCCGGGTCATGCTCAGAGAGGAGCAGGTATCCCAGAGACAGGAACTTTATCGTGAAGAGAAAAACAGGATTGGCAGATATGCGGCTTCTCTTGTGGAGCC
>DWUX01000131.1 GCA_019120545.1 Candidatus Blautia stercoripullorum | reverse complement strand
TGTGGTAGCAATATCGTGTGGGTTCAAGTCCCATCTCCTGCATCTTTTTTTGTTCTGAAATAAAACAAGCCATAAAAAATCCCCCGGCGGCTTTCCGGGGGATTTTTTATGGCTTTCAGTTCATCTCCAGCTGTGGCAGCTCCTGTCCTCTCAGCAGGATTTTAGGTCCGCCTGTATGCTGAATATATTCTTTGGTAATGATCACTTCTCCTATGCTGTCATCTTTTGGTATCTCATACATGATATCCAGCATATACTCTTCCAGTATAGCTCTCAGAGCTCTTGCCCCTGTATGCTTTTCCATAGCCATATCCGCTATGGCCTCCAGGGCTCCATCTTCAAATTCTAATTTTACTTCGTCCATAGCCAGAAGTTTCTGATATTGCTTCAAAATAGCGTTTTTAGGCTCTTTGAGGATTTCTACCAGCATGTCTCTTGTCAGACCCTTTAAAGCAAAAATAATCGGAAGACGTCCTAAAAATTCCGGTATCATACCGAACTTTCTCAGATCATCTACAGTTACTTTTTCCAGAATACTGTCATCCTGGTCATATTTATCCTTCAGATCTGCCTGGAAACCAATAGAAGCTGTCTTATTTAAACGCTCTTTTATGATTTCTTCCAGATCCGGAAAAGCGCCTCCGCAGATGAACAAAATATTTCTGGTATCAACTGTAGTCAGAGGCACCATAGCATTCTTGCTGTTTGCACCTACCGGAACTTCTATCTCGCTTCCTTCTAAAAGCTTCAGCATTCCCTGCTGGACCGCCTCTCCGCTTACATCTCTCTGATTAGTATTCTTCTTCTTGGCGATTTTATCTATCTCATCGATAAAAATAATTCCATGTTCGGCCTTTTCCACATCATTGTCAGCCGCTGCCAGAAGCTTACTCACTACGCTTTCAATGTCATCTCCGATATATCCCGCTTCTGTAAGAGAGGTAGCATCCGTGATAGCGAGAGGCACATCAAGGAGCCTGGCAAGAGTCTTTACCATATAGGTTTTGCCGCTTCCGGTAGGGCCGATCATCAGCATATTGGACTTTTCAATTTCCACATCATCTGTATTTTCTGCAAAAACTCTTTTATAATGGTTGTAAACAGCTACAGACATTACTTTTTTTGCATGTTCCTGCCCGATTACATATTCATCCAGACTTGCCTTGATTTTATGGGGCGCCGGTATGCTCTTAATATCAAAAACTTTAGGCGCTACCTTTTCTTTCGGCTGTTCCTGTCTTTTTTTAATTTTCTGCCGGTTGGGAATCTGATTCTGAAGGGAACTTAAATCGATCATGCTGATATTGGGCATGTTTGGAATATTTTTCATCAGCTCATCATAATTGATATTGCTGTTGTTCATAGTATCAAAGCTGCGTTGCATACAGTCTGTGCATATATGGATATTATTAGGCAGATCTATCATCTTTCCGGCCTTGCTTTCCGGACGTCTGCACATAAAGCATACCTTTTCATAAGTATCCTTTTTACCTTTATCTTCTTTATCAGAGGAAGATGGAGTCTCTAAATATTCTTTATCATCTGGCATATCTGTTCTCTCTCTTTCCTTTATCAATCTATTATATCTGACTTCAGTATCTTATCATAAATCGATCCGTCTAACAAGTAAACTTTTTATAAATACAAAACGGCAGCGGCCTGAAACCCTAAACCGTTCCCGGCCACCGCCTTCTATATATTTTTAGTAGATTATTCTCCGCTCTGACTGCTTTGAGAAGAATTCTGCGCATCACTCTTTGCGCCTAAGGTAACTGTCACAGTCTGTTCTTTATACTCTCCTCCTTCAGCTCTGGCAACCACGACCTCAACCTTCTCTCCGGCCCGGTAGTATGCAAGCTGATTTGTCAGATTATCATAGGTCTGTACTGTAGTGCCGTCAAATTTCTGGATAATATCGCCTTCCTGGATTCCTGCTTTTGCTGCCGGTCCGTTTTCGTCTACGCTGCGGACAAATACACCTACCGGCATATTATACATTTCTTCGGTATTGCTGGAAACATTCAGGCAGGTGATTCCAAGATATGCAGCCTGACTCTCATCCTCTACTTTTTCCCTTGTCTCTTTGCTCATCAATTCGTCCAGGATCGGTTCCGCACGACTGATAGGAATTGCAAATCCCATACCTTCCACAGAATCAGATGCTATCTTGGAAGAATTAATACCCACAACTTCACCTTTCATATTCAGAAGGGCTCCGCCGCTGTTTCCTGGATTGATCGCTGTATCTGTCTGGATAAAAGTTCCGTTTACATCTTCAGAGCTTACCTGTTTGTTCAAAGCACTTACATAGCCGGAAGTCACTGACTGTCCATAGCCCAGCGCATTTCCGATAGCAACTACCTGTTCTCCTACAACCAGATCATCTGAGCTTCCCAGATTTGCTACCGTAATCTGATTGCGTACGTCTTCCGGTATATCAGAAAGTTTAACAGAAACCACTGCCAGGTCATTATCTACATCTGTTCCTTTTACCTGAGCTGCCACAGCGGTACCGCCTTCCAGATCTGTACTGTCATCCGCAGAATCTGTACTGGTATTTTCCACATCGTTTGCCGAGCTGGCTGCCGTACCATCCTGATTAGTAAAGCATACTGTCAGACTGTTAGCTCCTTCTACCACATGATTATTGGTAGCGATCAGCAATTCTGTATCATTCTGTCCCACAATGATCCCTGATCCGCTGCTCTCCGTTTCCTGCTCCTGGTTTCCTCCAAACCAATATCCATAGTAGCTGGGAATTTCCTGCATACTGATGCTTGTGATCGCAACGATTGATGACATCGTATTAGCAGCTACCTGAGCAACACTCCCCTGGGAAGAAGCATCCGACGAACTGGATGAACTGCCCGTATTATTGGTAAGCTGTGCCTGAGCTATAGGTGTGGTTTCTTCCGGAAGCAGCCGTCCTCCTACATAATTCACTCCCTGGAATACAACGCCGGCCACCAGTCCAAAGACAGCTGCACAGGCTGCTGCAAATCCCAGTTTTCTTGCGATTCCCGATGATTTCTTTTCCCTGGATTTCTTTTCCTGAGGAGCCGGAGAGGAAAACTGATAAGATGTATATCCCTGTTCTTTCTGGCCTTCTGTATTTTCTTTTTTACCGTTATCATCTTTTCTTTCCTGTCCGGTTTCTGAAGCTTTTCTATAAGACCGGGCATAATAGGGGTTCTCCTCTGTAGGCGCCTCCTGGGGTTCCTGGCTGTTCTGTTCCTGAGAACTTTCTGCAGTCTCCTGAGGACTTCTCATAACAAAAGATTCTCCTTGTGTATACGTTTCCTCCTTTTTATTTTCTACAGTTTGATCTTCAGGCTCTCTGCCTGCATCATTTATATTTTTAAAATCATCACTCATAATTTCTGCATCCTTTCATTCTCTTTTTCTTTTACAGAATTTAGTCTAACAATGAATTGTGTTCAAATTGTGATGAAAAAACAAAGAAAAAGTGAAAATCACTCTCTGTTTTCCCAGTATCCCTCATTCATGGTAAATTTCATTATTATAAACTCTGGAAGATATCTATACATCTTTCCCATTCTGTATCCCAAATATTTAAATCCGCTGCTGATGACCAACTGAGGAAGGAGCCAGGGTTTCCCTTGTTTCATCAGATAAGCTCCTGTGTTTTTTACCAGACGGATTCCTTCACCCTCAGAAGGAATTCCCTTGAAGATTTCCGGATGATCCGCCTGTGATACCGCCAGATCAAAGTTCCTTCTAAACTGCTGGATCCAGGTATAATTATGAGAATGGATCACCCTGGCATCTGCCGCATAAAAAACTCCATAACCTGCTTTTATCATACTTCCCGCCATGATCATATCCTCATTAAAAATTGACGGGTATACAAATCCTCCTATTTTTTCATAAACACTTTTCCTGTATGCTGCACATACATTAGAGCAGAAAAATGTTTTGATCCCAAGCTTAGGAAGATCCTCCCTGGTTTTTTTCATGCTTTTCTCCGGATAATTAAAAGACCTTGTATATCTTTCTATCAGTCTGCAGTTTTTATCTGGAAGCTGTCTTCCGTATACAGCTCCGATCTCCGGATCCCGGAAAGGACGGAGGAGATTTTCCACTGTACGCTCATCTGCCGGGACAGCATCCTGAGTAAAATAAATCAAAAATTCACTGTCTGCCTTTTCTGCGCCCCGGGCTCTTGTTCTTCCATGATCAAATTCTTTCTTAGATATATGATACACCTCTGCCTGGGAGACTCCGCGGATCATCCTATCGTCCCAGAACCTTTCCTCTGTGTTCATAATGATGATTTTATCAGGGGAAACCGTCTGACTCTTTAATTTTTCCATAAGTCTGCGGAATTTATCTCCCGGTCTATATGTGGGAATGATCACCGTAACGCTCATTATTTTCTCCTTTTTATAACTGAAAAGGAAGCCTACCGCGGCAGCTTCCTTTTCTATTAAATAAAATTCTCTCTATATTCTCCTTATCAGTCCCGGCTGCTGTTCTCATTCTGTCCCGAATCTTCTTTAGAAGAATCGTCTTCATCGTCCAGCAGATACTTTCTTTCATCCGCCACATAGCTTTCTCCGAAACCTGTATTCTGGGCTATAAAATCGCTGCGGATCTTTACTGTCTCTGAAGGCTGATAATCCTCATCAGAAAACAGAAACTCATGAAGATATTTTACATTTGTTTCCAATGTAGTAGGAATCACACAATCCAGCCCCGTAACTGGAACAGTCAGATCAGCGCCCATTACATAATCCACCGGGAATCCTGTATTTTCTCCCATACTGTAAGAGAAAATATTCATGCCCAGCCTGATCAGCTCTGACTTTGAAAAATTCGTCTGGATCAGTGGGAACACTTTATCTACAATGTCATTCAAAGTGCCAAGGCCGGCTGATTTCGCCTTATCCGCCAGAAGCTTCAGCACCAGCCGCTGCCTTTCTGTCCGTCCCATATCTCCAGACAAAGTCTGGCGTATGCGGCAGTATGCAGTTACCTGTACTCCATTTAAATGATACGTATCAACTATAGCCGTTTCATCTTCTGGCTTCGGATCGGGTATCTCAATAGGTGTATAATCCATTCCTGTCTGTTCGGAAGTTTCTACACAATGATTATTTGTATGAATGATTTCCTGATAAGTCAAAGGAATATCTAAACCGCCCAGACAGTCTACCGCAGTAGCCATTGCACTGAAGTCTACAGATACGTAATGTTCTATATCCAGGTCCAGGTTTGTATTGAGCATATTGATCGCCTGCTCAGGGCCGCCCCGGAGGTATGCGGAATTACATTTATTATAAATACCGTTTCCCTCGCTGTCTTCATCTACCCGCAGGTATGTGTCTCTGTACAGAGATGCAAGACGGACTTCTTTTGTATCATTGTTGATACTCGCTATTATGGCAGTATCGCTGTTTCCATACATCCCTTCGTCCTCTGTACGTTTATCCACGCCGAAAAGGGCAATGTTGGTATAGCCGCTAAGCACCTCGCTTCCCGCCACTGAATCATTGATCTGCACCTTCAGATCCTCGCCGTCATCAAAGTTCAGATTATCCATTCTTTTATTGATCTGAGTATAGATAAACAATATTCCTACCAGAAGCAAAAGTACAATAATTTCCACTCCGAAAAGAACCTTTCTCCCTATGTGCCCTTTTTTTGTTTTCTTCTTAGACATTCTTGTTCCCCTTTATCTTAATAAGCGTTTTTATTGATGAATCCTTTAAAGACTGTCAAAAACAAAATTTTGATGTCCAGCCCCAACGTCCAGTTCTCAATATAATAGAGATCATATTCTATTCTTTTTCTGATAGAAGTATTTCCTCTGTATCCATTCACCTGCGCCCAGCCCGTAATACCTGGACGGACCTGATGTTTGATCATATATCTTGGGATTTCTTCTTTGAATTTTTCCACAAAGAAAGGCCTTTCCGGCCTGGGTCCCACAAGACTCATTTCTCCCTTCAGCACATTAAACAATTGAGGAAGCTCATCAATGCTGGTCTTTCTCATAAATTTTCCGAAACCAGTCACTCTGGGATCATCTTTCACCGTCCATCTGGTCTTCTCTTTTTCAGGAGCCTGAACTTCCATAGAACGGAATTTATACATCATAAAAGGCTGATTATGAAGGCCGACTCTTTCCTGCTTAAAAATCAGCGGCCCCGGTGAAGTAAGTTTGATCATAACTGCAGAAAAAAGCATCACCGGAGAAAATAGTATGATCGCGCATACAGATCCTACGATATCCATAGTCCTTTTCAAAAACGCATAATAGGTATTTGTCAAAGGAACATGCCTGATATTGATCACGGGAAGTCCCAGTATATCTTCAGTATAAGGTTTCGTAGGTATAACTCTGTTATAATCTGGAATAAATTTCGTATGCACCCCGGACTTTTCACAGAGGGCCACGATCTCTTCCAAACGGTAATATTCATTCAGACCCAGGGTAATGGCAATTTCATCCAGTCGATTCTGAGGAAGGATTACCATAAGATTAGCAATACGCCCGAGTACTTTTACACCTTTGTACTCTGTCCCGGCTTCAATATGGTCATCCAGGATTCCTCTGATCTTATATCCCCATTGAGGATTGGCAATAATCCTGTCTATATATTCTTCTGCCGCATGACTATATCCTACAAGTAAAATATGTTTAAGATTATAGCCGTTCTTTCTCATGCTTCTGAGAAAATATCTGATCAGATTTCTCAGACCCGTTTCCAGCAGAATATTCACGAAATAAAAAATAGCCAGCAGTTCACGGGAAAAGTGCATCATTTTGATCAGATACAAAGCCCCCAGGATCAAGGCGATCCCTACTGTATTCGCTTTCACAATATTCCACATTTCCAGCCGTCTTCCCTGTACTCTTTTAGGGGTATACAGGCTGAATATATAATACAGCAGCAGATATACCAGCACGATCGGCAGTATAGCCGCCGCATATATCCTGAAGGGCAGAGCTCCCACATCCTGGTCCATAAATAGGAACTTTATCATCCAGGCAATAAAGTAGGAAACTACAATAACAAAAGCATCCAGTACCACATGAAGGCGGTTAAAATGCTTTTGATTTTCTTTTATCAAGGTTGTATCACCCTCTAATCAAACATGTAATATTTTTTTAATAATATATCATACTTCAACTAAGAACGCAATAATAGATTAAATGCCCGAAAAATCTTCTATTTTTTTAGTAGTTTTCCCAGATTTTTATATAATTCAAGCTGTATAGCAAAATATCTTTTCGGTGAATCTGCCTTAAATTTCTTATCTTTATTCTTCACCGATATCACTATGCCGTTCTTTAACCCTGACAGATACTCTTTGCCGAATCCTCTTGCGGCAAAGAAGGCTGCCTTCACTGCAAATCCCGTGATCAGCAGGGGGGAATTCCACAGGATCTGGAGAAAAGGCATATTCTTATAGAGCAGATATACATTATTTCTGGAAGAATAGCGGACCTTAAATAGATTGTATCTGGATCCGGTGGTACCGCTGCCCACATGAAACACTTTGGCATCAGGACAGTACCAGTTTTCATAGCCCAGCAATCTTCCCCTGTAGCCGATATCTATATCTTCCAGATATGCGAAATGTTCTTCGTCAAACAATCCTGTCCTGTCCAAAATCTCCCGGCGGTATATTGCGGCGCCTCCGCAGGCAGCAAAAATTTTCTTTTCTCTGCTGTAATCCCGCTCCGGTCTGCCTTTTCCTTGTGCAAAGGCCCATCCTAAAGCACAGTAATAATTTCCCCCATCATCCATCTTATCCTGCTCCTTCATCTTCAGAAGCTTGGCCTGGCAGGAAAAAGCCTGCGGCTTATCTTCTATAGCCTTCAGCAGTTCTTTTATAAAATTTTTATCTGCAACCGTATCATTATTAAGAAGGATCACAAAAGGGCTGGCAGAGTTCCTGATGCCTTGATTCACGGCCCCGCAAAACCCTGTATTTTCCCGCAGAAAAATCAGCCTCACCCATGGATATTCTTTTCGGATCAGATCCCCGCTCCCATCATCAGAGCCGTTATCGATCAGCAATACTTCAAAGTCCCGGAAGCTCTGGCATTCCATCGCATCCAGGCAGTCTCTTAAATACTTTTTCCCATTATAATTAGGGATTATAACCGAAACTTTGCTCATTCTCTTACCTTTCATTCCAGCGGCCGCAGAGAATAATTCCATTTTGTCAGGGACAGATTCTTATTATAATAAGGATCTCCTTCTTTTAAAAGTTTCTCCCATCTGCAGCGCATAAATTCAATTTCTGTCTGAAATCTGCGTACTTTCTCCTTGCTGTCCTCTGCCCCACGGCTTTTTGATTCATAATGATATAATTCCACATAAGGATCATACACGACCAGATATTCCAGCTGTCTCACTCTCAGACAAAGATCCACATCATTGAAGGCAACGCCAAGAGCCTCCTCAAATCCATGTACTCTGTCAAAAACCGACTTTTTTATCATCATACAGGCAGCTGTGACCGCACTGAGGTCTTGTATAATAGATGCTTTATGCATATAGCCGGATCTTTCCCGGGGCATATCTACAAACATATGGCCTGCGATCCCTCCGATGCCGATCACGGTTCCTGCATGCTGGATGGTATCATTGCCGTAATAAAGCTTTGCTCCCACGATCCCGGTATCTTTTCTCTGGCAGAATCCAAGCATTTCTTCCATCCAGTCTGAAGTTATGACTTCCGTATCATTATTCAGAAACAAAAGGTATTCTCCCCTGGCTTTTGACGCAGCAAAATTATTAATTGCAGAATAATTAAATTCCTTTTTCCATCTGAGCAGGCGGATTTTAGGATTTTCTGCCAGTTCTTGATAATATTCAAAGATTTCTTTCGTAACACTATTATTTTCCACGATCAGGATTTCATAGTTTCTGTAAGTAGTTCTCCCCAACACAGAATTAATACATTTTTCCAGATCTTCTTTAGCATCTTTATTGGGGATGATGACAGATACCATAGGCTCTCCCTGCACAGGATACTTGACCCGATAGAATCCATAATCCTTTGTCTGAGTTACGGTTCCCTTCAGTCCTTCTCTTTTCAGATTGCCTTCAATAGCCCGTCTTCCCGCTTCAAAAGCATATAGTTTGCTTTCTGGATTATCTGCTGTAGAAGATTCATGAGTCCTCCAGTGATAAAGAATCTCCGGTATGTGGAAGATCTTCTCTGCCTGTTCCGTACAGCGGAAAATAAAATCATAATCCTGAGCGCCATCATACTCCTGCCGAAATCCTCCTGTCTTTTCTGCAAGATCTTTTCTGACAACAAAGAAATGGCAGATATAATTGTTGGATCTTAACAGATCCGGATTAAAATCCGGCTTTAAATGAGGCTGAAAATGCTCCAGTTCATCCCCCCTTACTTTATCTTCATCTGTATAGATCACATCTATCCCCGGATCCTTTTCCAGAGCATTCGCCACTTCATATAAGGCGTTGGGAGCCAGCAGATCATCATGGTCCAATAACCCTACATATTCGCCGCCGGCCATTGCCAGAGCTTCGTTGGTATTCCCGGCTATCCCCTTATTTTCCTCCAGTTTTTTCCATTTGATCCTCCAGTCTTTTTCGGAGTACTCCATCAGAGTATATTCCATGGAGGCGTCCTTAGGACTGGCGTCTATAATACACAGTTCCCAGTTCTCATATGTTTGGGCCAGCAGAGAATCTATCATCTGCCGCAGATATTTTTCCGGTGTTCGATATGCCGGTACCACAACACTGATCTTCGGATGATATTTCCATTTTCTTTTTTTCTGTTTTTCCAGTTCTTCTGGATCCGGTCTGTATGATTCATACCACGGACCATAAGGGACTTCTTCTGGTTCGAACCTTTCATGGAGTCTTATCCAGAATTCTTTCGGTCCGTAATGTTTTAAATAACGGAAGCCTTTCTGAATGGTATAGGGGGAAAGTTTTCCTAAGATTTTTCCCCATTCTAATTTCCCAGTAGGCATTATTCTGCACCTGCCTTTTCGTTCTTTTCCATTTGCTTATTCTAACATATTTTCAGTTTAAAGAAAACCTTTATTATGGTATAATAGCTTGGAACTGTCCTTAAAAACAGTTTCTGAAAATCATAAATTCAGAGCTTTTTATAAAATATTTATAGAAGGAGGAACTTCCGTGAAAAGAAAAATAATATCCAAATTCTGTCTTGCTTTTCTTTTAAGTCTGTCTCTGATCCTGTCTATTTTTTCTTCTGTTCAAGCTGCCGAATTTCCTTCCAGCTGGCCTCAGGCACCAGAGATTGCGGAAGAAACCGGCATCCTGATGGAAGCTACTACAGGACAGGTACTTTTTGATAAAGGAATGGATGAAATACGCTATCCGGCCAGTACCACAAAGATCATGACCGCACTTCTGATATTGGAAAATGTAAAAGATCTCAGTCAGACGGTGACTTTTACCGATGTGATCACCCCGGATCTTGCTCCAGGGAATTCTACCATCAATGCCCAGGTAGGGGAACGGCTCACTGTAGAAGAATGTTTGTACGGGATCATGCTGGCCTCGGCCAATGAAGTCTGCACACAGATGGCTGTCTATGTAGCCGGTTCTGTACAAAATTTTGTATCCATGATGAATACACGGGCAGCTGAATTGGGATGTGAAAATACTCACTTTGTAAACGCCAACGGGCTTCCGGATCCAGATCATTATACTACGGCCCATGATCTGGCACGGATTCTGGCTGAAGCAATACAAAATGAAGACTTCTGCAAAATCTCCGGATCAGCCGCTTATACTATTCCTCCCACAAATATGACTCCTTATTCCAGAAATCTGGAAAACACCAACGCCTTGATCAAAGAAGGAGAATATCATTATGAAGGAGTCATAGCCGGAAAGACCGGTCATACAGAAGCGGCAAAAAACACTTTAGTCACAGCTGCCTCCAGAGACGGAATGACCCTGGTATGCGTAGTCCTTCGTTCTGACGGCGAAAGCCGCTTTATTGATACTGTCGGCCTTTTTAATTACGGATTTGATAATTTTCATCTTTCCCCGGTATACTGGCTGGATTCAGAAAATCCTTCCGGCTATGTGACTCTTCCAAAAGGGATTGAAAGCAATGTACTCACCGTCACAGATAGTGACGATGAAAACACCCGGACCAGAACCTACACTTATCAGGGAACAGCTCTATACAGTCTGCAGGCTTCCCTTCCTGTTCTTCTGGAACCGACGGACAGCGCAGAAAATACCCAGACTTCTTCTCTGTATCGGATTAAAGGTCCAGATCATCTGCTTCCAGGTATGATAGGAATATTTGCAGTTTTATTTCTAGCTGAATGCTTCCTGCTGGGCTATAACATTCATTCTAAAAAGAATACTATCGAAGAGATCTCTCAATAATCTCATAAAAAAGCAGAACCGGCTTTTCTGAACCGGCTCTGCTTTTTTATCAGTTATTCATTTTTTTTACGGAAGGAACAGTCGCTCCTTGCCAGGCTGAGATTAGGATTATAATAAGGATCTCCCTTTTTCAGAAGTTCTCCCCAGCGTTTCTTAAATAGCTTTACTTCTGCTGAAAATCTTTTTTTATTCTCAGCATTTTTGTCATCTCCTCTTGTAAGAGATTCATAGTGATACAATTCAGCATAGGCCTGGTAAACCACCAGTTTTCCCAGCTGTCTCATTCTCAGACAGTAATCAATATCGTTAAAAGCCACCTGGAATCTGTCATCCAGACCATGGAGCCTGTAAAACAGAGATTTTTTCGTCATCATACAGGCAGCTGTCACTGCGCTGAGATCTTGTGTGGTCTGGGTCCGCCCTGCGTACACAAACTGATCCCTTGGGAAATTATAGAAGATATGTCCTGCAGTTCTTGAAGGACCCATGCCAATGATCACCCCTGCATGCTGTATCTTATCATTAGGGTACAGAAGCTTTGCTCCTACGATTCCCACATCTTCTCTCTGACAATAGCTGAGCATCTCTTCCATCCAGTTTTCAGTGATCACTTCAATATCATTATTTAGAAGAAGCAGATATTCTCCTCCCGCGGCTTCAGCGGCAAAGTTATTGATTCCGGAATAGTTAAATTCCCCTTTCCATTCCAGGATCTTGATATTATCATGCTGGCTTTCCAGCTGGCGGTAATAATGAAAAATTTCTTCATTGGTACTGTTATTTTCCACTATAATAATTTCAAAATTCTGGTAGGTAGATTTATTATAGATAGAATCAACACATCTTTCCAGATCTTGTCTGTGATCTTTATTAGGGATGATTATGGAGATCAGCGGATTTCCTTCTACTGCCAGCTCTGTCCGGTATCTTCCCCAGTTTTCTGTCATACTTACTTTTGCCTTGATTCCCAGTCTGTCATAATGGGCCTGTACCGCTGCACGGCCTGCTTCATAAGCATACATTTTGCTTTCTGGATTTCCTGCTGTAGAAGCCGGATGGTTTCGCCAATGATACAGTATTTTCGGTACATGACGGATCTTCTGTGCCTGCTCGCAGCAGCGGAGGATAAAGTCATAGTCCTGAGCTCCGTCATATTCTTTCCGGAGCATTCCCACCTTTTCCTGGATTTCTTTTTTTACCACGAAAATATGGCAGATATAGTTATTGCAGCGGAGCATATCCAGATTAAAATCCGGTTTAAAGTGAGGATCAAAGAAATGTCCGCCATCCATAGTTACCTTATCTTCATCTGTGTATACTATATCCGTTCCCGGATTTTCATTGATCTCTTTTACGATTTCATATAAAGCATTGGGAGCCAAAGTATCATCATGGTCAGAGAACATAATATAATCTCCAGAAGCCATTTCAATGGCCCGATTTGTATTTTCAGAAATTCCGTCATTGCTTTCCAGCCTTTTATATAAAATCCTGGAATCCTCTCCGTAGGATTTCTTGATAAATTCCTCCGCCCTGTCATTATCACTTCCGTCAGCCAGACAAAGCTGAAAATTCCCATAGGTCTGTCCTGTAACAGACTTCAGCAGTTCATCCAGATATTGTATCGGAGTATTATATAAAGGTATCACAATGCTGATGAGAGGTTTATAGGAAAAGACTGCCTTTCTCTGAGATTCCAGTTCTCCCTCCCCAGGTGTATTCTGGCTGAGCCACTTTACATAAGGATAGGGCCGGTTCTTATAGTCCTCTGCTTTTTTAAGAATTTTCTTTGTAAAACCAGACATACCATAAACCCGGAGATATCGCATACCCTTTTGACAATATTTTCCGGCTTTCTCGCCCATGATTCTGGACTTTTGGAGATTTATCCGCCGGATCGTACGACATTTTTCTCCCTGGAAAACCAATCGGAGACTTTTTTCTTGATCAAAAGGAATTTCTGCCAAAAATCCTGTATACTTTCCCACATCCCATTCCTGGAACTGTTCCTGTACATCATTGCGATTCACCCTCTCAATCCGGCAGCCGATCTTTTTGCCGCTGTTATCTGTAACATAAATATCGATAGGTGACTGGTACACCGCCCAACCACTGACTGTACATTTTTTTCTCTGAAAGTCTACATCCAGGTAATCTACAAAATACTGGGGCATATTCCTTTTCCGCCGGATATTCTCCACCTTTCCGGAAAACCACCGCAGTTTCTTATTGCCCTGAAGAACAAAAACTGATAATTTTTTAAATCCTGAGAGATCTTCCGGCAGCTGGATCTCGACTGTTGACTGTTCCACATCTCTCTCCACAGTAAAGTTTTTCTGCTTTTTCTGATCTAAATATACTTCTACTTCACAGTTCTTTGGAAGATTTCCCTGAATTATATACTTATTTTTATCGGCCAGGCTGAACCTGTCCCTGACCGCTTCTATTATTTCCTGTGCCATTAAAATCTCCTCTTTATTCATCTGCTGTCCGCAAAGAACAATCGCCTTTTTTCAAAGTCAAATTTTTATTATAATAAGGATCTCCTTTTTTCAGGATTTCCGGCCACTTCTTCTCAAATCTGTGAACTTCCCCGGCAAACCGCTTCATCTGAGCGGCTGTCTCCTCTTTGCCCCGGGATTTCGATTCATAATGGTATAATTCAGCATAAGGAGTAAATACCACCAGCTTTCCTTCTTTTCTGATTTTCATACAGTAATCAATATCATTAAAAGCCACCTGAAATCCTTCGTCAAATCCTTCTACTTTCTGGAAAATTTCCTTTTTCGTCATCATACAGGCCGCTGTTACCGCACTGTAGTCCTGGGCGCTGACCAATCTCGCACAATATCCGTACTCTTCTCTTCCTGAGCCGCAGAAAATATGTCCTGCAACCCCTCCCAGTCCAATAATAACTCCTGCATGCTGGACGGTGTCATCAGGATAATAAAGCTTCGCTCCTGTGATCCCAACATCCTCCCGCTGGCAGTATCCCAGCATCTCCTCTATCCATCCTTTTGTAATAATTTCTACGTCATTATTTAAAAACAAAAGATACTCTCCCTGGGCATAGGATACTGCAAAATTATTAATCGCCGCATAATTAAACTCTCTTTTCCAGGTAATGACCCGGATATTTTCCTTCAGGTTCTGTATCATCTCATAATAGGCAAAAGTATCTTTTTCTTCGCTGTTATTTTCAACTACAATAATCTCGTAATTATCATAGGAAGTCTTTTCCCAGATGGATTTCAGACACTTATCCAGATCTTCTACATGATCCTTATTCGGAATGATAATGGATACCTTTGGATGCCCTGTCACTTCATAAATCGTCCTGTACCTTCCGAACAAAGGAGTAAGCTCTACCCTGGCTTTTATGCCCAACCTGGCATAATGTGCTTCCAAAGCCTTTCTCCCCGCCTCAAAAGCATACATTTTACTTTCCGGTTTCCCGGCTGTAGAATTAGGGTGAGAACGCCAATGATATAGGATTTTAGGTATATGAATGATTTTATTTGCTTTCTCGCAGCATCTCAGAATCAGGTCGAAATCCTGAGCGCCGTCATACTCCTGCCGGAATTTACCTGCTTCTTCCAGAAGAGAACGCTTCACAGTAAAAATATGGCAGATATAATTACTGCTTCTCAAAAAATCAATATTATAATCCGGTTTAAAACTGGGATCAAAATAGTCTTTCCCATCCATGGTGACTTTGTCTTCGTCTGTATAAATAATGTCTGCACCTCTGTTTTTGTTAATTGCTTTGACAATCTCAAAAAGTGCATCCCTGGTTACCACATCGTCATGATCAGACAACATGATATATTCTCCCGATGCCATATCAATAGCGGCATTGGTGTTTTCAGAAATCCCCATATTTTTTTTCAGTTTCTGATAACGGACTCTGGGATCTCTTCCATACCTTTTCTTTATGAATTTTCCGGGGCCTTCCTCTGTACTGCCGTCAGCAAGACAAACTTCCAGATTTTCATAAGACTGCCCCAAAAGAGAATCCATGATCTCTTTCAGATATTTTAAAGGTGTATTATACAGCGGGATCACAACACTGATCTTTGGGGCATAAGAAAATCTGTATTTTTTCTGCCGTTTCAGCACCGGCCCGGTGGCACTATGCTGTTTAAACCAAAGATTATAATCTCCATACTGAGGGTTCATCTGGACTTCTAAATAGTGATAAAAAGCTTTCCATCCATATTTTTGAACATATTCTTTATTCTGCCGGAAATTCTCTTTTCCCACTGCTTTCAGAAGACGTCCCTGTTTTGAGTTTTCAAACTCTGCTTTTTTCAGATTTACAGGAATCCTTTTTTTCACATATTCATTATCAATACATATAAAAATATATTTTCCCTGGATTTTTTCCCGGTTGACCGTGATCAAAAATCCGCTCTCATAATCCTGGTTCTGAAGCCGGAATTTCTGGTTTACATCAGGACGGACCAGTCTCTGGATATGACAGGGCTGCTTTTCATGCTTTTCCCCTTCTGCCCAGATCCTTTCTCCTCTTTCTGCATCCAGAGCCCATCCCCGGATACTTATGTTGTCTTTCTGAATCTGGATTTCGTCAATATTATAGAAAATCGTATCTGCATACTCTTTTTTAATCTTTTCTACATCCAGGGAATAAATTTCTTCCTCGCCCTGAGAAGTAATCGCAAAAATACTGATTTCCTGATAGTTTCTTACAATTTCTTCAATATTTGAAATATATAAAGCAAAACCTGAAACATCTGATACCGAAGGGTCTTTTAGAGCTTTCCCAACATCTTCTCTTTTTACCCTTTCCTGTCTGCAGGATATAGCAGCTGTCTTGTCCCCCCGCACCTGGATAGAATATGGCCTTCTGTCCTTAAACACACACCATCCTTCAATTTTATATACCTTTTCTTTTCCCGCTTCTATCTGTGCTTTATCAATACTTTTCAGTAAATCGCTCATCTTTCAATCCCTTTTAACTGTTTTGTATAGTTTCCATATCTTTGTGTTTTCCATTGACTGTATACGCTGCACTGCCTTTTCCAGCTTCTTACGAAGCTGATTGATTTCTTCCTGCTGCTGTTCCTTTTCTTTCATTATTTTTCCAGACTCTTCAAGAAATCCTCCGATTTCTTCGTAACAGGGATAGATATGCATTTCCAGCCAGACTGCCTTGGTGCCATCCGGAAGCTTTCCGGATATAAAATATGGATCAGCAGTTTTAAAGGCATAGAAGCCTTCCCATATAGGAAAACCATTGGCTTCATATTTCAGCTCCTGTGTTGTCTCATCTGAAATTTCCGCCCATAGCCTTATCATTTTAGCCATACAAGCCTGTTCACAGGGATCCATCCTTATCCGTGTCACTCCTGCCGGAATCTTAATTCTCTTTACTATCTTCGTTTCATTTCTCCGAAAGCTGAAAGACTGCTCCTCCCGGAAATCCGTTCCCCAGTCCAGATATACTCTGAAAGTCTCCCTGTTATGGAGCTTTCCTAAAAAATCTGTTCCATGAATATCCAGTAAGGTTCCTGGAGAAATCCGGTCATACATATCTCTCATCGGAATATGCTCCCCAAGAATATACTTCTGGAAATTCTTTTCCATTTTCTCATAGATTTCCATTTTTTTCTCATCTATGCCATATTCCTGAAACAGACCCATACTGTGAAGTTTTCCTCTGGCAGTACTAGTGTACAGATAGTATTTGATTACTCTGTAGATCTGATATCTTACCGGAACAGGAAAAGAAAAACTCCATTCATAGTCCAGCATCACCCATTCCTTATCTGCCCATAAAATATTCCCGCATACAGGATCCAGATTGATATACTCCGGACAAAGCTCGCTTTCAGGAATTTCTGCATTTCCAAAAACTTTTTTAAATTCTTCTGTCATAGAAAAATGTACAGTTCCCGCCTGCCGGAGAGTATCCAGATATTTCTTAAAGGTATCCTTTAACCGATCCTCTCTTTTTTCCTTCAGCATTTCATCTAGGACATTTTCCAGTGTTCTGCCTGTAATATATTCCAATTCAATTCCCTTTTCCGCCGGCATACATTGGTTCAGTCTGATAGGAGTATCCTGATAAACAGCTTCCAGTTTTTTACAAGCTTCCTGGATATTTTTGAGATGAATCTCTCCTTCCGGACAGTCCGCTACTTTATAAACTTTCCGTTTTCCTTCAGGATCTTCATAAATTTCTGTACGTATAGCAAAATTTTCCGATCTTTCATTAGAATATTTCACATAAATACAGTCCGTATTTTCCTGCACATCTTTTTTTCGAAGTACGGTCAGATAGGAATTTGTATATAATGGGAAAAGTCCTTCCCGAAGAATGGTATTATATACATTCGTTTCATTAAACAGACGGACCCGCTCCCTATCATAGTTATAATTGATTTCCTTTAAATCGCCTTCTGCAGGCAGCCATCTATCTGAAAAAATCGCCATGGGGAATTTATAGTCCGGATAAGGATAATAAAATTCCCCGTTTCCAAGTCCGGCATCTTGAAAAATCTTTTCCAGTTCTCTCCTGGTAAAGGTTCTTACACCCTTAGATCTTGGGTATCCCTCCAGACCTTCAAAATAAAGGCCTGTATGATCTTCTGTACATCCCGCCCAATATTTCAGACCTAGTTTGTTTTCGATAGCGATTATAATCTTTCCCTGGGGTTTCAGATGGGCGGCAATGATCTTCAGCATATCCACATAGGGATTCTCTGTCCCGATATAGCCCTCGGAATACTCAAAGACCCCGATAAGAGTAATATAATCATAAGTTTCCGTTAGATTTTTTTCTATATCCTGAAAATTGCCTACTAAAATATTGATATTATCAAAATCTTTATTGCGATAGGCATTTACCAGACTTCTCCTCTTTGACAAATCTACACAGGTAACCTGTCCCGCCTTTCTTGCTAGGGCCCCCGTCACCGCCCCGCATCCGGAACCAATCTCTAAAACATGGTCATTCCTGGTAATCGGAAGCCAGCTGACAATATTTTCTCTGATATGAGAAAAATGATAAAGCAGCGGCCACTTTTCCCTCTCATTTATAATTCTGTTAAATTCCTTTCGGGAATAGTTCTTTGCGATCTCCAGCAACTCTTCTTCTACCTGTCCGTCACTATACAGGTCGGTCCCCGGATAAAAACTGTAGTCTAATGCTACTTTTCCAATCTTCTCCCTCATAATCTGCAACCTCTTATATTAATATTCAACTTCCACCTTAGAATTCATATCAAAAAATCCCACTGTATTTTTGCTGGATATAACTGTCACATTACAGATATCATAAAGTCTGTGAAAAACACAGAACTCCCCGTTCTGATATCCTGTGCATCCCAGAGACAGCAGATACTCTCCGCCCTGAAGATTCATCTCCTGCCGAAAAGATACCACCACTTCATCTCCGGGATTTCTTGGAGGCACATCTGCCTTTTCATACATGGTATTAGTACCGGTAAGCTCTGTGCCCTGTATGTTTTTAAAAGTATAGGCAAAGATAGGTTCAGTAACCGGACTGAAAAACTTTACTTTCATTTTTATCAGAAAAGACGATCCCTTAGTTATAGTATTTCCCGGCAGCCCCCTGTCATCTAAGATAGTAAAATCTATGATCTTTGCCTCTCCTCCCCCATATTCCAGTTTCTCCGGATTCAGAGGATAAGGTCTCTTCCACTGTTCATCTTCTGAAATGCTCTCAGCAGGCTCCTGTGTTTCCAAGGTCTCCTCCTGAGGATCCTCTGCCTGTCCTACCAGAAGCCTCTTATATAGATCTACCATTTCCTTAGGATTTCCCTCGGCCATTTTTACTCCCTGATTCAGGAGTACAACTCTGTCACAGTACTTACTGATACTACCCAGATCATGGCTGACAATAAGAATGGTTTTTCCCTGTTTTTTAAATTCTTCGAATTTTCGATAACATTTTGCCTGAAAGAAAACATCGCCCACAGAGAGAGCTTCATCTACAATCAGAATTTCAGGCTCTATATTGATAGCAACCGCAAAGGCCAAGCGTACAAACATACCGCTTGAGTAGGTTTTTACCGGCTGATATACAAAATCTCCGATATCTGCGAACTTCAGGATATCATCCAGCCTTGCGTCAATCTCCTCTCTGGAAAACCCGATCATTGTTCCATTGAGGTAAATGTTTTCAATACCTGAATATTCCATATTAAATCCGGCGCCCAGCTCCAGAAGGGCAGAAATCCTTCCATTAACCTGAACCTCTCCTCCGGTAGCGTTCAAAACCCCTGTAATGATCTTCAGGATCGTTGATTTTCCAGAACCGTTGGTTCCGATAATCCCCACAGTTTCGCCTTTTTCTACAGTAAAAGAAACATCCCGAAGGGCATAATGCTCTTTATATTTCTTTTTCCGTGACAGACCAAGTGATTCTTTCAGGCGGTCTATCGGCTTATCGTACAGCCGATAGATCTTGTTTAAATGATTAACCGCAATTGCAATTTCCGACATAATTTTTCTCCTTACAGTACATCTGCAAAATGAGGCTTCAGCCTTTTGAAAATAAGAGTTCCCAGTATAAAAATAATAATTGTCAGACACCAGAAGTAAATCCCCCATTTCCAGTGGGCCGTCAGCCAGGTTCTTCCCAGCATAGAATCTCTGTAGCCTGATACTATATAATACATGGGATTAAACTTAAATAATTTCATTAAAACAGGGTAGCCGTTCAGCATATTCAGATCCCACATGATCGGCGTCATCCAGATTCCCACCTGAAGGATAATACTGATAATCTGGGTAAGATCTCTGAAAAAAACGACCACTGCACTGGTAATATAAACCAGAGCCAGTGAAAAAACAAAAGTACAAAATGAAAAATATATAAGCTGGATCGTATGGATCGTAGGGGTATATCCATAACATGAACTGATGATCAAGGCAAACGCCACAAAAAAACAATGCACAAACATTGCCGATATAACTTTTACCATAGGTAATATACTGATTTTAAAGACAACCTTTTTTACCAGATAATTATATTCAAGAAGGGCGTTAGTACCTCCATTTAATGCATCCTGAAAGAAAAACCAGGGTACAATACCTGACACTAAATACAAAACAAAAGGATAGTCATCTGCATTTCCCGCTCTCAGACCGATGGTGAATACAAACCAGTAAACCAGGATCGTCACGATAGGCTGAACAAATGCCCATACAATTCCCAGATACGATCCTGCATATTTTGTCTTAAAATCATTTTTAGCCAAGCTGAATATCAGCTGTCTGTTGTGATAAAGCTCCACCGGAAGCTCAAACATCTTTTTTAACTTCGTCATATCATATTATCCTGCCTTCTATTATATTCCATCATAGTATTAGTTTAGTTTACACTATTTACCTGCATAAATCAACCAATCTTCCCTATAACCCCTTAATATTTTCTTAATATCCCGGAAACATTTCCAGAATCCTTTCGACAATAAATACCGCTATACAGGCAAATCCTGCCACGGTGATCAGACTTTTCTTTCGAAGGGCAAGGATCACCGCCGTTAAAAAACCTGCTGCTCCGGATACCGGAGACCGGGTGGCATACAAGATTGCCGGAAACGTCATTGCTGTAAGACAAGCATAAGGAATATAGTATAAAAATGAGCGGATATAGATGTTGGTAATCTTTTTCTGAATCAGCGTCAGAGGCAGCATTCGGATCAAATAGGTAACTCCGGCCATAACAAAAATATATCCATATATCATATCTGTTCCTCCCTAATAGGAAATAAAAAGGCTCCGATCCCTGCTGCTCCTACTGTGCAGATAATAATTGTAAAACCTGAAGATATATCACAAAGAACCGGCAGATAATAAAAAGCTGTACTGAGTATCGCAGCCGCTCCGCTGACGATCAGGACTTCTCTGCTTTCTTTTGCCGCCGGCACTACGATGGCAACAAACATTCCATACAGCGCCACTCCTAAAGCGCTGATCACAGCAGTCGGAAGAAGAGTACTCGCTACCGCTCCTGTGAGGGTTCCTCCTACCCATCCAGCCACTGGCAGCATGATCAGACCCAGCATATATTTTGCTCCTACAGTTCCCGGTTTAGAGCTGGCTACTGCAAAGATTTCATCTGTATTTCCATAAGCGATCAGCATTCTTTGGAATGATTTTACAGATTTATCCAGTTTTTGTGATAGAGAAACAGACATGAGCGCATACCGGATATTGATAACAAGCTGGGTCAGCGCCATCTCAAAAAGAGAAGCGCCGGTAACGATCACTGTAAGGCCGGCAAACTGACCGGCCGACGTAAGATTGAGCAGAGAGATCAGCACTGCATGAAAAGGCGAAATCCCATCCTGTACCGCCATCATTCCAAAAGTAAAACTCACAGAAAAATACCCTGCGGCAATGGGAATACCGTCATGCAGCCCTGCCTTTATCTTATTATGTACCATAATGCATCTTTTACCTCCATATATCTCCTTGCATATTTTTCCAAGATAAAAGCTGCCGCATTAAACAAATTTTTGTTCCAATTGTTTAACACGGCAGCATGTCATCTTATTCTCCTAATCCGCTTTCTATAGCTGCGACCAGAGTTTCCAGAGCAGCTTCTTCATCTTCTCCTTCGCATATCAGTTCAATTTCGTCTCCGCATTTTACACATGCTCCCAATACACTGAGTACGCTTTTGGCATTTGCCGATCCATCCCGGAATCGAAAAGTGATCAGCGATTTAAATTTCATTGCTTCTTTACAAAGTATTCCTGCCGGCCTTAAATGAAGACCTGTAGGATTTTTGATGGTCACTTTCTGACTGATCATTGTTTCACTTCCCATCCTTCTCTTATTGTTCCGACTGTTTCTCCGGAGATGGGGTCAAAGTAACTTTTACCTTGACATCATCTACCAATTCATATCCTTCAGGAAGGGTCACGTTTACAGGAACATTATACTCCCCTTCCGCTGTATATTCTGAAGTATCAATAGACAGTCTTATATCGCTCTCTTTCAAATCATCCAGATTTTTTCCTGTGCCCCTTATACGGACTGTCACATTTTCATCTGAAATGACTACAGTCATATTATCTGGCTGTTTACTTTTATCAATATCTGTGGCAGGAATTACATATTCTTTGCTGTCATAGGGCAAAATCGTCACAGAAACAATCACAGAGCTGCTGATATCCCTGGCCAGCATAGTGTCTTCAGGAAGAAGATCTGAAATATCCACTGTCTGTTCAAAATCTGAATCCTTTCCGGAAATATTAATTTCTGAAGCCGGTATAGTGATAACATTTCCATTGGAAGCCAGCTTTTCCAAAGCTTCTTCCGTTCCTGCCAGACTAATGGTATTAGGAACTGTACTTACCGAAGATACCTGGTATCCTGCTTTCGGACTTCCTGTGTATTCAGCCTGTATCGCGATATCAGGCTGGACTTTCCACAGATCCACATATACGTTTACTATATTATTGTCAATTTCTTGGAGATCCAGATAAGACATCTCAGTATCCGTCAGTTCGTCCCCATTCTTATCATAAATGTGAAGGGATGCTGAAACATTTCCGCTCTGGCTCATACCGGTGACATCCACATCCGCCACCACCCTGTCAAGTTTATTGATCAGATCTTCCGGACCTGATATCGTTACTTTCTCAGGATTAACCGTAAATTTTCCAACTTCAAATCCAGAATCCGGAGTAGTTCTTCCATCAGTGACAGATATGGTCATAGCCTTGCTGGTAAGGCTGTCTGTATCAATAGGAATATTGGCAGGCGTAACTGTAATATTCTCATCGGACACTCCAGGACAGACTACCCTTACCGGCACCATATAAGGATCTGTATCCATAGATATGATCTGGGTCATATCTGCTTCTGCTGTAATACTGTCCCTGTCAATATTTCTCAGCACCGTATTGTTAGCCCGGATCCTGACAGTAACTGTATCGCTTCCATCTACCAATAAAGGAATTTCAAATTCACTGGTAAGGTAAGATTCATTGACGATCGTTACCGGCACATCCCAATAGGTCTCTGTTCTGACAGGATCTTCAATATTTATTACCAAAAGCCAGATTAAAATGGCAACTGCCAGGGAAAGGATCTTCAACGTAAATTTATTCATCAGATTTTTTTTCATTCTTCACCAGTCCCTTCCACAATCTGTGCTTTACTTTTTCCTGCTTACTTTTATTCTGTTCTTCTTCCAGTATTTTCCTTAGCTCCTCCTTATTCAAACCCACATGGATCTCACCGTCTTTGGTCACAGAAACACGTCCTGTCTCTTCAGAAACGATCACAGTCAAAGCATCGCTGACTTCGCTGATCCCAACTCCCGCCCGATGTCTGGTCCCCAGATTCTTATTCAGATCCAGATTATCAGAAAGAGGAAGATAACAGGTCGCTGCCACGATCCTGTCTCCCCGTATGATCACTGCTCCGTCGTGAAGAGGTGTATTATGTTCAAATATATTGATCAGAAGCTGACTGCTTACCAGGGAGTCCAGATTGATCCCTGTCCGTATATATTCATTGAGAACTGTCTCCTCTTCAATAACGATCAGCGCTCCTGTTTTCACAGCCCCCATTTCAAAACTGGCACGTACGATCTCATTGGCTGTCCGGTCACTGAACCGTCCTTCTGATTCTTTCTTGCTTGTATCAAAAGGGATCAGATTGCTGACAATCTTTTTATGCCCCAGTTCTTCTAAAGCTTTTCTGAGTTCCGGCTGAAAAATGACCAGAACTGCTGTGATGGCATAGCCACCCACATTATAAACCAGCCATAAGATCGTATTCATTTCCAGAATGAAAGCAATAAAGATAAAGACCAATACAGTCAGTATCCCTTTCAACAAAGAATATGCCCTGGTATTTCTGATCCAAAGCATAAACTGATACACAAAAAATGCGATCAGCAAAATTTCAAGTATATCATTCCACTGTATATTGCTGGGCAATGTCCATTGTCCCAGATACTCGCGGATGAAATTTAATAAGTTGCCCACAATTCCTCCTCCCCCTTTCCGTCCAGAGATTCCCCATCACTTGAACAGAACCCCTCTGACACTCTTTTTATACAAATCTGCATCCATACTTTATAAATCTTTTAATGAATCTTCCAGCTTCTTTTCGAAATCAAAAGATTCTTCAGCTACCCGCTCTACCGGTACAGCTTCCTCCTCTTCTTCCGGTATTTCCGGCGCTTCCGCTATTTCCGTTTTTTCTTCAGATCCGGATTCCGAAGAGATTGTCTTAATACTTTTTTCCGCCTGAGCTACAAAAGACTTTGGAACGGCTTTTACATAATAGACATATTCATCATCTTCAAACTGTGTCGTTTCACTTCGTGAATAATCTACCCCAAGAGCAGCAAATTCTATAATCAATCCGATCACCGCTCCAAGAATTCCTGCTATGATCACACTTCCGATACTTATATTAATATTCAAAAACATACCGCCCAAGATCATGATCAGTATGTAAGCTATCGCTCCTACGGCATCGCCGATCCTCCAGGAATAGTCTGCAGAGGTCCTGGAAATCAGATACACAGCCATCAGCACTACTGCAAAAGCAAGAATATTCAGCCACATTTCCTGATTATTAATGAGTGCATCCAAAAGAATCTGGAGTTTCTGCAAAGACTCTGTCTCTTTTCCCTGAAGGACTGTGCTTCTGTCCCGAACAGTATCCATAAAGTAATACAGGATCACTCCGCAGCAGGAAGGCACTGCACAGGCAGGACCTCTTAAAAGCCCTGCACCTATGGGAATAGCTGCTGGAATATGAAGTCCGAATGCTGCCGGAGTCAGGATCAGCGCCAGATTATCTCTGGATGTAAACCTGAGAAACAGGATCATCAGCAGAATCATCAGCAGAATAGCAAAACCTGCCACCTCGATTCCCACTCCATAACAGTGAGCTACAATAGCAATACACACCAGTATCGTCATTCCGTTGATCGGCAACACGGCGCTGATCAATGACAAAATAAGCACAATAAAGATATTATCCAGCGCTTCAAAAAATCCCATTATATAATTTGTGCTCTGAAACACCAGAAAAGCAAGGAGAAATTTCAAAAGAGGAAGAATCCAGGTGTCATGTTCTCCATAAAAATTTTTAATTTTCTGTTTTGTTTCCAATAACGTAGTCACGACTGTGTTTCCCTCCCTGTGATTTTTTCATTCCTGCTCTCTTCTCTGTCGTAGATTTTCTTCATCTCCCCAAGTCCCTTATAATACTTCTGTATTCCTTTCTGAGCTCTGGCATATTTCAGCGTACAGAAGATATAGGTAAGCACGCTGTAGATAACCAGCAGGATAACATATCCCGCCAGAGCTCCTGCTATCAGCAGAGTAATATTCATACGGTGGGCATTACTCATCAGATAATCGATCCTATACCCTGCCCATCCAAGCACCAGCAGTCCATATCCGATCGTTGTGAGAAAAAAATTCTTTATCAATGCCAGCCCGATATAGTCGCTTCTATAATAATTGCTGGTGGCCAGATGCTGCTTTCCTTCTCCCGATTCATAAACAGCCAGTTTATGCATTTTTTTGATCTTCTGGGTATCAAGCATAATATTCCTCTTTTCTTCTAAACAAATATACCGCTGCTGCAGACAAGATGTTTGTCTGTGATGCCAGCGCAGCTTTTAACCTGACATCATATACTCATACATATTGCATTATAACATATCCCTGGGAAGTGAATCAAGACTTTTAGCCATCAGCCCCTATAGCGATCACCAGAAAGTATACGCCTCCGGCTCCTGCTTTTTTCAGCGCTCCTGCTGCCTCATCAATGGTCGTTCCTGTAGTATAGATATCATCTATCAATAAAATATTTTCTCCCTGCAGATCAGACTTTGTTATAAACGCGCCTCTCATGTTGGCTCTTCTCTGTATAGGATCTAAATCTTTCTGAGGTTTTGTATTTTTTCTCCTTTGCAGTAATTTTTTTTCCACAGAAAGTCCTGTCTGTTTTCCAAAGGCTTCCGCAATAAGCTCAGCCTGATTATATCCCCGTTTTTCCATTCTTTTTCTGTGAAGGGGTATGGGAATGATCCTCTGGATCTGCCATTTTTCTATCTGTTTTCGGGCATAAAAAGCAGCCAGTTCCCCATAAAAGGTTCCATATTCCTGACGTTTTCCATATTTTAAACGGTAAAGGGATTCTTGAAGAAGTGTGCTGTAGGGAAAGATTCCAATTCCCTGTTCAAAAAGATGAGACCGGCTGCGGCAGTTTTCACAATATTCCTGCCCCGGATCATGCAGCGGCTTAGAGCATTTATAGCATCTTGGGCCGTTCACAGGCTTCAGACGCTCTTTACAGCCGCCGCAGATTTTCTGCCCCCTGTTTTCCGGTATGTGATGACATACCGGACAATGCCGGGGATACAGAATATCCAGAAATGTATTTTTTATTTTTTTATGATTCATTACTGAATCTCCTTAATTCTTACATCCAGAGCAGTATAGCGGCTCTGCTCCATTCTATTATTTTCCATTTCATAAAAGGTCTTTTCGTCTCCTACAAGAGTCACGCATTTTCTGGCTCTTGTAACTGCAGTATAAAGCAGATTTCTGTTCATCAGCATTCTTGGACCCTGAAGAAGAGGAATAACTACGGCAGGATATTCACTTCCCTGAGCTTTATGAATAGTGATCGCATAAGCCAGTTCCAGCTCTTCCAGCTGTTTAAAGGAATACTCTACAAATCTCTTTTCCTCAAATTCTACTGTCATAGTTTCGGCAAATTCATTGATTTCTCTGATGACCCCCGTATCCCCATTAAAAACCCCTACTCCTTTTTCAACAGGAATTCCATAATTTCCTCTTATTTCCCATTCCAGCTGATAATTATTCTTTATCTGCATCACCTTGTCGCCTTCCCGGAAAAGTCCTTGTCCGTGCTCTCTTTCTTTCTTATCTTTTGAAGGCGGATTCAGATACTGCTGCAGAATCCCATTCAGACGTTCTACCCCTAAAAGTCCCTTTCTCATTGGGGTGAGGACCTGGATCTCATAGGGCGAAGCATCTACATACCCGGGGAGTTTTTTTTGCAGCAAAGTGATCACGATACTGATGATCACATTTGCGTCATACCGTTTCAGGAAGAAAAAGTCCCGGCTTTTATTATCAAGGACCACTGGAATTCCCTGATTGATCTTATGGGCATTTACTACTATGTCGCTCTGGGAAGCCTGCCGAAAAATTTTCACCAGTTCTACCACTGGAAAACATCCGGATGAGATAATATCCTTTAAGACACTCCCCGGTCCCACACTGGGAAGCTGGTTTATATCGCCTACCAGGATCAGTCTGGTGCCAGGAACAACTGCAGACAACAGAGCATGCATTAAAAAAATGTCTACCATAGACATTTCATCAATGATGATCACATCCGCTTCCAGTGGGTTCTGGGCATTTCTTTCAAATCGTATATTTTCCTGAGCCTGTTCAGGTCCTCCTGTCAGTTCCAGGAGTCTGTGGATAGTTTTTGCCTCATAACCTGTGGTCTCCGTCATTCTCTTGGCAGCTCTTCCTGTAGGTGCGGCCAGGCATATATCCAGATCTTCCATTTCAAAATATCGGATAATTGCATTGATCGTTGTGGTTTTTCCGGTTCCCGGTCCTCCTGTTATCACTAACAAGCCATTTTTCACACATTCTCTTACCGCTTCCTGTTGCTTTTCGTCCAGTTCTATTCTGGAAGACCGCTGAATCCGTTTAATCTTTTCTTCCAGAACATCCTCCTGCACACTATCCTGAAGATTCAAGGTATGGAGCATCTGAGCTACGTGAAGTTCTATCTGGTAATACTTGGAAGCGTATATGCCCGTCTGAGGCTCCATTCCTTCTCGCTTTATTTCACGTACTACAATTTTTCTTTCAATGGAAAGATCTGACAGATGTTTTTCCATATATTCTTCTTTAACTCCCAGCAGTTCCCTGCCCCGTTTCAGGAGCATTTCTTTAGGAAGATAAACATGCCCTTCTCCGGATGCCTGAAGCAATATGTATAGAATACCGCTTCTTATGCGGTAATCTGAATCCGTATGGATACCGATCCTGGCGGCGATCTCATCTGCGATCTTAAAACCCACTCCAGGGATATCTTCCGCCATCTTATATGGATTTTCCTTCAGGATCCGGTACATTTCCTGACCATATTGCCGGTATATTTTCATACCAAGGTTCTGGGTGATCCCATATTGCTGCAGAAACATCATGGCTCTTCTCAGATCAGCTTTCTCCTCTACCTGTTCCCCGATCTCCCGGGCTTTTCGTTCACTGATTCCCTTGACTTCCGCCAGACGTTCTGGTTCTTCTTCAATGATCCTTAAAGTATCCTCTCCGAACTTTCTCACGATCCTGGCAGCGAGAGCCGCTCCGATTCCTTTAATAGCTCCAGAACCCAGATACCGTTCCATAGCCAAAGAGTCCCGGGGGATCACTGTTTCATAAGAACTTACAGAAAACTGTCTACCATAGGAAGGATGTGTCGTATATACGCCTCGGGCCCGTATCGTCTCTCCTTCATTAAGGAACCGAAAAGTCCCCACACAGGTGATCTCCTCTCCCTGAGAAACCAGACATGCCACAGTATAGCCATTATCACGATTTTGAAATATGATATGATCCACATATCCTTCTATTGTTTCTTCCACACTTTTTTCCTTCCGTATTTTTATTTTCCGGTCATTTTACTGATCAGTTCCATATATTGTCCCGTACCGATCGCTACAGCAAGAGCCGGTTCTTCTGCCACTACTGTATTAATCCCTGTTTCTTCTTCAATAAGCTCTTCAAGTCCTCCCAGAAGAGCGCCGCCTCCTGTAAGTACGATTCCACGATCGGCCACGTCTGCCGCAAGCTCCGGAGGTGTTTTTTCAAGAACGCTGTGGATAGTTTCCATGATCTGTGTAGCAGCATCTTTCAGAGCTTCTCTGATTTCCTCGGAAGTTACCGTAACGCTTTTGGGAAGTCCGGTGATAGTATCTCTTCCTTTTACCTCCATGGTTTTTGGTTCAGGCTGGGCATACACTGTTCCGATACGGATCTTAATATCCTCGCCTGTACGTTCCCCAATCATCAGATTATGAGTTTTCCTGACATAGCGCATGATCGCCTCATCAAAATTATCTCCGGCCACTTTTATAGATGTAGATACTACTGTTCCTCCCAGAGAGATCACAGCTACATCTGTAGTCCCGCCGCCTATATCTACGATCATATTGCCGAAGGGTTTTGTAATATCAATTCCTGCTCCTATAGCTGCCGCAATAGGCTCCTCTATAATACAGACTTCTCTGGCTCCCGCCTGATAAGTGGCTTCTTCCACGGCCTTTTTTTCTACCGCTGTGATTCCGCTGGGCGCACAGATACTGATCCTCGGCTTCCGAAATGCTCTCTTTCCTATGGCTTTGGATATAAAATATTTCAGCATTTTCTCCGTCACTTCATAATCAGAGATCACGCCCTGGCGCAGAGGCCGCACTGCTACGATATTCCCAGGTGTTCTGCCTATCATCTGACGTGCCTCTTCTCCTACAGCTCTGATTTTATTGCTGTCTTTATCATACGCAACCACAGAAGGCTCTTTCAAAACAATTCCTTTGCCCTTGGCATATACCAGAATACTGGCTGTGCCTAAATCAATTCCAATGTCGGAAGCTGCCATTTTATACTGCCCCTTTCTATCACTACTCATTCTAATCCGTATTTATTATATCCAACTTCTTCCCCGTTGAAAAGGGGCAATCAGCTCAAATATTTTGACACATACTGACCTGTATAAGAGACAGGATTCGCGGCAACTTCCTCCGGAGTTCCGCAGGCTATCACTGTTCCTCCTTTATCGCCTCCTTCAGGACCAATGTCAATAATATAATCTGCAGTCTTGATCACATCCAGATTATGCTCGATAACCACTACTGTATTTCCTCCTTCAGCCAGCCTGCGGAGTATTTCTATCAATTTATGCACATCTGCAAAATGAAGACCTGTCGTAGGTTCATCTAAAATATAGATAGTTTTTCCTGTGCTTCTTTTACTCAGTTCTGTAGCAAGTTTAATACGCTGGGCCTCTCCTCCTGACAATTCTGTGGAAGGCTGTCCCAGTTTAATATAGGAAAGCCCCACATCATAAAGGGTCTGTATCTTTCTTTTAATAGAAGGTACATGCTCGAAAAATTCCAGAGCCTCTTCTACGGTCATATTTAAAACATCATAAATATTTTTTCCTTTGTATTTTACCTCAAGGGTCTCTCTATTATACCTTTTTCCATGACATACTTCACAGGGGACATACACGTCCGGTAAAAAATGCATTTCTATCTTTAGTATTCCATCTCCGCTGCATGCCTCGCATCTTCCGCCTTTTACATTAAAACTGAACCTTCCCTTTTTATATCCTCTGGCCTTCGCATCTGCCGTAGCTGCGAAAAGATCTCGTATCTGATCAAAAACCCCCGTATAGGTAGCCGGATTGGAACGGGGGGTACGTCCTATAGGGGACTGATCGATATTGATCACTTTATCCAGCTGCTCCACTCCCTCAATGCACTTATGCTTCCCCGGGATCGTCCTGGCATGGTTCAGTTTTCTGGCAAGACTTTTATATAAAATCTCATTGACCAGAGAACTCTTGCCGGAACCGGATACTCCCGTTACACAAGTCATAACTCCCAAAGGGAATTTAACATCGATATTCTTCAGATTATTTTCCGCCGCCTTCTTTACAGTAAGATATCCTGTAGGTTTTCTTCTCTCTGCAGGTACAGGAATTTTTTTCTTCCCGCTTAAATACTGTCCTGTAATGGAATTTGGATTTTTCATGATCTCCTCTGCAGTGCCGATAGCCACCAGTTGGCCTCCATGCTCGCCTGCACCCGGCCCGATATCTACAATGCAGTCTGCTGCTCTCATTGTATCTTCATCGTGTTCCACCACAATGAGAGAATTTCCCAGATCCCTGAGATGTTTTAAGGTTGCCAGGAGTTTATCATTATCTCTCTGATGAAGTCCGATACTTGGCTCATCCAGTATATAAGCCACCCCAACCAGGCCGGACCCGATCTGGGTAGCAAGACGGATACGCTGAGCTTCTCCTCCAGAAAGCGTTCCCGTTGCTCTTGACAAAGTAAGATATTCCAGTCCTACATTCATTAAAAATCCTACTCTAGATCGGATTTCCTTCAAAACCTGTTCTCCTATCATCTGCTGGGTAGGAGTCAGCTCCAGCCCATTCATGAATTTCTGGAGACTGCTGATGGAAAGAGAAGTCACTTCATAAATATTTTTATCTCCCACAGTCACAGCAAGAGCCTCTGGTTTCAGACGCTGTCCCTTACAGGCAGGACATGGAGTAATGCGCATAAAAGTTTCATATTCCTGTTTTGTAGTATCTGAGCCGGTCTCTCTGTACCGTCTTTCTACATTTTTAATCAATCCTTCAAAAGCTACGTCGTATATGCCTTCTCCTCTTTGGCCTTTATAACGGACTTTTATCTCTTTTCCATTGGTTCCATAAATCAGAATATCCTGGATATTCTGGGGATATTTTTCAAAAGGAGTGTTCAGATCAAATCCGTATTCTTCTGCCAGAGCGTCTAAAATAGCCCTTGTAAAACTGCCTTTGTCTGTACAGGACTGCCATCCTAAAACCGCAATGGCTCCCTCCTGTATGCTCAGACTTTTATCCGGTATCATCAGATCTATATCAAACTCCATTTTATATCCCAGGCCGAAGCAGGAAGGACACGCACCGAATGGATTATTGAAGGAAAAACTACGGGGTTCTATCTCGTCAATACTGATCCCGCAGTCCGGGCAGGCAAAACTCTGGCTGAAGTTCAAAATATTGCCGTCCATGGTATCTACCATAAGACGGCCTTCTGCCAGATTTAAGACGGTTTCAATTGAATCAGTAAGTCTCTTTTCGATCCCTTCTTTTACTATCAGACGGTCTACGATGATTTCTATATTATGCTTTTTATTTTTTTCCAAAGCAATCTCTTCATTCAGTTCATACATATTTCCGTCTATCTGGACTCTTACGTATCCGCTTTTCCTTGCCTGTTCCAAAAGCTTTGCATGAGTTCCCTTTCTTCCCCGGACTACAGGAGCGAGAAGCTGGATCCTGCTCCTTTCCGGAAGTTTCATGATCTGATCCACCATTTGATCTACAGTCTGTTTCTTAATCTCCCGACCGCATTTGGGGCAATGGGGAATACCGATCCTTGCGTAAAGGAGACGAAAGTAATCATAAATCTCTGTCACAGTCCCCACAGTAGATCGAGGATTTCTGTTAGTGGATTTCTGGTCGATAGAGATTGCCGGAGACAGTCCTTCTATGCTCTCCACATCCGGCTTTTCCATCTGTCCCAGAAACTGGCGGGCATAGGAAGAAAGAGATTCCATATATCTTCTCTGGCCTTCTGCGTAAATGGTATCAAAAGCCAGTGAACTTTTTCCCGACCCGCTAAGTCCGGTTAATACCACCAGCTCATTTCTCGGGATATCTACATCCAGATTTTTTAAATTATTTTCATTTGCTCCTCTTATTTTTATAAATTGTCTTGGCTGCATCTTTACTGCCATATAAATTCCTCGCTATCTTTTCTCTCATTGTTCTGTTCCTATATTTCCCGCTCATTATAGCATATATACTTCTTCCTTTCAAACATTTGTTCTGTTTCATTCTCAAAAAACGGAGCTGCCAGACGACAGCCCCGGAAAACTCTATTTTTCCTTTGATTCTTTACCACAGGATGAACATATATACTGCATGATATCTCTTCTGGTCACGATTCCGATAAAATTTTTCTGGTCATCGACTACGGGAACAAAGTTCTGACGCATAGCCTTGTCCATCAAATCTTCCATATCCGAATCTACTCTTATAGGAGCATAATCCGCACGTCTTTTAAAAGAAGTGATCGGCATATCTTCAGCTGCCTTCAGATTCAGAGAGCCTCGGTTTTTAAGCCCCCAAAGCATATCCCCTTCTGTAAGTGTCCCTACATATTTTCCTCTTTCATTGATAATGGGAATACAGGAATATTTATGTTCTTCCATCTTCTCCAATGTCCGGCCAAGAGTATAAGAATCATGTATATATGTAACATCTTCCTTGGGGGTAAGAAAAAATAAAATATTCATAGCACCCTCCACACATTTTAATCTTTTCTTATTCTGACATATCTGAGAGAATAAATCCAGTGTAAAGCTATAAACATTTATTAAAATTCTATGAAATTCTCCAAAAGAATTTTAACAGTCAAAAAGGAAGTCTGCAAGCACCTGATTGCTGACTAATGTTCCCTCTTCCGAAAGATAAATCCTGTCTCCGGAAGTTTTCAGCATTCCATTTTCCAGATGCTTATTCAGAGCTTTCTCATAAACCAGTTCCAGATCTCTTCCAAAGCTCTGACGAAAATCTCTTCTGGATACTCCTCTGGTCTTTCTCAGACCCAGAAACATAAATTCTTCCATCTGGCGGGGAATTTCCAAGAACTCCACATCCTCCCGGAATTTTTTCGGATTTTCGCAGTTTTCCATATATTTTTTCCAATCCCTGGTATTTGACATCCGTATATTATGGACCATAGAGGCTGCTCCAAGTCCCAGTCCCAGATAGTCCTTTCTTTCCCAGTAGCGGAGATTGTGGCGGGACTGCCGGGAAGGTCTGGCATAGTTAGAGATCTCATACTGTTTAAATCCTCTGCTTTCCAAAAATTTCCCGGTCCAGAGATAAATCTCTCTGCTGGTCTCTTCATCCGGCAGAAGTTCTTCTCTGTGTCCATAGCGTTTGTAGAATTCTGTTCCTTCTTCAATGATCAGCTGATAAACAGAAATATGCTCCAAAAGCGTTTCTGTCAGAATTTCCAGTTCTTCCTTCCACTCGTCCAATGTCTGTCCCGGAAGAGACGAGATCAGATCTGCACTGATATTGTCAAATCCCGCTTCTCTTGCCCATTTACAGCTTTCCAGAAATTCTTCGTAAGTATGGATCCGCCCTAAAAGTTTCAGATTTTCGTTTTTCACCGATTGGAGACCTATACTCAGACGATTAATCCCCATCTTCCGATATTGAACCAGTTTCTCCATCTCCCCAGTTCCCGGATTCATTTCCAAGGTGATCTCTGGTTCTTTCTCCATCTGAAATACTTCACGGACAGCATCTAAGATTCTTTCCGTCTGTTCTCCGGTAAGAACAGAGGGTGTTCCTCCTCCGAAAAAGACTGTAGAGACCCGGTATTCCCTGGCAAACTCTCTGTAGCTTTTGATTTCTTTTTCTAAAGCACGAACATAGTCCTCCCGCTCTTTTTCAGTGCTTTTCCAGGAGAGAAAGTCACAATAATCACATTTTTTTATACAAAATGGAATATGGATATACAATCCCAAATCTTTTTTCATCACACTTCTCCTGAAGACTATTTATCGTCCAGCTTCAGTACACTCATAAAAGCTTTCTGAGGGATTTCTACATTTCCGATCTGACGCATACGCTTCTTTCCCTCCTTCTGTTTTTCCAGAAGTTTTCTCTTACGAGAAATATCGCCGCCATAACATTTTGCCAATACATCCTTCCTAAGAGCCTTCACAGTCTCTCTGGCAATAATCTTGCTTCCGATCGCCGCCTGTATGGGTATTTCAAAAAGCTGCCTTGGGATCTCTTCTTTCAGCTTTTCGCACATCTTTCTGCCTCTGTCGTAGGCTGAACCTGCAAAAACAATGAAAGAAAGGGCATCAACTTCTTCCTTATTTACCAGAATATCCAGTTTAACCAGATCGCTCTGTTCATATCCCAGCATTTCATAGTCAAAAGAAGCATAGCCTCTGGAGCGGGATTTCAAAGCATCAAAAAAGTCGTAGATAATTTCATTCAGGGGCAGATGGTAATGAAGAAGAGCTCTTGTAGTCTCCATGTATTCCATTCCCTGGTACTGTCCTCGTCTTTCCTGACACAGTTCCATGATCGGACCTATATAATCTGTAGTTACCATGATCTCTGCCTTGACCATAGGTTCTTCCATATAATCTATTTCAGAGGGATCCGGCAGATTTGAAGGATTGGTAAGATCCATCACTTCTCCATTAGTCTTATGAACCTTATATACTACACCAGGAGCTGTAGTTACCAGATCCAGATTATATTCTCTTTCCAGCCGCTCCTGAATGATTTCCAGATGAAGCAGCCCCAGAAAGCCGCAGCGGAATCCAAAACCCAAAGCCACCGAAGTCTCTGGTTCAAAAAACAGAGAGGCATCATTTAGCTGAAGTTTTTCCAAAGCATCCCGCAGATCCTCATATTTTGCTCCGTCCGCCGGATAAACGCCGCAGAATACCATGGGATTGACTTTTTTATAACCAGGCAGGGGCTCTGCGCATGGCCGTTCGTCATCAGTAATGGTATCGCCTACCCGGGTGTCTTTGACATTTTTGATGCTGGCTGTGATGTAACCTACCATTCCGGCCGGAAGTTCCTCACAAGGGATCAGCTGGCCCGCTCCGAAGTAGCCTACTTCTACTACTTCTTCCACAGCTCCTGTGGCCATCATCCTGATCTTTGTTCCTTTCTTCACCCTTCCTTCCATGATTCTGCAGAATACGATAACCCCTCTGTAGGAATCATAAATCGAATCAAAGATTAAAGCCTGCAGAGGATTATCCGGGCTTCCTTTGGGAGCAGGAACCTTTTTTACAATCTGTTCTAACACCTGGTCTATATTTAACCCTGTCTTTGCAGAAATCTTTGGAGCGTCCTGAGCCTCAATACCAATCACATCCTCAATCTCATTGATCACTCGTTCCGGATCTGCACTTGGCAGATCTATCTTATTAATGACCGGAAACACATCCAAGTCATGATCCAAGGCGAGATAAACATTTGCTAACGTCTGAGCTTCTATTCCCTGGGCTGCATCTACTACTAAAATAGCGCCGTCACAGGCAGCCAGACTCCTGGAAACTTCATAATTAAAATCCACATGTCCCGGGGTGTCGATAAGGTTAAAAATATATTCCTCACCATCTTTTGCTTTATATACCGTACGCACAGCCTGAGACTTTATGGTAATGCCTCTTTCTCTTTCCAGATCCATATTGTCCAGAACCTGCGCCTGCATCTCTCTCTCCGTAAGCAGACCGGTTCTTTCAATAATCCGGTCCGCCAGGGTTGATTTTCCATGGTCTATATGCGCAATAATACAAAAGTTACGAATTTTGCTCTGGTCTATTGCAGACATAAATCTTCCTCCTGTTGTTTTCTCCGTCTTGCTAAATATTGTGAATTGTTTTTCTTCCTATAGAGTCATATACCAAAGGCAGATTTTCAAAATCTTTTACTGAATAACAATTTCTTCCATCTAAAATGATAGGTTTTTTCATTTTGCTGCAGAATATTTCCGGAGTAAGTTTTTTTATCTCCTCCCATTCTGTATAGATCATACACAGATCTGCCCCTTCTAAAGCCTCCTCCGGTTTCTTGCAATAAGTAATTTTCCCTGGGTATAATTTATCAAATTCTTTTTCCGCCACAGGATCATAGGCCTTTACCACCGCGCCATCATCCAGAAGAATCCCTACGTTTATAATAGAAGGTGCTTCTCTCAGATCATTTGTTCCAGGTTTAAAAGTAAGCCCCAGTACGGCTACAGTCAGACCTTCCAGTGAACTGTAATACTGTCTTGCTTTCTTTATCAATTTTAATTTTTGGTTATCATTAACTTCAATGGCAGCCTTAATGGTTTTAAACT
>DWUX01000130.1 GCA_019120545.1 Candidatus Blautia stercoripullorum | reverse complement strand
ATCCGCCCGGTAGTGGGAAGGATATAGCCGAAGGCAAGGGTGTTGCAGGCGACTGCAAATCTGAAGGAAGCCGGATGTGGGGAACCTACTAACTCACGGGCAAACCTCTGGTCTGACGAACAGGAAACGTATATAAGGCTGTGCATGAGGGGAAGTCTGCTCGCCAAGGCAAAGCCCAATAGCTACACGGAATCAGGTGCAGTAAATGCGGCAGATGGATGGAGGGAAAGAAACGTGTGGTACCCAGGGAAGTCTGTGCGGTACGCTCCGAAAAGAGTAACCGTTATCGAAAGGTAACGTTGAACGCACAGAAGTCAGCAGAGGCCATAGTAACTGGAAGTTTTCTTTTCGGTGAAGGGCTGAATCAATAGGAGTCTTTAGTACGATAGGGAAAGGAGGAATGGGTAGATGGGTGCAGAAAACAGAGAAAGCTGCTCGCAAAGAAATAGTGCGGAACACAAAGGGTATGTGAGAGCGCACCGCTCATTCAACCGGACATGGAAGGAAAGGGACAGTGCAGAGCCGGACATCCTAAGTAAGATACTGGACAAGGACAACCTGAACAGGGCTTACAAGAGAGTGAAGGCGAACAAGGGAGCGCCGGGAGTTGATGGAATGATCATATTATCCAACAGGCAATGCTCCAGCAGCTCGTGCCGATCTATGAACCGTTGTTTTCGGAGGATAGCTTTGGCTACCGTCCGGGACGAGGAGCAAAAGACGCCATTGCCAGGATAAAAGAGTATATTGAGCAGGGATATACGAGAGCAGTTGTCCTCGACCTGTCGAAATATTTCGACACACTGAACCATACGATACTGCTGAACCTGTTGAGGAAACAGGTCAAAGACGAAAGAGTCGTACAAATGGTAAAACGGTATCTGAAAAGTGGCGTGATGGAAAACGGTGTTGTAACAGAAACAAAGGAAGGCTCTCCGCAGGGAGGAAACCTATCCCCATTCTTAGCGAATGTGTATCTGAATGAATTTGACTGGGAATTTCACAGGCGGGGCGTGCCATGTATCCGCCATCCGAAATTTTAAGTTCCTTGGCTTTTGTTTTGGGAAGAATGGAAAAGGAATCTATATCCGGGTCCATGGGAAGTCATGGAAGAAAGCCAAGGATAAACTGCGTCAGCTCACTTCCCGGAGCAGGTGCGGGAGTATCATCCGAACCATGGGAAAGATAAAGACCTACATGAGAGGATGGTTGAACTACTATGGGATAGCGGATATGAAGAATGACATCAAAAGCCTGAATGGACGGCTGTGCCGGCGGATACGGATGTGTATCTGGAAACAGTGGAAACAGCCTATCAGTCTCTGCACATCAACTATTGAAACCGCCATGTACCGAACGGTACGCACGGTGGTGTGAGAGGACGGCGGCTAGTCACCGTCTCCTACTCGATTATGCCCGGCAAGCGACTGCCGTGCTTGCGGGAGCAGGCATTTGCAGGACAACGGACAGCCACAGGCTTTGCCTGGACCTGTCCGCAGTATCGCAGCGGCTCTGTGTCGGGATTTGAAATTTATGGTGAAAAAGAGAGGAGATCAAAATGGATATTTTAACATTATTTTCCCTGGCTGTGGGGTTGGCGATGGATGCTTTTGCGGTTTCCATCTGCAAAGGTCTGGCTCAGGAAAAGCTGTCGGTAAAACATATGGTGACAGCAGGTCTGTGGTTCGGAGGATTCCAGGCTCTGATGCCTGTCCTGGGATATTTTCTTGGAAGTCAGTTCCGGGACAAGATCACTGCGGTAGACCATTGGATCGCTTTTATCCTTCTGGGCTTTATTGGAATCAATATGATCCGGGAGTCTATGGACAAAGAAGAAGTCTGTCCAGAGGGAAACATGGGAGCGAAATCCATGTTTCCCCTGGCTGTAGCTACGAGTATTGACGCTCTTGCGGTAGGAGTGACTTTTGCTTTTCTTCATGTGAATATTATCCTGGCAGCAGGTCTTATAGGCATGATCACCTTTTTTATGTCCGCTGTAGGAGTAAAAGTGGGAAATATCTTCGGAGCCAGATACAAATCCAAGGCTGAATTGGCAGGAGGGATTATCTTAGTTATATTGGGAGTCCGCATATTGCTGGAACACCTGGGAATTTTGTAGAAAGATGGGAGAAGATGAAGAAAGCCTCTATACAAATAGAAGGGTATTCGTTATAATGAATAAACAGATGAGAAATAAGGAGCCGTAACGGATACATATGAGTAAAAGAATAAGAACTCAGAGAAAAAAAGAGAATGGAGAAGCAGTTCTTCCTGAGATTCATACAGATGAAGAATATGAAGCCAGACTCCATAGAATGTTAGAAAGAAGAAGGGCCGAAAAGCAGAGGCAGATCCAGAGAAGAAAGATTGTACGGTGTCTTCCTTTTGCCGCCATGATTCTTTTGGCTCTTGTTCTGGCAGGTATCGGGGCAGGAAAACTGGCAGATATGATACAGACCCGCAGTTTTCAGTCTTCTGTAGAAAACATGGTCAAGGAAGGGGATATCCAGGCCCAGAAACAACCGGTGATGTCCGGCACAGATATAGAAAAGTTTTCTTCAAGTACTGCCGTGGAAGGATGGCAGAATAGTGAGCTTGGAAAGTGGTACCGCAATGCCGATGGTACGATCTACCAGGATGGATGGCAGGAAATAGACGGACAGGAATATTATTTTGATAAAAATGGATATGTGCTCACAGGGTGGAAAGAGATAGATGGAAAAGACTGCTATTTTGATGAAAATGGAGTTTATGACAGTTCTAAGACGCCTCCGCTGATAGCACTGACTTTCGATGACGGTCCAGGTCCATATACAGAGAAACTCCTGGATTGTCTGGAGGAAAATAATGCAAAGGCAACTTTTTACATGCTGGGCCAGAATGTGGAAAATTATCCAGATATTGTAAAGCGGATGAAAGATCTGGGAATGGAGCTGGCAAATCATACATATGACCATAAGGATCTGACAAAACTTACGAAGGATCAGATTTCGGAGGAAATTGATAAGACAAGCAGTCTGATCCAGAATGCTGCGGGAGAGATGCCGGACACATTGAGACCTCCCGGAGGCAGCTATAATAACCAGGTTCAGGATCTGGCAGAAATGCCTATAGTTAAATGGAGCATTGACACCAAAGACTGGAAGACCAAAAGCGAGGACCAGACTTATCAGTGTGTGATGGACAATGCTCAGGATGGATCTGTAGTGCTTATGCACGATATCCATGAATGGTCGGTGGATGCGGCCATCAGGATGATCCCGGATCTCCTGGCAGAAGGATACAAATTGGTAACAGTTCAGGAACTGGCTGAAGCCAAAGGAATTACTTTGGAAGATGGACAGGTTTATGAATTTTTTGGAGAAGGAACACAGATGGTAGAATGAAAATTCTACCATCTGTGTTTTATAATTTTTGACATTATCCAGAATCTAGATGATAACTGGATGTTTCAGCAGCAGATTTAATGTCTTTTTAGGCTGTATCTGTACCACAGAAGAAACAGAAGGAATCCTGCACCGCAGAAAAAAACTCCTGCTGAAAAGGATAGACGGAGGCTTTTCTGAGCCATAGATCCGAATATCAGTTCTAATGCTGCACTGGTCAGTTCCAGGAACATAGCCTGAAGGCTCAGAGCCGCAGCCCGGTGGGCAGCGGAGATTTCCTGGTTCTGCAGTTCCGATTGTAGAGGTAAAAAAAGAGAGACAAATCCCTGGATACCCAGAATACATATAGCAGAAAGCAGAGGGCTGCGGGTATGTGCCAATACGAAACACAGGAGGGCCGGGCACAAGAAGCAGCAGGCAGAGAATAAGGGAATGCCCAGTTTCTTTGTAAGAAAGTCAGACCAGGGACCTGTCATGCCTGCAATCAGGGTCAGAATGTACAGCAGAGCAATTGAGCCGGCTGACAGGCCGCAGGCAATATATTGGGGCTGATTTAAAAATACAGTGATATACTGTCGGGTCTCTCCCAGAAGTCCTGCTCCGAAAAGAAACAGAAAGAAAGGGGGATTGAACGTAAATAGGAAACTCCGGGAAAGTTTCAGAGTTCTTTTTTCAGTTTTTGTAAGAGAAACTTTTAATCTTTCTGGCTTTTCCTCCAAAAGAAACAGGGCAAGAACAAAGGCAATGCCGTAAGCGGCGGCGGTGAGCAGAGCTGCCCTGCGCCAGTTGTTTTTTAAAAAAAGAGAGAAGCAGATCGAAGCAGTCAGAAGTCCGCCGGTTCCCAGACCTTCATATAGGCCAAAGACTTTCTGGGATTTTCCTTCAGGGGCATAAAGATACAGGAGAGCAATATCTACTCCGGATAGCCCGGAGACTGCAATACTCAGAAAAATCCGCTCTAAAAGGAAATCCTGAAAGCTCCAGGCCTTCCAGAAAATAATTTTGGAAATAAAGTAAAAGAAACAGCACAGGCTCATGGTAATCCGATAGCCGATCCTGTCTGCCAGGATCCCCCATGGGATTTCCAGAGCGAAACATAAAAAAAGGGATATACTCTCTATAACAGAAATCTGGAAAATATTCAGCCCCGCCGCCTGACGGTACAAAACCGAGGCTGGGCTGTAAAATACCATTCCCTGTAAGAAAGCAATCCCGTATAAAAGACAGAGATTCTTCTTCATGATATTCTATTATCCTTTCCATATACAGTTTGACGACAATAAAACAAGAGCCTGTCAAATTCCATGGCAATAATCCGGGATCTGATAAGACTCAGGAAAATGCCGTCAAATGGGTTTAGAAAAGATAAAAATATACATAATAAAAAGCTCCTTAGAACATTAGAATGGAATAAGTATAGCTTCTTCTAAGGAGAAAGTCAATATTTAAAAAGAGCATTCATCAACAGCAGCCCCCGGGAATTCCGGGGGCTGCGTAAGGGGCTTAAAAGAGAATTTTATCCTTCGTAGTAAGCCTTTAAGTACATTTCTTTCATTTCGCTCATCAGCGGGTATCTTGGGTTAGCGCCTGTACACTGGTCATTAAATGCGTTTTCAACCATTTCATCCAGAGTTGCCAGGAAATCTTCCTCTTTAATGTCATATTCTTTGATAGTTCTCTTAATGCCGACTCTTGCCTTCAGATCAGCGATGGCTTTAATGAAGTTTTCAAATACTTCATCATCATTTTTGCCCTGGATGCCTACAAAACGAGCCATCTCGCAGTATCTTTCCTTAGCATGCGGGTATGGATACTGGGAGAATGTTCCCATTTTTGTAGGAGCCGGATCGGCGTTGTAGCGCATTACATGCTCGATCAGCAGAGCATTTGCGATACCGTGAGGCAGGTGATGATAAGCGCCCAGCTTGTGAGCCATGGAGTGGCAGATTCCCAGGAAAGCATTGGAGAATGCCATACCTGCAAGGGTGGAAGCGTTTGCCATTTTCTCTCTGGCGATAGGATCAGCGGCGCCGTTTTCGTATGCGGAAGGCAGATAGTCAAAGATCAGTTTAGCTGCCTTTAAGGCCATACCGTCGGTAAAGTCTGTAGCCATAATAGAAGCGTATGCCTCTAATGCATGAGTCAGAGCATCAATACCGGAAGCGCTGGTCAGCCCTTTCGGCTGAGTCATCATAAAATCTGTATCAACAATAGCCATGTTTGGCATTAACTCATAGTCTGCGATAGGCCATTTGGTTCCTGTGGTGGCATCTGTGATGATGGCGAAAGGTGTTACCTCGGAACCTGTACCGGAAGAGGTAGGAATGGCAACCATCATTGCTTTAATACCCATCTTCGGGAATACATAGATCCTTTTTCTGATATCCATGAAATCCATAGCCAGATCCTCAAATTTGCATTCAGGATGTTCATACATCAGCCACATGATCTTGGCCGCATCCATAGCAGATCCGCCGCCCAGAGCAATGATCGTATCGGGCTCGAAATCCTTCAGCTGTTCCAGACCTTTCTGTGCGCACTGAAGGGTTGGATCCGGAGCTACATCGAAGAAGCAGTCATACTGGATGCCCATTTCGTCCAGTTTGTCTGTGATTGGTTTTGTATATCCGCTCTTATATAAGAAGGTATCTGTAACGATGAATGCTTTTTTCTTGTCGTAAACAGTTCTCAGCTCGTCTAAAGCTACTGGCAGACAGCCTTTTTTGAAATAAACCTTTTCAGGTGTTCTGAACCACAGCATGTTCTCTCTCCTTTCGGCAACGGTCTTGGTATTCAGAAGATGTTTAACTCCTACGTTTTCAGATACAGAGTTTCCACCGTAGGATCCGCAGCCGAGAGTAAGTGACGGAGCCAGTTTGAAATTGTACAGATCACCGATACCGCCCTGAGATGAAGGTGTGTTAACCAGGATACGGCAGGTTTTCATACGGTCTGCAAATTTAGCCAGCTTTTCGGTCTGTGAAGGATGTACATAGATAGAAGCTGTATGTCCATAGCCGCCGTCTTTTACCAGCTGATCTGCCATGTCAAGGGCAGTGTCAAAGTCTTTTGCCTTATAAAGGGCCAGAACAGGAGAAAGTTTCTCATGTGCAAAAGGCTCTGAGATATCTACAGAAGTAACCTCACCGATAAGGATCTTTGTATTCTTTGGTACAGAGATACCGGCAAGTTCTGCGATAACGGAAGCAGGCTGGCCTACGATCTTGGCATTTACTGTGCCGGCTTCCGTAAGGATGATCTTACGGACTTTATCCAATTCTTCACCGTTTAAGACATGGCATCCTCTGTTGACAAACTCTGCTTTTACTTTATCATAGATATCTGCGATTGCTGTTACAGACTGTTCAGAAGCACAGATCATACCATTGTCAAAGGTTTTAGAATGAATTACAGAGTATACAGCTGTCTGGATATCACAGGTACTGTCCATGATTACAGGTACGTTTCCGGGACCTACGCCGATAGCTGGTTTTCCTGAAGAATAGGCAGCCTTTACCATTCCAGGACCGCCGGTTGCAAGGATCACATCTGCAGAACGCATCAGTTCATTGGAAAGTTCAAGAGTCGGTTCTTCTACCCAGCCGATGATGCCTTCCGGAGCTCCTGCCTTGACAGCTGCTTCCAGAACTACTTTTGCAGCCTCAATAGTACATTTCTTTGCACGTGGATGAGGGCTGATAATAATGGCATTTCTGGTCTTTAAACAGATCAGACATTTAAAGATAGCAGTAGAGGTGGGGTTGGTAGTAGGGATAACGGCGCCTACGATTCCCACAGGCTCTGCGATCTTTTTGATTCCGTAAGACTTGTCCTCTTCTACAACACCGCAGGTTTTCACCCTTTTATATGCATTGTATGTATACTCGGCAGCATAGTGGTTTTTGATGACCTTGTCTTCCAGAACTCCCATGCCTGTTTCTTCACAGGCCATTCTGGCCAGAGGAATACGCTGTTTGTTTGCAGCCATAGCAGCCTCGAAAAAGATTTTGTCTACCTGCTCCTGAGTATAAGAAGCGAACTTTTTCTGGGCTTCCCGCATAGAAGCGATTTTTGCCTGAAGAGCTTCTACACTGTTGACAGTTTCCGGTACATTGCTTTCTGGTTTCTTAGCCATGGGAAATCCTCCTTAAAATGTAAAATGAATAATTTATATAACAGAGAAAACTCCTCTGTTGATATTGATAATTATTTAACAATTTCTGAGGTTATTATAAAGTATTGTTAAAAAAATGTCAATACTTTTTTTGCAAAATTATTTTGCTGAGTCACTGAATAATATAGTTTTATTTTACTATATTTTCTGAAAAAAATAAAGAAAAAAGATTGTTAAATATATAATTATCTGAAAATATAAACGGCGGAGATAGAAAGTAAAATTTATAAAAATAGCTGTCAATTCTAAAGGAGAAAAAATTGTCAAAAAAATGACAATTGAAAGAGAGGTTAAAAGATAATAAAGAAAGTCCTGCCCATAGGCGAGAGCTTTGAATAAAGTCTGATCTATGGACAGAACTTTTTGAAGTTTGTCGGTAAACTTATTTTTTCATGTTTTCTCTTTTTCGCAGACGGGAATCCAGGATTTTCTTCCGGATGCGGAGAGATTTAGGGGTAACTTCCAGCAGTTCATCGGTATCAATAAACTCCAAAGCCTGCTCAAGGCTGAGTATCCTGGGGGGTGTCAGCTTCAGTGCTTCGTCTGCAGAAGAGGAACGGGTATTGGTAAGATGCTTGGTCTTACATACGTTCAGTTCAATGTCTTCAGGCTTTCCGCTCTGGCCGATGATCATACCGCTGTATACTTTTTCGCCAGGGCCGATAAAGAGGGTTCCTCTATCCTGAGCGGAAAATAGTCCATAGGTAACAGCCTCTCCGGTTTCAAAGGCAATCAGAGATCCCTGTTTACGATATTGGATATCTCCTTTATATGGGGCATAACCGTCAAAAGCTGTGTTCAGGATGCCGGTTCCTTTGGTTGAAGTCAGAAAATCGCCGCGGAAACCGATAAGACCACGGGAAGGTATGTGAAATTCCAGACGGGTGGTGCCGTCGCTGGCGGGGCTCATACCCTGGAGTTCTCCTTTTCTTTCACTGAGTTTCTGGATCACAGTGCCGGAGAATTCTTCCGGGACATCTATATAAGCGATTTCCATAGGCTCCAGCTTTCTGCCTCTTTCATCTTCTTTATAGATAACCTCAGCTTTGCTTACTGCAAATTCATATCCTTCACGTCTCATGTTTTCGATCAATACGGAAAGGTGAAGCTCGCCTCTTCCTGAAACTTTGAAACAATCTGTACTGTCGGTATCTTCTACACGAAGGCTCACATCTGTGTTCAGCTCCCGCATAAGACGTTCTCTTAAATGGCGTGAGGTAACAAATTTACCTTCCTGGCCGGCAAAGGGACTGTCATTTACCAGGAAATTCATAGAGATAGTCGGTTCAGAAATCTTCTGGAAAGGAATAGGATCAGGATTTTCCGGAGAGCAGAGTGTATCTCCGATATGGATATCCGCGATTCCGGAAATGGCTACGATGGAACCGATTCCTGCTTCCTTTACTTCTACTTTGTTTAAACCGTCAAATTCATAGAGTTTGCTGATCTTTACTTTTTTCATTTTATCCGGATCGTGATGATTGCACAGTACCACGTCCTGATTTACACGGATAGTTCCGTTTTCTACTTTACCTACACCGATACGGCCTACATATTCATTGTAGTCGATAGTACTGATCAGCACCTGGGTAGGAGCATCTGGATCTCCTGTAGGAGCGGGGATATATTTCAGAATGGTCTCAAAGAGGGGTTCCATACTTTCCGGTGTATCTGCCAGATCCAGAACGGCATGACCGGTTTTAGCTGAAGCATAGAGGAATGGACAGTCCAGCTGTTCATCGGAAGCATCCAGATCCATAAGGAGCTCCAGAACTTCATCTATAACTTCATTGGGGCGGGCTTCCGGCCGGTCGATCTTATTGATGCAGACGATTACATGAAGATCCAGATCCAGGGCCTTTTTTAAAACGAATCTTGTCTGCGGCATAGCACCCTCGAATGCGTCTACCAGCAGAATAACGCCGTCTACCATTTTCAGAACCCGTTCTACTTCGCCCCCGAAATCGGCATGGCCTGGGGTATCGATAATGTTGATCTTGGTACCCTTATAATGTACAGCTGTATTTTTGGAGAGAATAGTAATGCCTCTTTCACGCTCCAGATCATTGGAATCCATAACTCTTTCACGGACTTCCTGATTTTCCCTGAAGACGCCGCTTTGACGGAGAAGCTGGTCTACCAGGGTAGTTTTGCCGTGGTCAACGTGGGCGATAATGGCTACGTTGCGGATATCTTCTCTAACAGTTTTCATATATGACAATAACCTCTTTTCTAATATTTATATGGTTTTTTCCTTGAAATCCGGAATTCATTCTATCACACTTAAATATAAGTATCAATAGAGGAATCTGGGGAAAATCCAGGGCCTCAGACAGTATCTTTAGGGAAAATCGTACCTGTCAAGAAAATAAAAATGAAAAAAACTTGTTCTAAAAGTCAAAACCTTTGAATAAACATGATATAGACAAGATACCAGAAAGAGGAAGGGG
>DWUX01000129.1 GCA_019120545.1 Candidatus Blautia stercoripullorum | reverse complement strand
TATAAAGAGATTGCTGAAAAAGCAATGGAATGTCTGGATGAGGGCTTTGAAAATGCAATGACGGCCATGATAATGCCGGGACGCATAAGACAAGCCTGCCGGACAACCAATCATCTGGAAAGGCTCAACCGGGAGCTGAAACGCCGGTCAAAAGTAATTGGGATCTTTCCAAATGTAGATTCTATCATTCGTTTGATGGGCTCTCTACTGATCGAGCACAGCAATGTGCAGCAGTCTCGAACCGCAATGTTTAGCAAGGAAACATACAAAAATCTAATACAGTCAGATATCCCTGAGAACCTGGTGCGGATTGCAGAGGAACAGAAAGCATTACTGGCAGCCTAAATGGTCATCATAGACCTAAAGGTAATTTACACACAAATATGGACTTGACCAATTTTCTAAATTTTAACTGTTCTTTTTGGTGTTTCTACCGCCTATTCTGTAATTCCTTGATTTTCTGCCGTAGTTATCTGGCTGTATCTACCCCCTATTTAGCGATTTCTTGATTTCCTGCCGTAGTCGCCTGGCTGTATCTACCCCTTATTTAGCGATTCCTTGGTTTTCTGCCGCAGTCATCTGGCTGTATCTACCCCCTATTTAGCGATTTCTTGATTTCCTGCCGTAGTCGCCTGGCTGTATCTACCCCCTATTTAGCGTTTCCTTGGTTTTCTGCCGTAGTCATCTGGCTGTACCTACCCCTTATTTAGCGATTTCTGTTTATAACCGTACAAGGATCTCCGATGCAAGCATCGGGGTATTAGACCCTTGCGGCAATCGCTTGCCGGGCTATCGCACAAAAAGAAAGAGGGCAAGATCGGCATCAGCCGACAGCCCCCTATGACAACCTTACTTTATTCTTTCCGATATCCTTCTTCTTATCCGGATATTCCTCCTGGTACCACTTCAGAAAATTTCCGAAAATCTTCTCTTCCGCCTCGGCCCGGGCCTTGGCCGCGTCCTCCAGCCGGTCATATCCCCCAAGATAATAACACTTCTTTTTAAACATGATCTGAGCGATCCATTTATTACGCTTTGTACTGTAGTAGACGCCCCGGACCCCGCTGGTGTTTGTCTTATACATAGTTTCTGTCCGAAGCATTTCCACACAGGTTCCTTCTGCATAATGAAGATTCTTCTGAGGACTCCGCTGGCAGCCGCAGCTTAATGTAGTGCCTCTGAGCAAATTCGACTGGCGGACATCTGCAGTATTCCCGCAGTCACACTGACAGTGCCAGATATGAAAGCCATTCTCTTTTCCTGCATAGGAAAGCACTGTAAGCATTCCAAAACGCTTTCCCACCCAATCCTTCAAAGGAGGGGTTCTCCCGCAGCCGCAGCTTCTGGTACTTCCTGTGACCAGCCGCCTTTTTGTAGTCTCTATGAGATTCCCGCAGTCACATTGGCAGACCCACAGAGGGTTTCTGTCCTTGGCCTTATTCTCTGATTTTCTCAGGACCGTCAGCTTTCCAAACCGCAGACCGGTAAGATCCTTCCCCACTGTATAGGGAGGATCTTCACAGCCGCAGCTGTAGATCACCCCCGGCTTCAGCCGGCGGCTCTCTACAAAAATTTCCCTGCCGCAATCGCACCGGCATTTCCACACCACTGCACTGCGGACACGCTGGTCTGTAGGTTCCAGGACCGTAAGCTTTCCGATACGGAGGCCGGTGAGGTCTTTATATTTCATTACTTTTCGCCGCCATTTCAAAATTTTCTGTACCTTATCAGCCTCCTGCTACTCCCTGTCCTTCTTCCAGCTCAATTTCTATCTCATTCTGGACTTCTAGTCCCTGGAAATCGCCAGTTTCAGATGCAGCGCCACCATCAGAAGAAGATTCTGAGTTTTCTTCTGTGCTTTCTTCTGCCTCTTCTCCTGTGTCGGATGTCTCAGTCTCCTGCTGGCTGTCCTGGGCAGATGTGTCATTTTCCTGTGCCTCTTCCCCCGCAGGTTCCTCTTCCTGCTCTTCTTCCTGAGAAGATGCCTGAACATCTTCCCGGGCAGTCTCGTCATCCCCGCATCCCGTACAGGAGGTAAGGCTGAAAGATAAAACCATGCACATCAAAAATGCCATTACATGTTTCTTCATTTTTTCCTGCTCCTTTCTACAGACCCCATCCACGGATGAGATTTTCACGCTTTTCAATAGCCTTTCGTTTGGCAAAAGGTTCTGTCAGCAGATCTTTGCTCTGTTTAAACTTATGAGTTGCTGTATAAAACCACCGGTATACCCAGGCAAAGGGAAGAAGCCAGGGTCTGCCATCTACAAAGCTGTACCACGGCACCAGCTGCATATCCCGATAAGGTGGAAAAAGCCGGTGAATAGTCAGCTTTGCAGCGCTTATCCAATAAGAATCTTTCGAACGTTTGATTTCCTTTGCCGCATGAGCCGCCTCGTTCTGTTCATTTTCCAATCCGAACATCCCGTCATTGAACATCTTGGCAGTTACCTGAGAATAAAAATCAGGATCTAAAGCCCCTGTCTCTATAGGCATTTCCAGATCAAACCATTTCCTGCAAAGGGCAAAACATGTCTTTGTAAAGTCCAGCAATTTCAACTTTTCCAGTTCTGACTCGATCCACTTCCAATCCATCTGCCTGCCCTCCCTTTTTATCATAAAAGTCAGATCCAGAAATCCACGGAAGCCAATCCCTTTATTGGTAATATGCTTGGCCAGATGGGTAATCAGAAATAGAAAGTGAAACTCCTCATCAGGAATATAAATGTTCTCTTCTCCTTCCACCGGGCTGATATGATCCCAGATCTGGTCAAAATAACTCCGGTAATCGATTTCATTAGCCAGGTACTCATAAAACATATGATCATGGATTTCAAATTCTATGTAGTCTTTGTCATAGGTCCATACCGCATGGTTATTTACCATCTTGCTATAACCGTTTTCCAGCATGACCCTGTCCGTCTTCTCCCGGTCTTCTGTATGGATGACAACATCTATATCTCCCATAGAGCGCAAAGCCGGAACCGGATAATACTCCTGTAGGGCGATCCCTTTCATCAGTATCATAGGAACCTCTCTGCATTGCCGGGCAAAGGCCTGGAATTCTGCTCTGCGGTTGGCATACAGATACACGTCCGAATAAAAACCTTGATGCAGCTTCGCCTCAATATCCGGGGCAATATCCTTATGATTCTTAAAGAAATCCTTTGTCTGGACATACACCAGACCGGGGAGCGCCTGTTCCTGGGCATAGTAATAGACCTTTTCCCAATTTAAGGAATCCGTCTCAGGAACAGAAGGCCTGCCATGGACATGATCTGTCAGGATCTGAATAAAAAAATGCTGTTCTGCTGTCATTTAGGTTCCTCCACATCCTGGACCGTGACATATCCAGTCTCCGCAAGCTTATTGATAAAATTATTAACTGTAATCAACGCTTTTATTTTGGGCATATTAAATTTTTCCGCTGCCTTGTCTACAATAATTTTTATATCCGTATCTTGCTCAAGAAGCTTCCAGTAATAGGCTGCTGCGCTATTAATCTGCTGAATATAAGGCAGGTCCTTCCTTGCCTCAAGTGTGGAGATCAGAAGATACTCATCACATACAGAAAGCAGCACAACACCAGGATGTACTTTTATTTTTTTCATATCAAACCTCCAAATACTGACGCAGAGTATTATAAGTCAGTTCGGCAGAAGCCTCATCTCCCAGATTACAAAGTTTCCAAATGGGAATATTCCGTAAAATCACATCTTCCATATGCCCTACTGCACGGATTTCCTCCTCATAATCGCCATAGTATAAAAACTGACGATAAATAGGAATCATAGAAGACCGGATATCCATCCTGCTTATTTCATTGCGGTCAGATTGTTCAAGATAAATAATTCCTGCCAGCTTTCCTGTTTTCGTTCCGGAAAGATTCTCTTTTCCATTCCATGGTGAAGGATATATCCATACAGACTCATCCTCCCTGCACTCAATAATTGGCTTATCACCATTAATCAGCTCAATTTCATCTCCAAAAAGTTTCTTCCATAGTCGAAACTGAGTTGTTTTCCCGGTCCCGCTTGGAGCAGTGATAATCCATGCTTTATCGCGCCAGAGGAAAGCTACTCCGTGAAACAGACACTTTCCATACTTCAGCAGAGCCCTGGATGTAATACCCAGCAGAGCATAAAATTCCGTATAACTGTCGGAAATACTCACCTCCGCAACATTTCTATGGCGCTCCCATAAATCATCTGTGACAGTCAGAAGTTCTCCGTCACTAGCTTCTTTGCAAATATATTTTTCAAAATATTTTTTTGTTTCAGAATGCCGAAAAATATAACTAAAAGATATATCGGCAAGGCAAATGCATGTTTTCTGTTTCATAAAGGCCTTTCACTTGTAAAAAAGGTTGTATGATGCAAAGGCTACACCATACAACCTTTTTTAATAGTTAGAATAATTTTCTATGATATTAGCCGAAAACAACACCTTGTGATGGTTTTAAAATAACATCAATTCCTAAATATGAATCATAAAAATCTGGAAGTCCATTTTCATCCTTATCGCTAATATATAGCCAAACTCCATCGTTGTTTGTTTCTCCAATAAATGAAGAATCTATCATGTTGAGTTCTTCTCGTGTAATTTCATAGACATTATATAACTCATCAAAAGAAATAAATTCATATCCATCCATACTTCTAATAAATCCACCCTCCTTTCAGAACGCCATACTTTTTAATTGGAAATAGTATCAACTTTATGTATTCCTGGGCCTTCATCTAATGCGCCTCTATAAGTTACATCTCCAGTATAGACTGTTCTAGTTGTAGTTCCATAAACAGTCACTCCATCTGGAGTCACTACATATGGTCTATAAGTGAAATTATTATCTACAGTAAGCTCTTCGCCAGCATTCCAAACTCCCAAATATCCAGTTGGTACACCAAAAGCTGTTTTCGCTGTAATAACCGTCTTTGTGCTGACATTAACCTGCTGCTGTACGGCAAAAGATAATGCAAATTCTTTTTCTTGTGTATATGTATTTTCTGCTAAAAGGCCAAAGTCCTGATAGTTTTTATCATCTGTTGCAGAAATCAGATACATATCTTCAGCTGTATTTGGGTCTGCATAGGAATCATAAACTACTGCCATATAAGGCATAAAATACTCATCAGGAACCTCTTTCAAGTAGTATGTCCGTCCTGCAACCGGTGTCATAGACATACCATTTTCTGTATAAGCTGCACTGCCATCCCAATAGCCGGTAATTGCCCCAGCATAGGAAGTACCGTCATAAGTAGCATACGGTCCACCTGCATAAGTACCTGCCTTCTTATAATCACTATAGTAACCGCCATAGAGATATCCATCAGCAACTAAAGCAGTAATGTCAAAGGTTCCATTTACTGGGTAAGTATCAACAGATTGATCACTGGAGTGGTATACATAGAAGTAACCAATATTGGTAACTCTGATGTTTGTCAGTCCGTTGGTATAAGTTAATGAAACACCATCCGGAGCCTCTACCTGATTACCCTCTGTATCACAGAAGTAAGCAGTAAGTCCTGTGCCGCCCTGTGAGGATACTATAAAGTTAAATGATTCATCCAGCCCCTCATAATTTTCAGGAGCGCTTGTTTCTGTAATTGTATAAACTGTATCTGTCTGGATCTCATTATTTCTGTACGTTCCTGCATTAAACTCTGTGGTATTGGAGCCGTCAGAGATTGTAAAGGATGCACCGCTAACAGTATTTCCCAAGCCGTCAACCTTTGTCAGACTCAGTGTATTACCGCCTTTGGACCACATTGCATACAGAGTCACATTATTATAAAGAGCAATTGTATCCCCATTTGCATATGTGGTACCTGTACCATCACTACTGGTGTTCCATCCCTGAAAAACATATCCAGGAATTTCAGGATTTGCAAAATCCATAGAGCCGCCCACTCCACCGGTCTGTCCAACCGTAACAACAGTTCCTCTGTCAACCTCATAGCCTTGGGGTATATCCGGAATCGTAGTTACACCTGTAGGCACATTTGCATCGTATGAGATAGCTACCTTTGCTCTGTCCAGGAGTACACCATCGATATGCCATCCATTGCCATTTGTTTTGAATGCATCCCCATCAGGGTCATCAATTGCATCTGCCCCAAGCCCCTGATATTTCTGAACATACCAGAGAATATACTGAGTATTCGGATTGTATGAATAATGAGTACCCTTTTGAGCATTTGTTACTTCTAAAGCACGCTGGATCAGCTCATCGTCAGGAACCGTTGTAAGAACAGCAGTCACATTATTGGAAACACAGTTTCCGACAACTTCATTTGTTGTATCAACATCTACAACCCACTGCTGAAGGGTAATAACGTCCTCCATCTTGATACCAACCGTATAATCGGCGGACTGATATGTACCTGGCTCATAAGGAATCTGGCCATCCAGACGAATATAGAAATATGCGTCTGTGCTGTCAGCTTCCGTCTTTTGCCATGCCGCATAAAGGGTTTTATTGCTTGTAGGCAGTGTATAGGAAGTACCTGCTTTATATACTGCACGGTACTCTGTGCCTCCCGGGAATTCAGCACTGCTGTCTGCCCATCCCAGGAAAGTATAACCGTTTTTTGTTCCTTCATAAGAAGGAAGGGTTACACTTGTACCCGAAGTTCCGGAAATAGAATCAACAGAACTGCTGCCGCCATTGGTACTAAAGGATAAGGTCACCTGAACAGGGCCTGTGGACTGATATACAAAGTAAATCGCATCTAATTCTCTTCCATAGTTAGAATTACTGGTTCTGTACTGCCATCCCCACCAATTACTATATTGTATTTGAGAAATAACATCTCCGCTGACACTATTTGCCCGTGCATTAACATATGTATAGCCGCTAGGTGTCTCCGGACGTGCATTGGTGACATTTCTCCAATTATCATATCCACTGGTGCTTATCGTCGTACTATCAATCTGATTTCCATTAGTATCCACCAGATAAGCTGTCAAATCTCCATAAGCATAAGCCTCAACTCCATCATCTGCCTCTGCTTCCTCTGCAGTTCCGTATGTAATGGTGAATGTTGAAAAGCTGTCAACTGTAAAGTTTACTACTGCAGCGTCTTCGGTTACTTCCACAGTTCCTTCAGTCTCTTCTGCTGTATCTGCTACAGCCTGTACCACAGCGGTGCCAGTGCTCTCATCAATGTGGTTGACTGTGATCTCTGTGTCAGCGTCTACATTTTCCGGCAGCTGAGCCAGCTGGATTTCCACTTCTACAGCGGCTTTCGGCTCGATCTCATTGCCTTCATTATCCAGAATGCTGATATCCAAAGCTGCAAAGCCTTCTTCTTCAGCAGCCTGTACCTGTTCTTTGGCTTCCTGGTATGCTGCATCTTCCTCTGTCAGTTCTTTCACACTGAGGGAAGATCCTTCAGGAATCTGGGCATCTGCGCCGAGAGTCACGGTAACATTATAAATACCGTCACTGCCAGTCAGACTGCCATCCATATAAGCAGGTGTTTCTTCTTCAACAGCTTCATCTGCAGCGGCTGTTTCTTCAGAAGTCTCTTCTTCTTCAGCAGCTTCGTCTGTAGAAGTCGTCTCTTCTACATCAGTTTCATCTGTAACTGCTGCTTCTTCTGCAGCTGTTTCATCGGAAGAAGCTGTGTCTTGTGAAGTCTCTTTTTTATCATTGGGAGACTCCTCTTTGGTCTGGCTCCAGGAATATTTATCCCGGGAACTGTTAGAATCTTTGCTGAATCCCTTTGCACTGACCGGCGAGACCATTGTCAGGATCATCACCAGTGACAGGAACGCAGCAATCCAACGTTTTCTTTTCATACTCGCTGAATTCTCCTCTCTTTCTGAATTTTTACCCTTCGCTCTGCGAAGGCATATATAAAACTGTATTGTATCCAGTTTTATATCAACTCTGTTGGGAAATTGTTTCGCTTTCCCATTTTCCTTTCTGCCATGAAAGGATCAGGTGCCATACACATTTATAAAAAAATGGCCTGTTCAGGTATATTACTATACGTGCCGGCCATGTTATGTGTAGATTTTGCAAAACATCCTTTTGATTTTACATTGTAATGTCTGCATAGTCATATATCTCATTGCTGTTTATTTCTATTTTCAACTTATATTTTCTTATTCTGTCCTTCTATTTAAACTAAAATTCTATTGAGTAACAGGACTCACCTTCTCTTATATTTCCATCAACGTTACCATCTGCCAAAAACTCATATGAAACAAAACTTAACAGCAATCTATTTTATCCCTTTTATCTGATGCACTCTCTTCCGATGTCTTTTTATATATCAAAATTACAAAAAGGGATGTTATCAAATAGTACACTTTTTGACATCATCCCTTTTTATGTATTAAATCAGAAAAAATTTCTACAAAAATTTTAAGCACTTCAAAAAAAAATGAAATTTTCTTGATTTATAGGAAATATTAGATTATAATTAACACCGTAGATTAACTGTCAGAAGGTGTACCTTTTGATAGTTAATCTTTTATTTTGCCATTTTTAATGTCTGTCTGTATTCCCGCAGTCTTCGGTAAAAGGTGGCCTCGCTCATCCCGCACTGGCGGATGGCCTCCTGTATTGTAATTTCTTTTCTCTCCCACGCTCTTACCGTCCATACAAAGCATTCCGGGGTTTCAATCTCGGGTCTTCCGAACCGGACGCCTCTTGCTTTCGCTGCGGCAATTCCTTCTGCCTGCCTCTGCCGGATATTGCTCCGTTCGTTTTCTGCCACAAAAGACAATACCTGGAGAACAATATCGCTGAGAAAGGTTCCCATCAGGTCTTTGCCTCTCCTGGTGTCCAAAAGGGGCATATCCAGCACCACAATATCCACATCTTTCTTCTTTGTCAGAATCTGCCATTGCTCTAATATTTCCCCATAGTTGCGTCCCAGCCGGTCTATACTCTTGATATAAAGCAGGTCGTCTTTTTTAAGTTTCCGGACCATCCTTTTATACTGGGGACGGTCAAAATCTTTGCCGGACTGTTTGTCCATAAAAATGTTCTTTTCCGGTATCTCCAGCTTCCGCAGTGCGATCAACTGTCTGTCCTCATTCTGGTCACAGCTGCTGACCCGGACATATCCATAGTTAGCCGCCAAAAAAATCCCTCCTTTCCTGGGATTCACCTGTTTTTTATTACTTCTTTATTTTAGGGAAAAAAGTTTTAATTTATTAAGGGAAAAAGAAATTCCGCGCAGAAAAAAAACAGCCGGAAAGCTGTTCTAAAAGATGTGTGTCTCATTTTATGGTAAAAAGTTTTTAAGACAAAAAGAGCTGCAGGTGTACAAGATTTTCCTTGTATACCTGCAGTTCTTGTATGACGATCTATATGTTATTTCTCCAGCACCTGCTCATACAGGTTATTTCCCTGGGAATCGATGACTACGATCACCGGCAGGTTCTCTACCTCCAGTTTCCGGATAGCTTCTGTTCCCAGATCTTCGTAGGCAATGACCTCGGCTTTCTTAATGCACTTGGAAAGAAGTGCTCCCGCGCCTCCTACAGCGGCGAAGAATACAGCGCCGTTCCGCACAATAGCCTCTGTGACCTCCGGTTTTCTCTTACCTTTTCCGATCATTCCTGTCAATCCCAGATCCAGAAGTCTCGGAGTGTATTTATCCATACGGCTGGCGGTAGTAGGACCGGCGGAGCCGATAGTTCTTCCCGGTCTGGCCGGGGTAGGCCCCATATAATAGATCACATTTCCTTCCAGTTTGATAGGAAGCTCTTCTCCCCTGTCTAAAGTCTGAGACATACGGAGATGGGCCGCATCCCTGGCTGTATAGATAGTTCCTGTAATATAAACATAATCTCCTGCTCTAAGAGTCTTTACCTCTTCCCGATCCAGAGGCGCATTCATATATCTGTCCATTTTCCTTCCTCCTGAAAATTCCGGTTTTTCTCCTTCTATATTGTCCGTACAATATGACGGTTTACATGACAGCACATATTTACTGCCACTGGAAGTCCTGCGATATGAGTGGCGTAAGTATTAATATTCACTGCCAGGGCTGTGGTGTCGCCTCCCAGGCCTGCAGGTCCAAGGCCGATCTCGTTGATCTTCTGGAGAAGCTCTTCTTCCATTTCCCGGATATGGGCCAGAGGAGAATGAGTCCCGATTTCTCTTGTAAGCGCCTGTTTTGCCAAGATCGCAGCTTTTTCAAAGGTGCCCCCGATACCCACTCCTACAACTACAGGCGGGCAGGCATTTGGTCCTGCTTCCCTTACAGTTTCAATGATCGCTTCTTTGACTCCTTCTGCTCCGTCTGCAGGTTTCAGCATCCAGATCTTGCTCATATTTTCGCTTCCGAATCCTTTGGGAGCAAGAGTGATCTCCACCTGATCTCCGGGGACCAGTTCATAATGGATCACTGCCGGCGTATTGTCTTTGGTATTTACCCGCAGCAGAGGATCTCCTACCACAGATTTTCTCAGATATCCTTCCTGATATCCCTGGCGCACTCCTTCGTTTACCGCCTTTTCCACACTGCCCCCTTCAAAGTGGACATCCTGGCCGATCTTCAGGAACACAACGGCCATTCCTGTATCCTGGCAGATAGGGATCATATCCTTTCCTGCGATATCCAGGTTTTCCAGGAGCTGCCCCAGGATCTGTTTTGCCAGGGGCTTTGATTCTTTTTCACAGGCTTCTCTCATAGCCTTTTCCATGTCAGGCGCCAGATAATGATTAGCCTTGATACACATTTCTTTGATATTCTTAGTAAGCAGTTCTACGTCTACATTGCGAACCATTTCCTTTTCCTCCATTTCTCAATCCTAGCCTCTGTGAAGCTGCCGGTTCAGATCGATCCTGTTCAGGTTCCGGATATCCTCCGGACAGTGCTTTCCGATCAGGCCGATCAGCATATAGTATCCTGTAGCAGGATCCTGGGGATATTCTTTCAGCAAAGTAAAATCTTCGATTTTTCCTGTGCTGGAGATATGCATTCTGGGACCCAGGCATTCCATAATATAGTCTCCGATCTGTACATGGTTCTCATCATAATAAGAAACCGGCAGATCCTTTTTCACTGCTTCCCGGACCTTTTTTTCCAGTTCATAGAGGTCTGTGCCGGGTTTTTTTTCAAACAGCAAGACAAATCCATGGCGCACATCAGATCTGGGGCCGTCCTGAGCCGCTTCTTCTCCCATAAAGTACACGCAAAGGTCTTCCAGAGTGTGAGCCATTTTTCTATACCTTACAGACTTATGTACAATATTGGCAATGTTTTCCGGCAAAGGCCCGAACATATTTGGCCTGGTGATAATGATCTCCTCTCCGATCCCTACCAGAAGATCTGCATTTCTTTTTAAAAAAGGATGGATCAGTTCAAAGTGTTCCACAATCACCATTTTTTTATATCTGGCTGCCTCCAGAATGGCCTCTGCCAACACATGCATCTGAGTAAAGGCAGATTCAAAACGGATATCCAGGTGGTAAGTATGGGGAGAAAAAGGATCTGACAGATCTTCATGAAGAAGAGGCAGAGGACGGACATTTACTCCTTCGTCGTCATTTGTCAGGTCAAGGCCGGGAAACATGCCTTTGATCAGAAGGCTTTTTCCTGCTCCCGCATCTCCGATAATGCCTATGATATGGTCAAAAGGGCTTAAATACATTTGGCTCAGCTGCATCCCCAGATCCGCCATACGCCGGTTGCCCCTGGGTGCAAAGTAAAAGCTGTACAGGTTGCTGTCCTGCATTTGTCTTGAATATGCCATAAATATTCCTCTCTGCTAAAATCCAAAAGGCCAAACCAGTTTCCGAATCCATTCTGAAAGAGGTTTGACCTTTTTTTGTATCTTATAGGTTTCCTGCTACCTTCCTGCTTTTCTCAGAGCAAGGATTCTTTCCATCTCATTGTAAACAATCATGTAGCCTTCGTCAACACCCATGCCAGGCTTTGCCAGGATCTGATCCGGCTTTGTAGCCATAGCGCAGTTTACACATACCTGGGCTGAACGGTCTGTTTCGTTGCAAGTTCCCCCCTGGTAGGCTCCGAAGCCTTTTTCCTTGCAGTAGAGAACTGCCTCTACAATGTTGTTGATGCCTCCCAGGTCAGGAGTTTTGATCTGTGCCATGTGGCCGGCTTTATTGTCTGCAAAGTATTTTACATCCTCCAGAGTATTGCACCACTCATCGGCAACCAGTTCTACCTGGATGCCTCTTCTGTCTACTTCTTCTCTCAGACCTTTCAGGCAAAGCATCTGTTTTTCTCTCTCCTCAGCGTCCATAGGCCCTTCAATTCTTAAATGGAAAGGTTTTGCCGCTTCTTCCAACTCTGCCAGATAATCTGCCATTGCAGGATAATTATCCACCCCGAAAATAGCTCCGATGGTGCCGTATACGTCAATATGGAAAATAGGCATATAGCTTTCGTCATGGCGCAGCTTCAGCACACGGTCGCGCAGCCAGGCCACATAATCCTTCAAAAGCTCTCCATGCTCTCCCAACTTGGTCTTTACATTATTGATCAGGGCATGAGGCATAACCGCAGCTCCCTTTAAGATCATCTTATCTGCATTGTCATAACGGCTGTCCCCGGACTGGGTAAAAATAGGAATCGGTTCTTCAGAAACCGTTGTTCCATACTCATCGGCTACAACCTCGCACATAAGGCGTTTGGTAGATTTAGCCACCGCGTCCAGGATCGCCTGGCTTACGCCGTAGCGGATGGCCGTGTGAAGTCTCTTGCCATCCACCTGGATATTCTCCAGCATTTTGCAAAGTCCCTTAAAGCTGTCAGCCTCTTTTCCCACCAGCTCCGGCTTAATGTATTTTTCGATAATAGGAATAAAGTCTTCTGCCAGAAACAAAGGATCACGTCCTCCTGCGCCGGAGTACTGAACAGCGGCACAGTCGCCCCAGGCAATCTGTCCGTCCTCCAGGATCAGCATCACAGAGATGGCCTCTCCCGCCTGTCTTACAGACTTAAATCCGGGAGTTACAGTTTCTCCAAAATAAGCCGCGCCGTCAGATACGGCACCTTTTTTTATCGCTCTCTGATCATCAAAGAAAAAACCAGTTCTGGCTTTAGAACACACAAGATCTACTATTTTCATTTTTTTCTCCTTTTTGCGGAGCCGGAAGGGTTTGCGGGGAAAGGCGTGGTCAGTCCCCTTGGATGGGTTTGCAGGCCTCAGAAGACACAGGGGTCTTTTCTTGCTCAAAACCCTTTTTTCATTCGCCGAAAAGACCTCTGTGTCTTCTTCGGCGTTTTGTAGGTTTTCAAGGGGACTGGGATTCAGGTCTTTACATAGTTCAATTTCTGCAAAGCTGTTCCGGCGGCTCCTCAAAATCCGCCCCTGCCCATCCGGTCTTTGTTTATCCGGCTCCGGTATGTTTGTTATTGATTTTACAATGTGCTTTGAATGTATATTTCCGCAGTTCTGAAGCGGCAGTTTCTCACATCTGGCTTGCGCTGAGAGGTGCAGAGACTATATCCCAGCCCCGCAAGGGCCTGGCAGTGGGGGATAGGCGAATTGAAAACGGTTTTGAGCCTAGACCCCATTGCCTGGTGCTGGCGGGGCTGAGCAAAACGTTTTTGAGTCTGAGCCCGCTGCCTGGTGCTCAGGGGCTGAACACAGTCTGCCGCGAGTCTCCTGAAAACTGCCTCTTCAGTTTTATTTTGGTTTGCCTACCAGTCTTCCTTTGCTGATGGCATATACATCGTCGATAACCATCTGGAAGGATGCTTTTCTCTTTTCCATTTTTGCTCTGTGTTCGATTTTGTTTCTGTTGTAGTTGATCAGTTCTTTTGGCAGAGGAACATGGGCCGGGTTCAGGTACCGGACTGCGCCTTCAAAGTCACGGGCGGGAAGCATCTTTCCGTAGTTGTATTTGCTGGGTGCAAAAGGAATGTCGATGACTCCGGCTTTTACCGCCCGGATGGCGCCTAATGCCAGGTCTCCTTTTCCCAGTTCAAAGCTCTTGTCTACAATTGCTCTGGTTTCCTCTTTAATGATGGCTTTTTCCAGCTCCAGAGCGGAACTTTTCAGCTCCTGATCTGCCAGCAGAGAGATAGCCTGTTTCGTACAGCGCAGACCCTGGGCGTTCGCCTCCATGGTCGGCACTCCCAATGCTTCATGAGGAGTCTTAACGATTACTTTTGTAGCTTTCGCCAGTGCTGCCACTGAGCTTCCCCAGGAGATCACAGCGAAGGCTTTTGCCTCATCCTGAGGGAAACCGCCCATCCACTGGTGGAGAACAGTGGTAACTGTCACATCATCATAACCATACTGTTCCAGGTATTCTTCCGTAAGCTCTTCCAGAACACGAAGAGCCGCTACATCCTGAACCAGGTTTCCGCACTGTCCGTATCCTACAGTAATATTTTTTACGCCCTGCTCTGCCGCCAGCATAGCCTCGATAATAGCCACTGCATTGGACATAGACGGGGGTACCAGCGTGCCGGTCAGAGGTCCGTAGGGCTCTCTGTTAATAGATACCCCTGCTTCTTCGTAGATACCGGTCAGACGGTCTACATACTGCCAGTCATAGATAGTCCTCTCCAGAGGAACATCCTTGGCATACGGAATGTTATAGGAAATTCCACCGCCTTCGTAGCTGGTAAAGCCTCCCGCGTAACAGATTTCTGTAAGAAGACGGGCGTCAGGGGTGCCATGGCGTACCTGCACCGGAATATCCAGATTTTCGATGATCTGCCGGCATCCGTATACTCCATGATTTACAGCAGGAAAACCGTTGAGCATAGATTTTCTGGTATGGATAGACTCTTTGATCCCTTCTTCCGCCTCTTCGTAACGGTTCTGCCTGGTATAAGAGTCGATGGTAGTCGGCAGAAGGTCCGCTTCTCCTTTATCCTGAAGATATTGAAGAAGTTTTATATGTTCGTCAATAAGAGCCACGCCGGCTCTTGGCTGGATCAGGGTCCTGCGCTCTTTTTTGGCTGCCGCCAGCTTTCTTGAAAAGCTTTTTGATTCAGGCATACTTTTATGATATTCGATAGCTTCATCAAAATCTACGTCTTTGCCTGTAGACCATTGTCCCAGAATTTCTTTGCGGATTCCATAAAACTCGTCGTTTGACAGCTTCTTATTCATTATGTCCATAATCAGCAATCTCCTTCTTCATTATTTCCAGCGCAGCCAGGGGATAATATTGAGAAAGCAGGCCCATGGCTGCCAGAATGTACTTTTCATCAATGAGAATCTTGGCTTTTTCCGGCCTTAAAGAGTTAGGCGTCTGAGGGTCATAGAGAGCTTTTTCCGCTATCTCCCTCACATTCCTGGCATGGATCAGAGCTCCCCCTGTGGCCACCACGTACTTGACTCTCCGCAGGTCTTTCCCGCTTTGGAGAAAGGTCAGTCCCGTAGGGGTGTAAACCTGTTCCAGGGTGCCTGCATGGCGGGAAACCGCTGTTTCTACAGCTCCGCAGGCCAGAGCAAAGTCCATTTTTTCCATCTCTTCATTGTCCGGTATATAATCTGTATGGCTTCCAAGAAAATCCACCAGCTCTCTCACTCTCTTCCGGCTGATCCCGGATAATGCTGAAAGCTTCCGGTCTCCCGCCGCTTCCAGGATTCCGTGGACACTGTAACGCATCCCGATGTCTCCCTCCACGCTTCTCTTAGAGTAAGGTTCCTGGAGCCCTTTCATCACAGTGCCTATGTTCACCGGATTTCCCTCTGCAATAGAGTACACGTCGGTAGTGGCTCCTCCCAGATCCACAGCTACCAGTTCTCCGATCCCGGGATGATCCTCCCATCCCTCTGACAAAAGCTCCATAGCTTCCAGCATGGCAGAAGGGGTAGGCATGATAATTCCCGAAACCAGATCTGCCGCTTCAGAAAGTCCTTTTCCCTGAACGATCCTTTTTAAGAAAATCTCCCGGATCTGTTTCTGAGCCGGGAGCACATTCAGCTCTCCCAGTCTGGGCATTACATTTTCACAGACATAGACGCTTCGGTCTTTCAGGATCTCCTCGCACTGATCAGCAGCATTTCTGTTTCCTGCCACCACAATGGGACAGTCATAGCTTAGTTGTGAAAGAACCCCGGCATTATACAGGATAGTTTCTGTATTGCCTCCGTCTGTGCCTCCTGTAAGGAGAATGATATCCGGATGATAATTTTCAATTTCTTCCATATCCCCTTTTGTCAGCTGAAAGGAATAAGTCTTCCACACTTTGGCTCCCGCGCCCAGAGAGGCTTCTCTTGACGCCTGGGCGGTAAGCTCGGGCACCAGGCCTATGGAGATCATCTTCAGTCCTCCCGCCGCACTGGAACAGGCGTACCGCTCGGCATATTCCAGGGGGCCTGTAGTTTTTTCCAGGATTTTCAATGCATTTCCCAGACCTTCATTAATGTCTGTCTCCACCGTTGTATATGCGGTAGCCGTACCCAGTATCCTGCATTCATCCACATCCGCGGCTGTTACTTTCGTATTGGTACTTCCAAAATCCACCAACAGGATTGGTTTCATTTTCTTCACCGCCTTACTTATCCTTCTTCTGCTTCAGGTTTCTCGATTCCAAAATCCTCATATAATGCAGCGATGGTGGTCTCCGGAGCAGTGCCGGGTCCGAATACCCGGTCAAAGCCCATGGCCTTAAACCTCTTCTCCACCTCATTAAAAGGCTGTTTTCCTACAACAATATTCCCTCCTACATACAGAAGGATTCCTTTCAGGCCGGCCTCATCGCATTTATCTCTAAGTCCCCGGCAGTCCAGCTCGCCGTGTCCATACAGAGACGATACCAGAATAGCGTCTGCGGCAGTCTCGATAGCCGCAGAGATATATTCTTCCTGAGATACCATAACCCCCAGATTAGTCACTTCAAAGCCAGCGTCCTCAAAAGCATGCTGAAGTATGGTATTGCCCACTGCGTGGACGTCTGCGCCGATAACGCCGATCACCAGTTTTTTCTTATCCACTGTAAAACCTCTCCCTTCACATCTTTATCTCTTATGTTTCTGCTACATTCCGGATAGTATCCAGAACTGTGCCGTCACGGTAGAGCACCTTTGCCACCGTCTTCTCTCCCATTTTTATCTTTTTGGGAACTCCTGCTATTTTTTCTGCCGTCTCTTTCAGCTCTCTTATGTCTTTTACCGGAAGTCCGGCTTTTATCAATTTTTCTTTCAGTTCCTGCTGTCTGGGATTTACAGCGATACCTCTCTGGGTAACGATCACATCCACCGTCTCCCCCGGGGTGGATTTACAGAGAACCTGATCTACGATCAAAGGCAGTCTGGCCCGGATCAGCGGCGCTACGATGATCGACAGTTTTGATCCGGCAGCCGTATCGCTGTGTCCCCCTGAGCCTCCCATAATATAGCCGTTAGAATCTGTATGTACATTTACATTAAAGTCCAGATCTACCTGGGTAGCTCCCAGTATCACCACATCCAGACTGTCCACCGCCGCGCTTTTCGCTGCCGGCGAGGCGTACCGCATAGCGGATATTTCTCTGTGTTTTGGGTTCTCCCTGATAGATTCAATAGCCTTCAGATCAAAACACTGAACATCTAAGATGGTATCGAAAAAGCCTTTATTTGCCATATCTACCATATATCCGGTAATGCCGCCCATACAGAAGCTTCCTTTTATATGGTCCTTTTCCATCATCTCTTCTATATATTTTGCCACTGCCAGAGAAGCTCCCCCGGCGCCTGTCTGGAAGGAAAAGCCATCCTTCAGATAACCGGAATGTTTTACCACCTGAGCCGCCAGTCCTGCGATCCTCAGTCCTACCGGATCTCTGGTGATCTTGGTAGTCCCGGATACGATCCTGGCAGGATCTCCGATCTGTTCTGTCTGTACCACATAGTCCACATAGCCTTCCTCAATGGAAGCATCCCTCAATGGATAGGGGACCAGATGGTCTGTAACTGCCACTACTTTTTTTGCATACATAGCGTCTGAGAATGCATATCCCAGAGAGCCGCAGGCAGAAGGCCCGTATTTTCCGCTGATATTTCCCATATCATCTGCACAGGGAGCCGCCAGAAAAGCCACATCGATTTTGGAAGATCCCTTTTCCATATCTCCGGCCCTTCCCCCGTGAGTCCGGAAGATCACCGGCTTTTCCATGATTCCCTGGGAAATGGCTTTTCCTACCTTGCCTCCCATATAGTTACATTCGATCTGGGTCACCACTCCATTTTTTATATGTTCAAGGATAGGTTCATGAATATCAAAAATAGAGCTGGCGTTTACTGTAAGATCCCGGATCCCCATGGCGGCTGCTTCTTCCAGGACCATGTTCAGCACATAATCTCCGTTGCGCATATGATGATGGAAGGAGATGGTCATACCGTCTTTTAATCCTGTCTTTTCAATAGCCTCTCTGATCGTTCCGATTAATTTGCTCATCTGCAGCCACCTCCGTAAATCGCCTCTTCCATTTCCAGCACCTGACGGGCCCTTTTCACAATAGGAGCATCGATCATCTTTCCTCTGAGAGAGATCACCCCTTTACCCTGGCGCTTGCCTTCTTCAATGGCATCCATTACATCATGGGCATATTCAATCTCTGCCTCTGTAGGAGAGAACACTTCATTTACAATATCTACATGCCGGGGCGAGATCACAGCTTTTCCTGCAAATCCCAGACTTTTGGCAAACTCAGTGTCTTTTCTGAGGCCTTCCATATCTTCTACATCTGTAAACGGAGTATCGTAGGCTTCGATCCCGCAGGCCCTGGCCGCGCATACGAGCCGGGTCCTGGCATAAAAGATTTCCTGTCCTTCTTTTGTCCTTTTACAGTGCATATCTGCAGTAAAGTCTTCTCCTCCTAAAAAAAGGCCGGCCACTCTTTGATCTGCAGAAGCAATCTCATAAGCCATTTCAACCCCCAGCGCCGTCTCGATCAATGGAAGGATTTTTACACTGCCCTTTTCCAGACCGTTTTTTTCTTCCACCTGGCTCATATAATCAGAAACTTCCCGGATCATCTGCTTTCCGCTCACCTTTGTAGGCATGATCATATCCGGTTTCAGAGGAATCACCTCCTCCAGGTCTTCTTTCCAAAATTCCGTATCTGTAGGATTGATCCTCACTACCACTTCACATCCAGCGAAAGACTGGTATTTTAAGGCATTGCGCACCAGGATTCTGGCTGCGTCTTTTTCATCTGGAGATACAGCGTCTTCCAGATCAAAGATCACCGTATCCGCCCCCAGAGTATCGCCGTTGATCAGCATATTAGGGGTATTTCCCGGCAAAAATAGCATTGTCCGTCTCATTCTTTTACAACGCCCCCTCTTTTCAGTACAGTCTCCATACGGGCCCGTATTACACAGTCCAGAGCGCCTTTATCTTTAATAAAGATCTTCCCTGTGGAAATTTCAAATTCCTTTAAAGTATCCAAGACTACTCCCCGGATGGCATCCATATACTGATTTGCCACCACAGAATCAATTTCCAGCACCAGTTCTTTATCATCCGGCTCGATCTGGATGAACAGGTCGCTGGATTCCAGAGTCCCTGCTACTGCATTTTTCAATATTTTCACAGGTCTCCTCCTTTCCTTCCCTGAAACTTATTCTACTGCGCTTCTGGAAACACCGGACTGGGCCAGGATCTTCTTTTCCATCTCCACAGCCTGTTTTTCCAGTTCCGCCACCTCTTTGCCGATCCTGTCTACATATTCCTGATCCTTAATGGATTCCAGATTGATCTTCACATTAAACCCGGCGCCTAATACAGCAGTCCTTGCCATCATTGTAGCTACAAGGGCATCGGTCACAGCAGTTTTATTTCCCTTTACAACCATAGTTTCTGCATAGGGAAGGATACCGCAGGCTGCCTTTGCCACTGATAAGGGAACTGCCACAGCCGCTTTTAAGCCATTCTGCATAGCTTCTGTTCTGGCTGCCTTCTCCTCTTCTGTCTCTTTCGGAAGAGTCAGTGCCTGCATATACTGGTCAAAGGACTCGCTGTCTCTCTTAATATCGTCTAAAAGCTGAGCGCATATCTCTTTCATAGGTTCTATCGCCGCCTTCATCTCTTCTTCTACATCTGCGTATTTTTTCTTTCCTATAGTCAGCCCCGCTACCATTTCCGTCAAAGCAGCCGCCAGAGAACCTGCGAGGGCGGAAATACTTCCGCCCCCTGGTACTGGTTCATTAGAGGCTGTCTGCATGGCAAACTGTTGAATTGTCATATTTTTCATGGCATATACCTCTTATTTATTTTTTAATACACCTATTAAAGTCTTGTCTCTAATACCTGTTTAGATTCAAATCCTTCCAGACCCAAGTAATATTCTGCGCAGTCTACTAATGCCTGAAGAGGAACCAGTCCTACAACTTCGCTGCCCAGGACGTTGACTCCATAGCGTCTTGCCTCCATCCGTACAGTTTCAAATACTGTATAAACAGATGTCTTTGTATAATCTGTAAGGTTCATAGATACCTGAGCGATATTCCGGTCTTCCAGCATAACGCCCATAGCCTTGCAGTAGCGGAAGCCGCCTTTTACATGACGGATCTTATCTGCGATCTTTTTAGCGATCTCCAGATTAGATGTATCCAGGTTAATATTGTAAGCGATCAGAGGCATTCTGGCTCCGATGGCGGTAACTCCTCCGGTAGGATGAATGGTATCAGGACCGAAATCCGGTTTCCACATAGGATCTTTCATTTTTTCTGCCATTCCTTCAAACTGTCCCTGACGGATCTTGGCCAGATTTTCTCTGTGAGGAGCTGTGGCAGATTTCTCATAAAGGAAGAATGGCTGACCAAATTTTTCAGAAGCTTCTTTGGCAACAGATTTTGCCAGAGCGTCTGCCTCTTCTACAGTAGCGTTGCGGATAGGAATAAAAGGCACTACGTCTACGCAGCCCATGCGAGGATGCTGTCCCTGATGTTTCGTCATATCTATGAGCTCTACCGCCTTGCCGATAGCTGCAACCATTGCCTGTCCTAAAGGTTCAGGTTCTCCGATCACTGTGACAACACTTCTGTTATGATCTTCATCAGAGCTGTAGTCCAGTAATTTTACTCCTTCCACGTTCCGGAAGCAGTCTACGATCTTCTCAATCTTTTCTTTATCTCTTCCTTCGCTGAAATTTGGTACACATTCAATAATTTTTTCCATGGTACTGTTCTCCTTTATTTCTTATACTATTTCCACATGTACGGTCATAGTTAAATCCATTCTTTGTGATATACGGTTTCTCCGTTCTTTATTACAGTTTCTACAAGATTAATGCCGGTATGGTAAGGCAGATAATAAACAGAAGGATATTTCAGAAAAACCATATCCGCCTGTTTTCCCGGCTCAATACTGCCGATCCTGTCCGCCCGGTCCACAGCTGCAGCTCCATTTATGGTGAGAGCTGTGATCACTTCCTCTACAGACATATTCATATAGATGCATCCCAGAGCAATGAGCAGAGGAATGGAATTGGTAAAGCAGCTTCCCGGATTCAGATCCGAAGCAATGGCTACAGCGCAGCCTTCGTCGATCATTTTTCTGCCCGGAGCATATTCCTCTTTGAGGCAAAAAGCAGTTGCCGGAAGGAGGGTACTGATCACCCCGGCCTCTTTCATCTGCCGGATTCCTTCGTCAGAAGCCTTCAGCAGATGATCTGCAGACACAGCTCCCACCCGGGCCGCCAGCTGTGCTCCTCCCAGAGGGCACATTTCGTCCGCATGGATTTTCAGCTTAAATCCCATCTCTTTTGCCTTTGTGAGATAATACTGGGAATCTTCTATATTAAATACTCCTTGTTCTGTGAAGATATCCGCAAACTCCGCCAGATTTTCTTCTCTGACCTTAGGCATAACCTTCTGGATCATCTCTTCCAGAAACTCCCGCTCTTTTCCTTTCCACTGGGGAAGGACGCTGTGAGGCCCTAAAAATGTCCTCACAATGTCCACAGGATGTTCTTCATCCAGCTCCTTCATAGCCTGAAGCTGTTTCAGTTCTGTATCGCAGTCCATACCATAGCCGCTTTTTCCTTCTACAGTGGTCACGCCAAACTCCAGCATCCGGTTCAGTCTTTCCCTGCCCGCTTCTTTCAGTTCTTCTTTGGAAGCTTCTCTTGTAGGATTGACGGTGGCATTAATACCGCCCCCTCTTTCCATGATGGACATATAGCTGTCCCCTTTTAATCTCCAGGAAAACTCGTCTGCCCGGTATCCGCCGAAGATAAAGTGGGTATGGGAATCTACGAAGCCTGGAAGCACCGTTTTTCCCGATGCATCCAGAACCTCATATTCCTCCATGTTCACTTTTTTATCCAATTCTTCGGTGGTTCCCACTTCTATGATCTTATCATCATGAATGATCACAGCTCCATCCTTGATCAGGCCGATATCCGCCATTTCTTTTCCGAATTTCGGTGCCTTTCCTCTGCAGGTAACAAGTTCAGAGGCATGGCGTATATATCTTTTTTTCATATTTCGTCTCCTGTTATCAGTGATGTTTGTGATGGTGAACCTCTGGAACTACATCTTTGCATACTCTCTCGATCAGCTCTTCGCTGGCAAGATAAGGCATAGTGATATAGTCCTCTCCGTTTCTGATCTTATTGTATTCTGCTACAGTCTCGATAGAGTGCTCGCATCTGCCCCAGCTTCTTCTGGAAACACCGATCATGGTATCCCACGGAATTGCTGCCTTAAGGATCTCGTCAACTCTCTCGCTTCCATCCAGAACCATGCCAAATCCACCGTTAATAGATTTGCTGATACCTACGCCGCCTCCATTGTGGAGAGCTACCAGGCTCATGCCTCTGGCTGCATTTCCAGCATAGCAGTGTACTGCCATATCTGCAGTAATATTGGAACCATCATAAATATTTGATGTTTCTCTGTATGGAGAATCTGTTCCGCCTGTGTCATGGTGGTCACGACCCAGCATAACCGGTCCGATTTCTCCGTTTCTTACCATTTCGTTAAATTTCAGAGCAATGTCTCTTCTTCCCAGAGCATCCTGATATAAGATACGGCACTGAGTACCTACTACCAGTTTATTTTTCTCCGCGTCACGGATCCAGATATAGTTATCTCTATCCTGACTTCTTCTGTTCGGATCAATGATTTCCATTGCCGCATGGTCAGTCTTTCTCAGATCTTCCGGTTTTCCGCTTAAGCAGCACCAACGGAAAGGTCCATATCCATAATCAAACAGTTCTGGTCCTAAAATGTCTTCTACATAAGATGGGAAGATAAAGCCTTCGCTGGTATCTTCGCCGTTTTTAGCAATGTCTTTTGCACCTGCATCAAATACAGCTTTCATAAAGCTGTTGCCGTAGTCGAAGAAGTAAGCGCCTCTTTCTACCAGAGTCTTGATCAGGTGGTAATGTTTGATAAGTGTCTGATCTACCAGCTCGCAGAAACGATCTTTGTCATTAGCCAGCATCTCTGTTCTTTCTTCAAATGTCAGGCCCTGTGGGCAGTAGCCGCCGTCATATGGCACATGACAGGATGTCTGGTCAGACAGCAGTTCGATCTTAATATTATTGTCTACTGCATACTGCAGAAGGTCTACAATATTTCCATGGTAAGCAATAGAAATGGTTTCTTTCTTATCCATGTATTCCTGCGCAACTCTGAAGGCTTCCGCAGCATCTTCAATTACCAGGCTTACCCATCCCTGGTCATGGCGTGTCTTGATCCTGGAAGCATCTACCTCTGCAACGATACCAACGCCTCTTGCAATTTCAATGGCTTTTGGCTGAGCGCCGCTCATGCCGCCAAGACCGCTGGTAACGAACAGATGTCCTGCCAGGTCTCCGTCCTGAGGTACGCCCAGGAATTTACGTCCTGCGTTCAGAATTGTATTAAATGTACCATGAACGATTCCCTGTGGTCCGATGTACATCCAGCCGCCGGCTGTCATCTGTCCATAGGAAGAGCAGCCCATTGCTGTAGCTTTTGCCCAGTCCTCCGGATTATCAAACATACCGACCATAAGACCATTTGTAACAATAACTCTTGGGCTGGATTCATGAGATTTGAACAATCCCATAGGATGTCCGCTCATCATGACCAGTGTATGATGATGAGTCAGTTTTTCCAGATATTTTTTAATCAGCTGATACTGCATCCAGTTCTGGCATACCTGTCCGGTCTCTCCATAAGTTACCAGTTCATATGGGTACAGAGCCACTTCATGATCCAGGTTATTATCGATCATTACCTGGAAGGCTTTTCCTTCAATGCACTCGCCTTTGTACTCATCAATAGGTTTTCCGTAAATTCTCTCCTTCGGCATAAAACGATATCCGTAGATACGTCCTCTTGTCAAAAGCTCATCTAAAAATTCGGGAGCCAACTGTTCGTGAAGTTCTTCCGGCACATATCTC
>DWUX01000128.1 GCA_019120545.1 Candidatus Blautia stercoripullorum | reverse complement strand
AAGTATATCTTCTTTCCCTATATTTGTCAACCCTTTTTATTCCGTAAATTTAATTTGCCTTGAGACGCTCAAAGCGATCCCCATTTCCAGCATCAAAAACAAGATCGACGTGCCTCCGTAACTGATAAAAGGCAGGGTAATTCCTGTTGTAGGGATCCAGTTCAGCACAACGCAGATGTTCAGGATTACCTGGAGAGCAATATGTATCATAATTCCGCCTACCACCAGTGATCCATAAAAATCAGGCGCATTCTCTGCTATAAAAAACAGGCGATAAAGCAGATAGCCAAAAAGAATCAGGACTACCAGTCCTCCGAAAACTCCAAGCTCCTCACATACAATAGAAAAGATCATATCGTTCTGTGCTTCCGGTACCGGTCCCAGTTTCTGTACGCTGTTTCCCAGACCTTTTCCAAAAAATCCTCCGCTTCCGATAGCATAAAGCGCCTGCATGATCTGGTATCCTCCTTCGCTGGAATACTGCTCTGGATTTAGCCATACCAGAATACGTTCCAAACGGAAATTTTCCAGATTCTCTGTGGAAACTGCTACATTCCCCAGTGCTTTCTGGAGGATCAGCCGCCCTGCGATCACCAGGATCAGCAGAATTACTCCGCCTATGATAAAAGGACGTGTCTTTGGATGGGCAATAAAGATCATGATCACAGTAATAGCTCCGATAATAAGTCCGGTGCTCAGATTTTCAGTGAGCCGGAAAGCTCCAAGGGCAAGTATAGCGCCCGTACAAAGAAGAAAAACCGAGCCTTTCAGCGTTTTTACTTTTCTTCCCATTTTTATAATCAGACATGGTATAAAGGTAATGGCTGCTATTTTGGCTACCTCGGAAGGCTGAAACTGTAAAGATGTCCCTGGAATGACAGCCAGCCATCTCCTGGCACCGTTTACTTCCACTCCTAAAGGAGAAAATTTCACCAAAAACATCAGGATCATGGAGGCCACATAAATCCCGCCGCTGAAATAATAAAGCACATGGTAGTCAAATCTGGATATAAACAGCGCTCCTAAAATACTTAGCACACTGACCACAGCCTGACGTCCGAAAAACTGCATGTCATCTTCATAATTCACCTGAGAAGTATAGGCACTGGTACTGTAAAGCATAACCAGGCCGAAACAGGTCAGTAAAATTACGATAGCTACCAGATTGTAATCATAATACCTGTTTTTCGGCACTGCCTTTTTTCTATTTTTTTTTGGCATATTTACCCTCCCGATCAAATTCCAAGAGCATACTTGAGCAGTTCTGAAAAATCTGTCCTTGTCCCGCTCTCCTGGTTCTGCACCTTGCGGACCAAAGCCGGATCATCTGTAATGATATTATCCACACCTATGTCCAGCATCCGCTTTACATTCCCCCTGTAGTTTACCGTCCAGGCATGAACTTCTTTTCCCAGAGAGTGGGCTTCCTTTACAAAATTTTCCGTCACATAATCATATCGGATACTGAAGAAATCCGCAGCTGCAACTTGGGAAATGCTCCCATAGCTCATTGTCATAATATAACCTGTCCGTATTTCTGGCGCAGAGGCTTTTATCTGTTCCAGAAACTGATAGTTCATAGAAGTAACTGCACAGTGCTCCTGGAAATTATTATCCCTGATCACCTGAACTACTTTCTGAACAATCCCCTCATTCTTACCATTATACTTAATCTCAATGTTTAAGTCCAGTCTTCCAAAGCAAAAATTTAATACTTCTTCTAACGTAGGAATTTTTTCTCCCTGATATTTTTCTCCAAAGGAGCTTCCTGCATCAAGATCCTCTATTTCCTCATAGGTCATCTCCCATACATTTTTGTCCAATCCTGTTATTCGCTTCAGAGACTCATCGTGGAGAAGGATCAGCTGTCCGTCTTTTGTCTCCTGCACATCAATCTCTGCAAAGTCGGCGCCGCACTCCCAGGTATAAGAAAGAGCGCTGAGAGTATTTTCCGGAGCTCTCAGTGCACCTCCCCGGTGGGCAGTGATCTGGGCGTTGGCATTTAAACTTTCCAAAACTGTATCGTGGCTTGCCGCCATAACTCCGAGATAGCAGCCTTCTATTCCTATAAAAAGCAGCGTCAGAAAAGCAGCCCCTTTTCGTTTTCCTATTTGGGAAAGCCAGGTATAATTCCGCGTCTGGCTGCATAAAGAGACTTCTTCTGCTTTTTCTCTTCGAAAACGGGAATAAACCGTATAAACAAATGCCATGCTTCCTGTCATCTGAATGCCTCCGGCCAAAACCCCCATAGCCATTTGAATGTATTCTTTATATATCAGTATGCTGGTGATCTTTCCTTCTTCCGGCTTAAACTGCATGACCGCCCCTGTCACGCCAATTGCTGCAAGCAGATAGAACACAGCCGAGATCACGGCAATGCCAGCGTAAAGGATTAAAAATCCTGTCAGGATCTCTCTCCAATGCTGCCTGAAAAGCTCCAGTCCTCTCCGTATTCCCCGGGCGCTCTTTTCTTTTTCAAAAAAGCAATATGGAAGGGCAAATACAGAACACAGAGAAACCAGCAGCAGGACTATAATAAGAGCATATAACAGTCCATGGGGCTGTACGGTTTCATAAATTTTTCTGCCTGTAAATTCTAAAAGTCCTACATAAGAAGCCTCCTGAATCAGAAAATATGCTGCAAGAAAAGGCAGGGCAAGGACAGCCCAGAATATCCAGGCCAGTTTTCCCTGCCTGAGAAAATAGAATACCCCCTTTATCCCTTCAATCAGGAAGTCGCTTGCATAGAGTTTTCTTTTAGATGCCGAATGCCGGAACCCCCAAAGCAGCGCCGCCGCCTCTGTAAGAAAAAACAGAAGCAGCAGTGCCAGAATCCCTGTAAAAAGAAGGATTGTCCAGGGACTCTTTATAAATTCCCCATAATTTTCTGCGGTAAGATAACTGAATGCCTGCTGTTTCAGAGAAAAATCTATTGCATGATCGATCATCTGCATGGCCAAAAAAAAGGTCAGGATCCGATATCCAGTCTCAAAAAGCAGCAGATCTCCCAGATTATATCTTACTGCCTTCCAGGTGTAACTCAAAATCTTTTTCATAAGCCTGACCGCCCTTTTGTATATCTTTACATTATTTTAACAAAAAGTTTCCTCCTTATGCAATAAAAAGTAAAATCTTCTGATTTTCACATTTTATGCGGAACTCCATAAAATATTACTGTAATCTTAAGGCGGAGATCTATCCGCCGAAAAATATGAGAGGTAATGTAATGGATAATTGCCGAATGAGTTTTACCCCTTCACGTTCCTGCCGCATTCAGCCCAGGAAATATCCTTCTTCCTGTCATTGTCATTCTGCATGGAATTCAGATAAAATTGAAGATACCCGCATCTACAGTCATGCAGATGAGCTTCCTCTTACAATGGCTTATGTTCCCTGTCAGAAGTTTTCTGAAACCTTTGAGCTTTGCAAAGGCCTGAAGATGGGTACGATCTTTCCGGAACTTTGTAAACCATTTTGCGGAAAGCGAGGTGGATGCAGATGAAAAATCATTCCAGAGAACAGCTTTTAAATATGGTCAATGAAGTAAGCTTTGCTGTGGATGACATAAAACTCTATCTGGATACCCATCCAGAAGATGAAGAAGCGCTTGCATTTTTTAAAGAAAATGTCCGTATACGGAATGAAGCTCTGAAAAAATATGCCGCTCAGTATGGCCCTCTCACCATCGATACCGGTGATGACACTTGCAGCAGGCAGTGGGACTGGGTCATGCAGCCTTGGCCATGGGAAGGAGTGTGCTGAATCATGTGGAATTATGAAAAACGTTTACAATATCCGATCCATATTAAAACACCTAATGCTAAAATAGCAAAAATCATTCTTACACAATATGGGGGGCCAGACGGTGAGATGGGCGCATCTATGCGTTATCTTTCTCAGCGTTTCGCCATGCCCAACCGTATTGCCATGGGAACGCTGAATGATATCGGCACAGAGGAATTAGGACATCTGGAAATGGTGGCTACTATCGTACATCAGCTGACCAGAAATCTTTCTATGGAAGAAATCGAAAAATCCGGTTTCGCTGATTACTATGTAGACCATACAGTAGGGATCTGGCCTCAGGCTGCCGGAGGAATTCCCTTCAACGCCTGTGAATTCCAGTCTAAAGGAGATCCTATCACAGATCTTTTTGAAGATATGGCAGCAGAGCAGAAAGCCCGCACTACCTATGATAATATCCTGCGTCTTATAGATGATCCGGATGTGATCGATCCCATCCGTTTTCTCCGTGCAAGAGAAATTGTCCACTTCCAGCGTTTCGGCGAAGTACTCCGATCTGTTCAGGAAAATCTAGACTCCAGAAATTTTTATGCGTTTAACCCCAGCTTTGATATGCCGTGTAAAGCAAGCTGCAAAGACTCGGACTCCAAAAAATAATCTATGTAATTAACCTTGACGATCTGCCGGTTTCCTGCCGGAATCAACTTTTCTTTTTAAGAAATCAGGGCCGTCAGATCCACAGATAACAGATAATACAAAAACTCTTCCTGCATACAGGATTTTTCATCTGTATGCAGGAAGAGTTTTTAATGACTATGATGATGGCCGCAGCTTCCGCCTTCTCCATGATGGCCGCAGGAACTCTCTTCCCCGTGATGGTGATGATCACAGACAGTATCCGGATCATAGCTGAGACTTCCCTTTAAGAAAGCTTCTACCTGGAGGTCCGCATCTCCGCTGGCGCCGGGGTAAAGACGGATCCCCGCTTCCCCCAAAGCGTTTCTGGCGCCGCCGCCGATCCCTCCGCATATAAGAACGTCGATTCCCCTGTCTTTCAGAAATCCTGCCAGGGCTCCATGTCCTGTGCCGTTAGTATCTGTAATTTCCGAGCTCAGTATCTTCCCGTCCTCCGCGTTATAGATCTTAAATTGTTCTGTGTGTCCGAAATGCTGATACACCTGTCCGTTTTCATAGGTAACTGCTATCTTCATCTTGTCTGCTCCTCTCCCGCCTATGTCCCTGTCCTCCTGTTCCCCCAGGCAGTAGTTGCCGCCGTGGATCCTTAAAGTGGCCGCCTCTGCAAGGAATCTGGCTGTTTTCTTTCTGGCCTCTGTGTACATGGCCTGGACGGTGGCCCGCCCCACTCCCATTTTTCGGGCGCATTCTTCCTGAGTCAGGCCCTGATAGTCGATGAGCCGCAGAGTTTCATATTCCTCCACAGTCATCAGGATCTCGTGGCCGGTACAGCTTCTCTTCTCCGGCACAAATCTTTCGCATATAGGGAGGCCTCTTACTCTTTTAGGTTTATTTGGTCTGGGCATAAGGTTTCCTTTCTATTATTGACATATGTTTATTATAGCACTTTATTAGTATATGTCAATAATTAATGATTCGCTTTTTTCAAAATTTCAAGGATATCTTTCTGATGAAGTTCTTTAAACTTGGCCACTGTAAATGTGTCATTGCCGGTAGCTCTGGCTGCCATATCCTCCAGTTCTTCTTCCGGTCTTACCCCGATCTCCAGTTCCCCGATAGAAACCGGCATATGAAGGGAACGGAAATAGTCCACTGTTGCTTTTATCCCCAGCTTTGCTGCCTGTACCGGATCTTTCTCTCTGATATTCCATACGGTCCCGGCATATTTTGCAAACCGTTCCGGCTCTTCCATATATACATACTCTGCCCAGGCTTCCCAGACGGCAGAAAGACTGGCTCCGTGAGCCACATCATATTTTGCGCTGAGCTCATGGCCGATCTTATGAGGGCCGAAATCCTTCTCTGCTCCCAGACCGGTAATACCGTTATGGGAGAGGCTGCCGCACCACATCAGCTCGCTCATAGCCTGATAGTCCCTCTGATCTTCAAAGGCTTTCCGGCCGTTCCGGATCACTGTCCGCAGCAGGCCCTGGGCGATCTCATCAGTCATCTCGTTCCCCTTGCTGTGGGTAAAATACCGGTCCAGAGTATGCATCATAATATCCACGATCCCGCAGGTGACCTGATATTTCGGAAGGGTATAGGTAAGCTCCGGATCCATAATGGCAAATTTCACCCGGTTAAACTCTGTGCTCAGTCCCTTTTTCCTTCCGATCTTTTCATTAGTCAGCACGGCAGAGTCGCTCATCTCGCTTCCTGCCGCTGAGATCGTCAGAACCACGCCTACAGGAAGGCTTTTCGTTAAAGGCACCTTTTCTGTCCAGATATCCCAGAGATCCAGGTCCGGATTTGCCGTTCCATGGGCAATCCCTTTCGCCGTGTCGATGACGCTGCCCCCTCCCACTGCCAGGATAAAATCCGCCTGCATATCCAGGGCTTTTTTCACCCCTTCTTCTGCCAGAGAAAGCCTGGGATTGGGCTTCACTCCGCCCAGGCCCTCCCATACAATATTTTCTTCCTCCAGCTCTCTTTTGATCTTTCCCAGAAGGCCGCTTTTTTTCGCGCTTTCTCCTCCATAGACAAGAAGGACTCTGGTGCCTCCCCATTTTTTCACTGCCTTACCGGTTTTTTCTTCCGCCCCTCTTCCAAATATAACTTCCGTTGGCGCATAGTATACGAAGCTTTCCATGTTCTTTCTCCTCTTTTCTATTTTATCTCTGATAAATCTATCTGTTTTTCCTGCCCGGGACAGGAATTTTCTTTATCAATATAATCTATTATAAGATACATTTTCTTCCGATTCCATACTCTCTACAATTTTTCAAAATTTTTACCATATCCTATCCTGATGTATGATACAATGTACTGGAAAAAATATAGCAGGAGGTAGCGATATGGAATACCGCACAATGGAAAAATTAGGGGTATCCCCTTCTCTTCTGGGATTTGGCTGCATGCGATTTCCTGTAAATCCAGATGGCTCCATCTGTGAAGCCCAAGCAGAAGAAATGCTGGATACCGCCATCAAAGCCGGGGTAACTTATATAGACACTGCTTACCCCTATCACAACGGAGACAGCGAGCCTTTCGTTGGAAAAGCTTTAAAAAAATATGACCGCAAGAGCTTCTTTCTTGCAACCAAGCTTCCCACGTGGGATGTAAATTCTTTAGATGACGCCAAAAGAATCTTTCATGAGCAGCTGGAACGTCTACAGACTGAATACATAGATTTCTATCTTCTCCACTGTCTGGATAAAGAAAAATGGGAAAAAACCTTAAAGCTGGAGCTGATCCCCTATATAGAAGAACTCCAGAAACAGGGAAAGATCCGTTTCTTCGGATTTTCTTTCCATGACGACTTTGAAACTTTTAAGACTATCCTCACTTACCGGAACTGGGATTTCTGCCAGATCCAGTATAATTATGCAGATACGGACATCCAGGCAGGAGACAGAGGTTATGACCTGGCGGAAGAGCTGGGAATCCCCATGGTGATTATGGAGCCTGTAAAAGGAGGCTCTCTGGCTTCTCTTCCCGATGAAGTGACCGCCCCCTTTAAAGACTATAATCCTGAGGCAAGCACCGCTTCCTGGGCTCTGCGCTGGGTGGCAAGCAAGCCTAATGTAAAAGTGGTATTAAGCGGAATGTCCACGCCGGAACAGGTAGCGGATAATCTCCAGACCTTCCAGAACTTCCGTCCCCTTTCTCTGAAAGAAAAAGAACTGGTTGCAGAGGTCTCCCAGCTGATCAAACAGCGGACCAGAAACGGCTGTACCGGCTGCGCCTACTGCATGCCCTGTCCTTTTGGGGTAAATATCCCTCAGAACTTCCATATCTGGAATGAACTGGGCATGTATGGAAATAAAGGGAAAGCAAAACAGGCTTATTTCGAAAATCTGTCAGAGAAGGAACGGGCGGATCAGTGCCATGAATGCGGAAAATGTGAAGAAGTCTGTCCTCAGGGTCTTTCTATCCGAGAAAATCTGAAAGAAGTCTCCAGAGAAATGGATGCTTTAAAGTAAAACATCAAACAAAAAGAAAGCCCGTGGGCCTAAGCTCATGAGCTTTCTTTTTATACCGCAATTTATTTTGTTTCCAGATCAAATCCGAAATATCTCACTGCGTTATTATAGGAAATGCCTTTTACGATCTTTTCCAGGTTCTTCATATCTTTCGGGTATTCTCCGTTCTCTACCCAGCCGCCGATCAGCTCGCACATGATCCTTCTGAAATATTCATGTCTTGGATAGGAAAGAAAACTTCTGGAATCTGTCAGCATTCCGATAAAATTACCCAGCAGTCCCAGGTTTGCCAGAGAAGTCATCTGTTTCATCATACCTGTCTTGTTGTCATTAAACCACCATGCAGATCCCTGCTGTATCTTTCCGATTGCATCGCTGTTCTGGAAACAGCCGATGATAGTGCCGATGGCTTCGTCATCTGCCGGGTTCAGACTATAAATAATAGTCTTAGGCAGCTTGCCCGTATCATTTACCGCATTCAGGAAATCTGCCAGCTGATCTGCAGGAGTATAATTGCTGATACAGTCAAATCCTGTATCCGGACCAAGTTTTGCAAACATGGCCTTATTGTTATCTCTCTTGCATCCATAGTGAAGCTGCATTACCCAGCCTTTTTCCGCATATTCAGGAGCCAGGAAAAGCATGAAAGCAGTTTTAAATTTGGCAGCGTCTTCTTTAGAAACCGCATCTCCGGCCAGCGCTCCCTGGAAGATCTTCTCCACTTCTTCCTCGGAAGCCGGGGCATACATCACATAATCCAGACCATGATCGGAAACCAGACAGCCCATGCTGTGGAAGAATTCCATTCTCTTTTTCAACGCTTCTTTCAGATCCGCGAAAGTCTTGATCTGTGTGCCGGAAACTTCTGCGAGTTTCTGAATATAGGCCTGATATCCAGGTTTTTCCAGATTCATGGCCTTATCGGGTCTCCATGCAGGAAGGACCTGAACATCAAAAGTCTCATCCTCTTTGATAACCTTATGCCATTTCAGATCATCTACAGGATCATCTGTAGTGCACAACAGTGTAACATTAGACTGTTTGATCAGATTTCTGGCGCTCATAGAATCTTCCTGAAGCTTTGCATTGCAGAGATTCCATACTTCTTCTGCGGTTTCGCTGTTCAGGACTCCGGTATAGCCAAAGAATCTCTGAAGTTCCAGATGACTCCAGTGGAACAGAGGGTTACCGATGGCTTTTTCCAGGGTTTCTGCCCATTTCTGGAACTTTTCTCTGTCCGGAGCATCGCCTGTGATATAGTATTCCTCTACTCCGTTGGAACGCATCTGACGCCATTTATAGTGGTCTCCTCCCAGCCATACCTGAGTAATGTTCTCAAACTTTCTGTCCTCCGCAATCTCCTGAGGACTGATATGGCAGTGATAATCCAGAATAGGAACCTTAGCGGCAAAATCGTGATACAATTCTCTAGCAGTGTCTGTACTCAGTAAAAAATCCTTATCCATAAATGGTTTCATAATATAAACCTCCTTTTATAGTAATTTACTAAATCTTTCTGTATTTTGTCAACTGCTACTGCAATTATTACCAAAATTTCTAAAGAAAGTTAGTATTGCTCCTAAACCGTCCCACATTTCATGGAATAAAGCGCTGAAAAATCAGACATATCCCATAAGACTGGGCAGCCATAAGCTGAGCTGAGGAATATAGGTCACCAGCATCAATACAATGAATATAGCCAGGAAGTACCAGAGAAGCTGGCGGAATACCGTTTCGATCTTGACCTTTCCTACTTTTACGCCCACAAACAGTGTGGTTCCTACAGGAGGTGTGATGGTTCCGATACACAGATTGAAAATCATCATAATGCCAAAATGGATCGTATTCATTCCTAAGGCGGTACACACCGGCAGGATAATCGGTGTAAAGATCAGGCAGGCAGGTGTCATATCCATGAAGGTACCTACGATCAGCAGGATAATGTTGATGATAAACAGGATCACAAACTTATTGTCGCTGATAGACAAAAGTCCGTTGGAAACCAATGAAGGAATATTGGTAAAGGCCATAACCCAGGACATAATGCTGGAAACACCGATCAGAAAGATAATAATGCCGGTCATCTCCGCGCTTTCTTTGAGGATCTGTGGGATTTCTTTCAGCTTAATGGATTTGTAGCCGAATAAAGACAGCAGAAGACTGTATACCACCGCTACTACAGATCCCTCTGTCGCCGTAAAAATCCCGCGGATAATGCCGCCTATAACGATAATGATCAGCAGCAGGCAGGGGATCGCCTGGATCAAAACATTGATTTTTTCTTTTCTTGTAAATTTGCTGGTGCTTCTGTAACCTCTCTTCTTTGCGATAAAATAGATCACCACCATACAGGCCAGCCCCCAGAGAATACCAGGAATATAACCGGCCATAAAAAGAGCCGCCACGGAAGTTCCTCCGCTGACCAGGGAGAAGGTGATCATTACATTGCTTGGAGGGATCAAAAGTCCTGTAGGCGCTGTAGCAATATTGGCGGCAGCGGAAAAATTCGGATCATAGCCTTCATCCTTTTCAATAGGACCGATGATAGACCCCATAGCAGAAGCCGCCGCTGTACCGGAACCTGAAATAGCTCCAAAAAGCATGTTTGCCACAACATTTGTATGGGCCAGCGCTCCGGGAGCACGGCCGGTAACTAATTTTGCAAGGTTGATCAGGCGGACTGCGATACCGCCCTTATTCATAATATTACCTGCCAGGATAAAGAAAGGTATTGCCAGCAGGCTGAACACAGATATGCCGGAAAAAATTCTCTGGGCTCCTGTCAGAACTGCAACGCTGGTATCCATAACAGGCAGGATTGCACAAATGGAAGAAATTCCAAGGGCAACTGCGATAGGCACTCCGGCGATCAGCATGATCACCAGAAGTACCAGAATAATTAAACCTGAAAGTAATGCTGTACTCATATTTTATCTCCTTTCCTATTCTTCCTCTGTCGGCCTGCGGTCAATTCCCATTGCCAGGTCGATGATATTCAGGACCGAATAAATTGCGATCAGAACACCGGAAAGGGGAACCACAATATATACTACGCCCATTGGTATACCTAAAGAGGCAGTAACCTGGGTCATGGAAAGCTGCATAATGGTATAGCCGCCCCATACCATAACGCTGACAGAAAATGCCATGATCATCAGCTCAATGATGATCTCCAGGATTTTCTTTGGAACACCTGTCAGCTTATCTGCAATAAATCCCATACGCATATGATCTCTTTTGCCGAATACCAGTGCGGAAGATAACAGAGCCATCCAGGAAAAACTGTAGGTCAGCAGCTCTTCGGAAACTGTACTTGGACTATTAAAAATAGTAACGTACCACGATCTGGTAAGTGCCTACCACTACCATAAGAGCAAAAACAATGGCGCAGGCAGAGCTTAAAATAATGTCGATCACTTTTCTGATTTTTTCTAATACTTTCATAATCATTCTGCCTCCCCATCTGTATATTTTGCATTGACTTCCTGGATATGGTCATAGATATCACGGATATTTTCATTATCTTCCAGCATATCCTCCTGGACACCGGAAACTTTATCTTTAAAAGCCTGGATATCCACATCTATGAATTCTACACCCATGTCTTCTTCCGCTATTCTTTTAGCCTCTTCTACCTGGCCGTCCCATTCTTCCAGCTCTACCTCAGTGGAAAGCCTGGCTGCTTCTTCAAATACTTCTCTCTCTTCATCACTTAAGCTGTTCAGGAACTTCAGATTTCCGATCAGCATATCCGGAACCATCTGATGTTTGTTGTAAGAAAAGTATTTTGCAACTTCTCCATGCTTATTATTGGTCAATGCCAGTTCGTTATTTTCAGCGCCGTCAATAACCCCCTGCTGGATAGCTGTGTAAACTTCACCAAAGCTCATAGGAGAAGCGGCAGCGCCAAAGGCTTCCATCATCTGTACGCTGGCCGGGCTCTGCTGTACACGGATCTTCAGCCCCTTCAGATCATCCGGCGTATAAATAGGGGTCTTTGCATAAAAATTCCTGGTACCCGCATTATACCAGGTAAGCACACGGAATCCGGCTTCGTCAGTGGACTCGTAGATCTGATTCATATAGTCTGTATCGTTCATAACTTCATGGTAAGCGTCCTCAGAGGTAAACAGATAAGGCATACTGAAAATCTCATACACATCTGCAAAAGTTTCCAAATTCGCAGTACCTGCCACAACAAAATCAATTGCCCCTGTCTGGGTCAGCTCAATGGCTCTCTGAGCGGCCCCAAGAATCTCATTTGGGAAAATCTGTACTTCATACTTATCTCCCAGCTTTTCCTCGACATATTCCTTGAATTTCAAAAGTCCGATATGTTCCGGATGAGTCTCGGACTGTGCATGAGAGATACGAATGATTCTTTTTCCTCCGGTGACGGAAGAACAGCCGCTCATGCCAAGCATCGTGACAGCGCCCATAGTAACACATAAGGCTGCGGCTAAAATTCTTTTTAAACCTTTCATGATCTTTTTCCTTCCATATATTAAAAATTTGTAGTACGGCGCTTAACAAGACGGCAGGGAACCACCTTTTTATGTCTGACAGGACGTCCCTTAAGCAGAGCCATCATAGAATCTACTGCTGTTTTGCAAAGCGTCTCGCTCCGGCTGTCTATAGAAGACAGCTCCGGTTCGCAGCAAATGGACAGTTCCGAATTATTAAAGCCTATAATACTGATATCGCCGGGAACAGATAATTTCTTTTTCCTGGCATACTTTAAAGCTCCTATTGCTAATCCGTCATCTGTAGCTGCCACAGCATCAAACTCCAAATCTTTTTTCTCCAGAAGCATATCCCGGACTGTCAGAATTTTATTCTGAACGAAGATCTTTCTATCTTCTGTTACAGAAATACCATTGTCTTTCAGGGCATCTTCATAACCGCGCATTTTTTCCATTGTACTGTAAGAATTGGAGTCGTACAGAAAAAGAATACCTTTTTTCCCTGTCTCGGTAAGTGCGGAAACCGCATCATATACCGCCTGGTAATTATCAGAAAGTACACAATAGACTCCCGGACAGCGGACGTAACCATTGATCAGAAAAACCAGTATTGTATCCGCAGCCTCCCGGACATAGTCCACATCTTCTCCACTGCCATTTCCGGCATAATGAGAACCGACCAGGAAAAGAGCATCTATCCGCTTCTGGAGTATTAAATGTACTGCCGCAGCTTTGTCTTCATATTCATAACCGCTGCAGTATAAAATACAGTCATACCCATAGCTGCGCAGCCTTTTTTCCAAATAGGCCACTGATCCTGCCATGTAATCATCAGATACGTCCGGGCATACGATCCCTACCGTTTTCATGGAATTCAATCCCAGACCTCTCGCAAATACATTGGGGGTATAATGATTCGCTTCCATAACAGCTCTTACTTTCATCTTTGTTTTTTCACTGACCTTCGGGCTGTCATTCACGACTCTTGAAACAGTAGCGATAGATACTCCTGCTAATTCTGCAATATCATAAATGTTCATGTATTCTTTCCCTCCCTTTGCTGCTTTGTTTATGTAAGCACTTACATTTCTTTTATTTCCGTTATTTCAGGAGGAAAATAGAAATATGGAAAAATTCATTAAAATCCATCCAAAGGATAATGTGGCCGTAGCTCTTACCCCTTTGCCAGCGAAAACCACTGTATTCATTGACGGACAGGAACTCCTTCTTTCAGAGGATATTCCCCAGGGACATAAGTTCGCTCTTTCAGATCTTGGTCCCGGAGAGCCTGTCATAAAATATGGCCATCCCATCGGTCTCACAAAAGAAACGGTCAAGGCAGGGGCCTGGATCCATGTTCACAACATGAAGACAGCTCTGGGTGATCTTCTTACTTATACTTATGACAGGCAGGCAAGCCCCCTCTCTCCCACCGAAGAATGTTTCTTTCAGGGATATAAAAGAGAAGACGGGCGGGCAGGCGTGAGAAATGAGATCTGGATCATTCCCACAGTAGGCTGTGTTAATAACGTGGCGCAAGCCATAGAAAGAGGATCTCAGTCTCTCGTACAGGGAAACATTGATGCTATCGCTGCTTTTCCCCATCCTTACGGCTGTTCGCAAATGGGAGATGATCAGGAAAACACCAGAAAAATCCTGGCGGATCTGATCCGGCATCCTAATGCGGGAGGAGTCCTTGTCCTGGGACTGGGCTGTGAAAACAGCAATATAGAAGTCCTGAAAAGCTATATCGGATCTTATGATGACAAAAGGATTAAATTTCTATCCTGCCAGGATTCCGAAGATGAAATTTCAGAAGGCATTCATCTGATCAGGGAACTGGCCGACTATGTCTCTGGCTTGGAACGGGAACCTGTAAGTTGTGATCAGCTGATCATTGGCATGAAATGCGGAGGTTCAGACGGACTTTCAGGAATCACTGCCAATCCTGTAGTAGGCGGTTTTTCAGATCTTCTGGTCTCTAAAGGCGGCACTACTATCCTTACAGAGGTCCCGGAAATGTTCGGTGCAGAGACTCTTCTTATGAACCGCTGTGAAAACAAGGAGCTTTTTGAGAAAACCGTAGACCTTATCAATGATTTTAAAAATTATTTTAAGAGTCACAACCAGACAATCTATGAAAATCCCTCTCCAGGAAATAAAAAAGGGGGAATCTCCACTCTGGAGGATAAGTCCCTGGGATGCACCCAGAAATCTGGAAGCGCCCCTGTACGTGGTGTTCTTTCATATGGAGAACAGGTAAAGGAAAAAGGACTGAATCTTCTGAGCGCTCCGGGAAATGATCTTGTAGCCTCTACTGCTCTGGCAGCTTCAGGTGCCCAAATCGTCCTGTTTACAACAGGACGAGGCACTCCCTTTGCTTCCCCGGTTCCCACAGTAAAGATTTCCAGTAATTCAGCTCTCTTTCATAAAAAAGAAAACTGGATTGATTTTAACTGCGGATCTATGGTAGATGGGAAAGAACTGTCTGAACTTTCTGCAGAACTGTTTGAATATGTAATAGCGGTTGCCTCCGGAGAAAAGGTAAAATCCGAAAAAGCAGGCTTTCACGATATGGCTATCTTTAAACAGGGTGTGACTCTCTGACCGGAGGTCTGTGCTTACGATATCTATCCGAAAAATAAAAGGAGATTTATATCATGAAAAAATTATGTTATCAAACATTAAAAGACCAGGGATACGAAGGGTATCTGCTGGAGAACGCACCGGAACGGGTCCTTCAGTTTGGAGAAGGAAACTTTCTGCGGGCTTTTGTAGATTATTTTATTGACATGATGAATGAGAAAGCCGGCTTTAACAGTAAAGTTGTACTGGTTCAGCCTATCGCCAATCACACCGGTTTCAGTCTGGCTGACGTAATCAACGAACAGGACGGTCTCTATACCTTGTATTTAAGAGGTTTTGAAAACGGCCGGAAAGTCAATGACAAAAGGATTATTTCCTGTGTCAGCCGCTGTCTGAATGTACATAGTGATTATGAGCAGGTAATGGCCTGTGCCAAGAATCCGGATCTGCGCTTTATTGCCTGCAATACCACAGAAGCAGGCATTGCCTATGATCCTTCCTGTGAATTTACCCAGACCCCTCCATCAAGCTATCCCGCAAAGCTGACCCAGTTCTTATACCGCCGCTATCAGGCTTTTGGTCAGGAAACCGGCAAAGGATTTATCATCCTGGCTTGTGAACTGATTGATGATAATGGAAAAGAACTGGAAAAATGTGTGCTGAAGTATGCAAAACAATGGGAGCTGGGAGAAGATTTTATTCACTGGATTGAAAAAGAAAATATCTTCTGTTCCACCCTGGTAGACCGGATCGTTACCGGCTATCCCCGGGCAGAAGCTGCCGCCATCAACGAGGCAAACGGATATGAGGATAATCTCATCGATACGGGAGAAATCTTTGGTTTCTGGGTCATTGAAGGACCTCAATCCTTAAAAGAAGAACTTCCCTTTGCCCAGGCAGGACTTCCTGTTCTGATCACAGACAACCACAAGCCTTATAAGCAAAGAAAGGTCCGTATCCTGAACGGCGCTCATACCTCCATGGTCCTTGGCGCTTATCTGGCAGGCCAGGATATTGTAAGAGACTGCATGCATGATGATACCATCTTAAAATTTATGAATAAGACCATCTATGACGAGATCATCCCCACCCTGTCTCTTCCTAAAGAAGACTGTATGGATTTTGCCGCCGCTGTTACGGAGCGTTTCAAAAATCCATTCATTGACCATGCCCTCCTCTCTATTTCTTTAAATTCAACTTCCAAATGGAGAGCACGGGTTATGCCTTCTCTTGAAGGATATGTAGAAAAATTCCATAAACTTCCAAAATGTATTACTGCTTCCTTTGCTTTTTACATTCAGTTCTATCATCTGGGCAGAGAGCTGACAGATGAAGGCCTCACTGCAGTACGTCCAAATGGCGGAAGCTATGTTATTTCAGACGACCGCTCTGTTCTGGAATTTTACTATCAGCACAGAGACAGCAGCGTCAAAGATCTGGTACACGCTGTCTGCACCAACAAAGATTTCTGGGGACGAGATCTCACAGAGATTCCTGGTTTTGAAGAAGCAGTAATCAGTATCCTGGAGGATATTCAGGCAACAGGTACTTACGAAGAGATGAAAAAATGCCTATAATTCTTCCCGCCTTTTCTTCTGAAAAGAAAAATGCTAAAATAAAACAAAAGAATCAGAAGAAAAGAGGTAGAAGACCATGAATGTACGAATGGCTCAGGAAAAAGATATAGAAAGGATCCACAGTCTGCTGGCGCAGGTGGCTATGGTCCATCACAAAGGCAGACCGGATTTATTTAAGCCGGGGAAAAGCAAATATACTGATGAAGAGTTAAAGGCTCTCTTAAAGGACGGCAGCCGTCCTATACTGGCGGCGGTAGATGAAAATGACCGTATGTTGGGATATGCTTTCTGCATTTTCCGGCAGTATAAAGATCACAATATTATGACAGACATTAAGACTCTGTATATCGATGATCTCTGCGTGGACGAGACTATGCGTGGAAAACATATCGGAAAACTGCTGTATAACGCTGCTCTGGACTTTGCCAGAGAGCATGGCTGCTACAATCTGACCCTGAATGTATGGAGCTGCAATGAAAGTGCCATGAAATTCTATGAATCCTGCGGTCTGAAGCCTCAGAAGGTAGGAATGGAAGTTATCCTTTAGGAAAATTCTTCCGTCTGATATAAAGAAGGGCGGCAGGAAACAGACTCATGAAAATTTTCAGAGTTCTGTTTCCTGCCGCCCTTCTTTATCTTTCAGGTCATTACCATTCCAACAGAGAAGCTCCCCAGGTAAGGCCTGCGCCAAATCCAGAGAGAACGATCTTATCTCCTCTGTTCAGCATTCCATCTCTGTTCATCTCATCCAAAAGGATAGGAATACTGGCTGCGGAAGTATTTCCATAAAAATGGAGATTCATAGGGAATTTTTCTTCCGGCTCTTTCATTCTCCTGGCCACACTATCAATAATACGGCTGTTGGCCTGATGAAGAACATAATATTTAATCTCTTCTTTCTGAACTCCCGTCTTTTTCAGAAGAGTTTCTATACATTCCGGCACTTTTTTTACTGCAAACTTAAATACCGGCTGCCCTTCCATATAAATATAGTCTGTTTCCTGCTGCTTCGGAAACAAAAAATTACTGTTTTCTCTCGCTCTGCAGGTAAGCACAGGCCCTTGTTTTCCGTCAGAATACTGCACCATATCCATCATACCCGTTTCTTCCGCCTGAATCACAGCGGCTCCCGCCCCGTCGCCAAACAAAACACAGGTGCTTCTGTCTTCCCAATTAATCAGCTTAGACATGGTTTCTGCTCCGATAAGCAAAGCTTTCTTATAAATGCCTGCCTTCATATATGCCTGGACTGTATTCAATCCAAAAAGAAATCCAGAACAGGCGGCGCTTAGATCAAACGCTACAGCATTTACTGCTCCGATAGCTTTCTGTACACAGCAGGCAGTATTCGGGAAAAAGTAATCCGGTGAACAAGTGCCTACAAGAATCAGATCGAGTTCCTGAGGATCTGTTCCTGCGTCTTCCAGTGCCTTTTGAGCTGCAGCCACAGACATGGAAACCGTTGTCTCTTCACCGGCGATCCTTCTTTCTTTTATTCCTGTACGGCTGGATATCCATTCATCATTGGTCTCCACCACTTTGGACAGATCATCATTTGTTACCTTGTGGACAGGGACTGCACTGCCTGTCCCAATAATTCTAGCTGTCATAGCTTTACCTCTATATTTATTATTTTTTTATTGCTGGAGTTGCCTCCCTGATGCCACAGACTTCCCTCTGCTTATGTGTTCCTATATTTTCAGTTCAGCCTTAACTCATGTAAGCAGGAAATGCGTAAGCTTTGACCTGACATCCCATTATTTTTTATCTCAAATATTTTGATATACAAAATATTCTTTTCCTAAGTATACAAGACTTCCTTCTCTTTGTCAATTATCCTGTCCGGAAATCTCTTCATTATATATTTTCTGGATCTCCCGGGAAAGTTCTCTGTTCAGGTCATCCAGATCTAGCCCCGGACCCTGCTGCCCGGAATAGCTTCCAGAAGTTTTAGGCCTTGCATACTGCTTCTGGCCTACAACATATTCCTGTGTTCTGTCCATGTTCAGCTTTTTTCTTTCTTTTTCTCTGGCCTCATAAATTTCTTCCAGATCTTCATCATCATAATCTTCTGCATCAAAATGATCTTTCACTGGCTTCTCCTTTTTATGATCTGCAGATTCTGTCCCCCTTTTTGAATTTCCCGGTCTTCGGTCTCCATTCGACTTCTGCTGGATAGTCTTTTTCACTACCTTTTTGCGGCGGCCGGGCAGACCTCTCTTTCTCCTTCCCGGAAGGGGAACTGCGCCTCTTCTGTTCATGTAAGGCAGGGCCTGGACAAAAGCTCCAAATGCTCCCAGAACCAGCCCCAGCAGCAGCTGTGCAGCTTCCGACTGGATCCCAGCCATAGAAAGAAGAAGTCCCATACCTCCGATTCCTCCGCAAAAAGCAGTAATCGCGATAACCAGCTGTCTTTCAAATCCAAGTGCCAGGGTGCCAATAAAAACGCCTATTACAAGAGCGATCAAATGAGACATTGCAGAAGGATCCTCAAAGAATGATATGATCATAAAATATACAAACCCGGTACACATTACAAAAACTCCCAGCTTGTAAAAGACCCAGGCGAGAAATCCTAGGATCAAAGCGCCTCCGGCTCCGGCTGCCATCGCCAGCATCCAGTCATTAGTATAAAAATAGCCGGCTATTCCTCCGCAGGCCCCTCCCGCAAGAAATCCAAGAAGGCATCCCCATACTTTTCGCAGACGATAGCCCATAAAACAATTGAGAAGAGCAAAAACCGCTCCGCCAAAAGTAAAAACAATCATATATTCTTGAGGTATTTTTCCCCACAGGCTATCCCAAATTTCCCTAACCTGTTCTATCAGCATTGTCATAACTTCTCTACTTTCCTTTCAAATATACATGCTTGATATATTTCAGAGTTTCTTTTTCTCCTTTTTCAGCCAGCATCCTGAGAAGCATTTCCAGATCTTCATTGGTTTTTTCATGGACAAACCATAACCTGTCCCTGCTCTTCAGAAAATACTCCAGAGGCGCTGCATCTGTATATGTATCCGGATGATAGTTTCTGGAAGCGCTGATCCTGTCCATAACCATCTCCGCAATATATTTTCTGGGTATAGGCACTCCATGGATCACTGTGTCACAGTCGATCCCATAGTCCACCCAGTGTTCAAAATGATGTTTATTTCTTCCATAATGATGGATCCACGAAGTTGAAAGCCCCGTGGCCTCCCGCTCCGCATTATTAGGACTTCTGGTTCCCTGATAATACTTGCATCCTACTGAAAATTCAGTCCAGGAATACTTTGACAAATCATGTAGAAGTCCCTGTTTATAAAGTCCTATTTTAAAACAATATTTCATCACTAAAAGCTTGTGCCTTGTAATCGTCTTAAAATGTTGCCAGACCCGCA
>DWUX01000127.1 GCA_019120545.1 Candidatus Blautia stercoripullorum | reverse complement strand
AGACTGGGGAGCAGTGGGCGGCCAGATCCTGAGACTGGTTTCTATACTGGCAGTCTTTTATATCCTTTCTCTGGCAGCAGGCTTTACTTTTAATCAGCTGATGGCGATCATGACCCAGGGAACATTGAAAAAAATGAGGGAAAAGATGTTTGGAAAAATGCAGCGTCTTCCCATTAAATACTTTGATACCAATGATCACGGGGATATTATGAGCTATTATACCAACGATATCGACACCCTCCGTCAGATGATCTCCCAGAGCTTTCCCCAGCTTCTGATCTCCGGTATTACTGTACTGACTATCTTCGGGATCATGGTGTATTACTGCCTCTGGCTGACCCTGGTGGTCGTCCTGGGAGTAGTGGTAATGACTGTGCTGATCAAGAAAGTAGGAGGCGGTTCGGCAAAGTTTTTTGTGAAACAGCAAAACGCCCTGGGAAAAGTGGAAGGCTTTATAGAAGAAATGATGTATGGACAGAAGGTTATCAAAGTTTTCTGTCATGAGGAAGAAAGCGAAGCAGACTTTGACCGCTACAACGATATTCTTTTTGAAGAGTCCAGAAAAGCAAACCAGTATGCCAATATACTGGGGCCTATTTTGAATAACATCGGAAATATTCTTTATGTATTGGTGGCTATTACAGGAGGGATTCTGCTTACCCTGAATGTTCCCAATGTGAGCGTATCCGGCATTTCTATTGGGATCAGTATTGTGGTGCCCTTCCTGAATATGACGAAACAGTTTGCAGGGAATATCGGCCAGGTGTCCCATCAGGTAAACGCAGTGGTTATGGGAATCGCCGGTACAGAAAGAATCTTCCGGCTGATGGATCAGGAGCCGGAACAGGATCAGGGGTATGTGACCCTGGTCAATGTCCGGGAAAAATCCCCCAAGAGCCAGGCAGGTGCAGACGATCAGCAGCCTGGACAGGGAGAAGTGTTCTTTGAGGAATCTGAGGAGCGGACAGGGCTGTGGGCCTGGAAACATCCTCACCGGAAATCCGGAACCGTAACCTATACCAGACTGGAAGGGGATGTGCGGCTGCATAATGTAGATTTTGGATACGAGCCGGGAAAAACTGTACTCCATAATATTTCCCTTTATGCCAAGCCGGGGCAGAAGGTGGCCTTTGTAGGGGCTACCGGCGCAGGAAAGACTACTATTACCAATTTGCTGAACAGGTTTTATGATATTGCCGACGGTAAGATCCGGTATGACGGGATTAATATCAATAAGATCCGGAAAAGCGACCTTCGCCGTTCCCTGGGAATCGTGCTCCAGGATACCAACCTGTTTACCGGGTCTGTAATGGAGAATATCCGGTACGGAAAACTGGATGCTACAGATGAAGAGTGTATTGCCGCGGCGAAGCTGGCAGGAGCAGACGACTTTATCACCAGGCTTCCGGAAGGCTATGATACTCTTCTTACAGAAAACGGCGCCAACCTGTCTCAGGGACAGCGGCAGCTTCTGTCCATTGCCAGGGCGGCTGTGGCAGATCCGCCGGTCATGATCCTGGACGAGGCTACTTCCTCTATTGATACCCGTACAGAAGCTATCGTACAGCAGGGGATGGACGCTCTGATGAAGGGCAGGACTGTTTTTGTTATTGCCCACCGCCTGTCTACGGTGAAAAATTCTGATGTGATCATTGTACTGGATCACGGGCGGATCATCGAGAAAGGAAATCACCAGGAGCTGCTGGAAAAGAAAGGGCAGTATTATCAGCTTTATACAGGCGCTTTTGAACTGGAATAGGCAAAAGCCGGCAGATATAATCTGAGATAGATCTATAGATAGGGTATGACTGATTTTTTAGCTTGAAAGAGAGAGGAACATGGCCGATAAGATGGGGAAAAAGATTCTTATAATTGATGATGACCAGGAGCTTCTAAAGATGCTCCAGACCTATTTTGAAATGAAAGGATACCGGATCAGTACAGCCAGGGATGGGGTACAGGGATTGAAGATGGCGGAAGAGAATCCGGACATTATCCTCCTGGATATCAATATGCCCAGGATCGACGGGATCGAAGTCTGCCGCAGGATCCGGGACAAGGTTTCCTGCCCTATCCTTTTTCTAACAGCAAAGGTGGAGGAGGAAGACCGGGTAAACGGCCTGCTCTCCGGGGGAGACGATTATATCCTGAAGCCTTTCAGTTTAAAGGAACTGGAGGCCAGGATCATCGCCCATTTAAAAAGAGAAGAGCGCCATAGAAGTAAAAATCATTACCGATTCCAGGGGGAACTGTCTATTGACTACACCAGCAAAACCGTGGAGATCAATGGGAATCCTTTGGAGCTGACAAAGCTGGAATACGGGATCCTGGAATTTCTCTCTATGAATCCGGGGCAGGTCTTTGACAGAGAGCGGATTTATGAAAAGGTCTGCGGCTATGATGCGGAAGGGGACAGCCGGGTGGTTACAGAACTGATCCGAAGAATACGGAAGAAATTCCAGGAGTACACGAAAACAGAATTTATAGAAACTGTATGGGGAATGGGATACCGATGGATAAAATAAAAAATCTTTCACTTAAGAAAACGATCCTGCTGTACCTTTGCGTCAGCCTGATCTGCAGTTTTTTACTTTCTGCTCTGGTGGGAGGGATCGCTTCTGAAGTCCAGCAGCAGATCTGGTGGAAATATGTGGATCAGGAGCAGTATATCCAGGCCGAAGCCGGAGAAAACAGCAACTATACGGTGAGAATCCCCAGACCATCTGCTTCAAGAATGAGCAGATGGGATCATCAGGTATCGGAGCTTTGCGATTTTCTGGAGACTTACAGTGTGCTGTTGATCTCTCTGGCAGGAAGCGGCGGAGCAGTTTTTCTTTTTTACCGGAATAAGCTGAAGCCTCCTATAGAGGAGCTGGGGCGGGCTTCCAAAATGATCGGGGAAAATAATCTGGACTTTCAGGTGGATTATACAAATAAAGATGAGATGGGACAGCTTTGTCAGGAGTTTGAGCGGATGCGCCGGCAGCTTGTCCTGAACAATCAAAAGCTGTGGAGGACCATTGAGGAGGAAAAGGCTCTCCGATCGGCGGTTTCCCACGATCTTCGTTCTCCCCTTTCGGTTCTGAAAGGATACCTGGAAATGCTGGAAGAATTTCGGAAAGCCGGGATCCTGGATCAGGAGAAAGAAGGGGAAATGCTGGAAGCCAGCCGAAAGCAGGTTCAGCGCATGGATCAGTTTGTGGACATGATGGCAAAGCTGAACAGCCTGGAACAGAGAGTGTTGAAGCCCGGTCCGGTTATCGCAAAAGAACTGGAGCAGGAGATCCGCCAGGCTTTTACCGCTTTGGGAAGAGATAAACAGCTGGATTTCCATATTTCAGAAAATACCGGAGATTTTCTGGGAGACCGGGAGGTAATCCTGGAGGTGGCGGAAAATCTTCTCTCCAACGCCTGCCGTTATGCAGAAAAGGTAATAGAAATAGACCTGTCCGTGACTTCTCGGGAATTGAAAATAAGAGTAAAAGATGATGGAGAGGGATTTCAGAAAGACAAAGAGGAACTGACAAAAGCTTTCTATCAGCAGAATATCAAAGACAGTCTGAAACATACCGGACTGGGTATGTATATCAGCAGACTTTATTGTGAAAAACATGGAGGCAGCCTGCTGCTGGAAAATGACCAGGCAGGGGGAGCCGTAGTAACCGCAATATTTCGGAAGCTATCACATTAAACATATATCAGGAATATTCTCGATATAGATTAATGGGATAGCTTCTTTTTTGTCTGTTGTTTTTTTGTTGTTATTTTACCTCTAAGATAAGGGTATCAAAGAAAACGAGGTGAAGATGATATGACAAAAATTATAAAGCGGGAGATACGGAATTATCTGAAACGTCCCTGGTTCTGGCTGGGCGTTCTGCTGGTGATCTTTGGTACTTTTCAAAATCTGGAGCCTTATCTGAAGATCCATTATATCGCGCCAGAAGAGAAGCTGGAGACAGATCTTCCAAAGGGGTCCTATAAAGGAGATATTTCAGAGGGGTATGTGCCGACTTCCAGGGAACAGCGGCGGGAAATGTGGAATCAGGAAATGAAAGAAATCTTTCTGAAGGAATACCAGATGAATGAAGAAGAGGCCCAGGCTGTGATAGATGAAATGGAAGATGTGGATATTGAGAATGCCTGCCGGTATCTGGAAGAAAACTACCAGTTCTACGGGGCCATTTATACTTATGAGGATACTGCCTGGCATTTGGGCACCAGGGAGGAGATTAATGAATACCTGAAAGAAAAAACGGAGGACAGACCCTTTTCCTGGTATTTTTCCAGAAAGTTTGCAGACTTTGCAGGGCTGTATACGGAATTCTTTGCCGTGGTCATGCTGGCGGCTCTTTTTTACCGGGATACCAGAAAAAATACTTATGAACTTCTTCACACGAAGCCGGTCAGCCCGGCGGCATATGTGACAGGAAAAGTCCTGGGAGGCTTTCTGGTCTGTGGGCTGGTACTGGGACTTCTGAACCTGATCTTCTGGCTGGCCTGTCTTCTCCGGACGAGAGGCAGCGGGTTTGAGGTGAGGCTTACGGACTTTCTTCTGTCTACAGTTTTGTATATCCTGCCCAATATGCTGATGATGGTCTGTGTATATGCTCTGATCTCTGTGCTGTTTAAGAATCCCTTGCCTGCGGCGCCTCTTTTGATCCTCTATATGCTCTACTCCAACATGGGGATCCGGAACGCAGAGGGGGTATTTGGATTCTACGGAAGACCTCTGGCGATCATGGTCCGGTTTCCGGGAAGATTTTTTGAAACCTCTCTGCCCCCTATGGTAGTGCCAAATCAGATGTTTCTTCTGGCTGCTTCCTTAGTGATCATCCTGATCTGTGTCAGGATCTGGAAAAGGAGGCGGATATCATGAGAATAGAAAGCAAAATCTGCCTGCCATTTTACAAGATTGCCTACGCAGTATTTTTTACAGGGGTTTTATGCCTGATCCGGGGTGTCACCTATACCCAGGAGATCGGTCCCGCATTGGAAAGCCCTATGGCCCTGCTGGCTGCAGTGTTCTGTGCAGATACCTATATCCAGGAGATTTTAAGCGGCAGGTATCAGATCCAAAGACTGTATCCCCTGAAAAACCGGCTGGCTTCCATGGCAAAGCGGCTTATGATCCAGGAAGCTTTTCTGCTGTTTCTGTCTGCAGCCGGCTATGGCATGTATCTTCTGGTCCAGAGGCCAGTATTGTTAAATGGTGAAGAAAGGGGAGAGAACAGCAGTGTTGCCATATTTCTTATATATCTGGGCGCAGTTTTTGTAAGTTTGCTCTTCTGGGGGCTGCTTTCTCATGTTCTCTCCTGCCTGTTTCGGAATATGTGGGCAGGGATCGGAAGCTGCCTCCTTTTATGGACCGTAACTAATTCTACAGTGGGAGATAAGTGGCTGGGGTGCTGGAACCTGTTTTCCTACTCTTTCAGAGACCTGGAGGACAGCGGGGATCTGAGCTGGCTGTGGGGGAAATTGCTGTGTGTGGCAGCCAGTATCCTTCTGGCTTATATGCTTCCGAAAATCGTAAAGAAAAGGGGATAAAACTATGAGTATCATAATAAAAAATCTGACAGTAACTTTCAAAAACAAAGTGACAGCCATAGACCATGGAAATCTGGAAATTCCCAGAGGGGTCTTTGGCCTGTTGGGGGAAAACGGCGCGGGAAAGACCACCCTTATGCGGGTGCTGACGACTTTGATTACCCCGGATGAGGGGGAGATAACCCTGGATGGGATTCCATACCGGGAGGAGAATTACCCCAGGATCCAGAGTAAGATCGGATATCTTCCCCAGGAGATTGACCTGTATCCGGGACTGACTCTTCAGGAGTGTATGGAATATATGGGAACCCTGTCCGGGCTGACGAAAAAGGTATCCAGAGAACGGACAGACTACTATCTGGAGAAAACCGGGCTTGCCGGACAGAGGAAAAAGAAAATGCGTCAGCTGTCCGGCGGAATGAAAAGACGGGCAGGACTGGTACAGGCTCTTTTAAATGAACCGGAATTTCTCATTGTAGATGAGCCCACTACCGGCCTGGATCCCGAAGAACGGATCCGTATCCGGAACCTGCTGGTGGACTTTTCCGAAAACCGGACAGTACTATTCTCCACCCATGTAGTGGAAGATCTGGCAGCTTCCTGCAGCCGGCTGGCTGTTATGCAGAAGGGCAGGTTTCTTTATGCAGGCAGTATGGGAGAACTCCTCGAAAAAGTACAGGGTCATGTGTGGCTGTGTAAAGTGGCTGATGAGAAAAGGGCCAGGGAACTGGAGCAGCAGTATCATGTCTCTTCCAAACAGCTTGGAGAGGGCGGGGTGCAGTTGAAGATCATCAGTGAAGAACAGCCTCAGATCTCCTGTATCCCCTGTGAGGGTACGCTGGAGGATGCTTATATTTATATTACGGGAAAAAAGAAAAGTTAGGACTTGTCCGGTATAATTGTTTATGTTATTATGAAAAAAGCAAATGTAAGGGAGGTGGCTTGATGTCGGCTATTCGCTAATGGTAAGGACAATAAATCGGTTCTCATCTATATGATTGCGATGAGTTTTTTTGTTGTACCTATTTGCGGATAGATTCATCAGGCTGGCTTTGACCTTTCAGGCAGTTTTTTTGTGATACGGAAAATCTACAGGTCCATTTGGAATCAAGTCTAAGGCCCTTGGGGCAGTTTCCAAATAGATCTGCTTGTATGCCTGCTTGGATTGCTGCCTCCAGGAATAAGAAAACGCAGGATAGGTATGTGCGGATAACTCAGAGTAATGGGTTATCCGTTTTTTTGTGCGATACGCCCAGCAAGCAGTCACCATGCTTACATGAGTGGATATTTGCCGGGCAACGGACAGCGAAGGGCTTTGTCGTGAGCTGGCTGCGGTATCGCATAGATCGGATAGGGGATAAAGTTCCCCTATCCGATCTAAAAAAATTCCGGATCTGTTCTTATCAATCACTTTATTTGGTACATGAAACTTGATTTTAATCTATGAGGAGAAGTTCTATGAAAGAAAACACGAAAAGATACCAATGCCCAAATTGCGGCTGGACTGCCTCTGAAGAAATAGAAAAAGAACATCTGGAACATTGTCCCAACTGTCTGTCAGGGATCCATGAAACAGACAGGGAAGGAAATCCATGCGGGGGCATACTGGAACCAGTCAGCGTCTGGATCAGAGAAGATGATAAATGGGAAATTATTTCAAGATGCAGCTTCTGCGGCGAAATGGTATCTGCCAGAATGAACGAGAGAGATAATCTGATCAAAGTACTGTCCATTGCCTCAAAGCCTTTATCTTCCCCGCCTTTCCCGGTGGAACGGATTGAAGAACTGACAAGGATGATGGGCGGTCATGGAGAGATAGGAGGAAAATTCCATGAACAGAGAAAATAAGAAGCGAAAATACGACAAGAAATACTATAAGACACATCCCTGTACGGATTCCTTTACCTGCAAGGTATGCGGCTGGCCGGTAGTGGCAGCAGGCGCCGGCAGCAATCATAGGAATCACTGTCCCAACTGCCTGTACAGTATCCATCTGGACAATGAGCCTGGTGACCGGGAGTCACGGTGCCATGGCCGGATGGAGCCTATCGGGGTATGGGTCAGAAAAAACGGGGAATGGGCCATTATCCACAGATGTGTAAAGTGCGGGAAGATCGGTTCAAACCGTGTGGCGGCTGACGACAATCCTATGAAATTAATGGCTCTGGCCATGCGTCCCTTTGGAAGCTCAGGAATTTCCAGAGCAGATATCCGGGAAATGACAGCTTCTATGGAATAAAAGATCAGGCTCTTTTCCAGACGGGAAAGAGCCTGAAGATAAAAGTACAGGACAGGTCAGAAAAGATGTGATAGGATGTAGAAAAAAGTATGGGGAGAATACGGTATGGATACAAATGTACTTTTATTTTTTGAAAAACACCAGGGAGCCCTTCCTTTGTATGAAAAGCTGGAGGAGACGATCCAAAAAGAAATTGAAAATGTAACGGTGAAGGTCCAGAAGACCCAGATTACTTTTTATAAGAAACGTCTTTTTGCCTGTGTATCTTTTGCCATGGTACGGAAAGCAGCGCAGCTTCCGGATCCTTATATGGTTGTGACCTTTGGTTTGGAGCATAGGATAGAATCTCCCAGGATCGATATAGCCACAGAGCCCTATCCAAACCGCTGGACCCATCATGTGGTGGTCCATAAGGAAGAGGAGATTGATGAAGAACTGATAGGGTGGATAAAAGAGGCGGCAGCTTTCGCAGAGACAAAAAAGAGAAAGAAAAAAGGTTGAGGTTAAAAGGTTAAAAATCAGGCAAATAATGCCTGATAGGCATTTTACTTAATAAAGATCAAGTATTAGACAGGATAATAGGGCCTACCTATAATGTAAGTGTAGCAGAGAAATCTTCTCTTGCCGCACTTATTTTTGATTACTGAAGAATAAATGATATTTTTATAAAGGAGGCGGATTTTTATGATAGAAACAATAAAGCTGCACAATGGCGTCTCAATGCCAATGGAAGGCTTCGGTGTTTTTCAGATACCGGAGGCTGACTGCAAACAGGTTGTCACAGAAGCAATAAAAACAGGGTACCGCCTGATCGATACGGCCAGTTCTTATCAGAATGAGGAGGCTGTAGGACGGGCGATACGAAACTGCGGGATTCCCAGGGAGGAACTTTTTATCACAACCAAAGCCTATATTCAGGAAATGGGATATGACCGTACGATACAGGCTTTTGAAAGGTCCCTGAAAAAGCTGGGGCTGGATTATCTGGATCTGTATCTGATCCACATGCCCTTTGGAGACTATTATGGGTCCTGGAGGGCGTTTGAAGATCTCTACCAGGAAGGGAAAGTACGTGCTATCGGGGTCTGCAATTTCCTGCCGGACCGTCTGCTGGATCTGTGCTGCAATGCCCGGATCAAACCCCAGATCGATCAGATCGAGCGTCACCCTCATTACCAGCGTGCTGAGGATCTCCAGCTTATGAAAGAGTTGGGCGTCCAGCCGGAAGCATGGGCTCCCTTTGCAGAAGGACTGAAAGGAATGTTCCGGGAGCCGGTACTGGAGAAAATCGGAAAGAAATATGGTAAGACGCCGGCACAGGTCATCCTGCGCTGGAATGTACAGCAGGGAGTGATCGTGATACCTAAATCTGTACACCAGGAACGGATGGAGGAAAATCTGGCAATCTGGGATTTTGAGCTGGATGCAGAGGATATGGAGCATATCAGCAGATTGGATAAGAATTGTCCTTCTATGTTAGATACCCGCAAAATCAGTGAGGTCAGAAGGGTTTACGACTATCTGGAACATCCGGTTTTGACCAGTTTGTAAGACAGATCCATAAATCAGAAAGGAGAACGAGCACATTACCACGGAAGCCGGAGATGTGATCTTGTCAGAGGGAAATCTGTTAGTGATCTATTATGCGCCAAATACCTGGAATTTCACCAGACTAGGCAAGGTACAGAATCTGTCTGCAGAAGAGTTGAAAAAAGTCCTTGGGAGAGGAAACATTACCGTCACTTTGACTCTTACAGAAGATTAAATAAGACTATTGACACAATCATATGACAGAGGTATACTTAATTTGTAAAATGTTTAAAATTAAAATAAATTAGAGGGGATCATGAATTATTCACTTGATACGCTGTTATATGGAATGCAGTTCCGGAGACTGATGGAAAAAGAAATGGCTCCTATTGAAACAACCTATGGGCTGCAGAAAATAGATATGCAGATCCTGCTTTATCTGAAACATGCAGATGAGCAGAATACATCTAAAGATATCATGCAGATGAATATGTTCACAAGAGGACATATTTCCCAGTCTCTGAGCCGTCTTCAGAGAAAGGGCTATGTAAGAATGGAACAGGATCTTCAGGATAGAAGATGTACCCATAATTATCTGACAGAGGACTCTCAGATCATTATTGTAAAAATTGAAGAGATTTACCGGAAGATCAAGGATATTGTCTTGGACGGGGTGACAGAAGAAGAAAAAAAGACCCTGGCTGTAGTTGCCCAGAAAATGAACCATAATATCAGTAAATTTTTGTAGAAAAAAGAAAGGGATGTTTGAACGGCACCCCTGTCTTTTTTGAATGATTGTTTAAAAATAAAATATTTATAAATAACTGAAAGGAGCGAGCTAAATGGATCAGAATAAACTGAGCGTTTACGCACAGAGTAAACAGGAAACCTGTATTGCGAATGATAAAATACCCAAAAGCTTATACGAAAAGTACGGAGTAAACTGCGGGCTTCGGGATAAAAACGGAAAAGGAGTCCTGACAGGGCTGACAAGGATCTCCAAAATCGTTTCCTTTAAGGACCAGGATGGAAAGAAAGTCCCATGTGACGGAGAATTATGGTACAGGGGATACAATATTTATACCTTGATCCGTTCAATTTCAAAAGAAGCGTATGGATTTGAAAAAATCGCATATCTTTTACTATTCGGAGAGTATCCGGACAG
>DWUX01000126.1 GCA_019120545.1 Candidatus Blautia stercoripullorum | reverse complement strand
TTCACGCCTCTGTAAAGTCCGCCGTAAAAAGTAAAGTCTGCTGACTGAGGATATACACTGTCTTTGTATTCATTGCTGCAGGCAACTACCAGAAGATTTTCTCCCTCTTCTTTGCACAGAGAAGTAATATCTGCCCGGAAGGTAGAATACCCTCCTTCATGATAAGTCACTTCTGTACCGTTTACATATACGGTGGCCTGCTGTCCTGCCGCCAGGATCTCCACAAATACCTTTCCTCCCGGCAGAGGCTGTTTTGGCGTCTCAAAAGTCTTGGCATACCAGTATTTTCCTCTGTCATAGGAACCATTTCCATCCTGTCCGTCAATGGCATTCCAGGAATGGGGCAGCTGCACGGTCTGCCAGTCTGCAGGCAGGCTTTCCGGAAGTCCTGCGTCCTGCTGGATAAATTTCCAGTCCTGGTTCAGGTTGATCACGTTTCTCATAAATTTTCCTCCTTTTTCCCCAATGTGTTTTTACTAATTGATATTCTACCCTTCCTTTTACAGAAAAGAAAGAAGTATTTTTAGAGCTTTTTGAACAATTTTTGCTTCTGATCAGAACCGCAGAAAAGGAGCCTTTCTAAAAGCATATGCTCTGTAGAAAGGCTCCTTTTACCCTTTATTCCTTTTTTATTTCATTCATAGGCATCAGCCGAAATCCGGTTCTATCAGACCGTAAGTATTTCCTTTTCTCTTATAAACCACATTTACTTCTTCAGTCTCTGCATTTAAGAATACAAAGAAATTATGTCCCAAAAGTTCCATCTGGACACATGCATCTTCCGGATACATAGGCTTAAAGCCAAATTTTTTCGTACGGATGATCTTGATCTCATTTGTATCATCCTCATAATCCTGATCCACAAATTCAGGCTGAAATCCTGTGCTGCTCTGCTTTTTATCAATAATCTTATTTTTGTACTTTCTCAGCTGTCTCTCAATGATCTCTTCCACCAAGTCGATGGAAACATACATATCGCTGCTTACCTGCTCGGACCGGATAATATTTCCTTTTACAGGAATCGTAACCTCGATTTTCTGTCTCTCTTTTTCCACACTCAGTGTGACAATAATCTCCGTGTCAGACGTGAAGTATCTTTCCAGTTTTCCAAGTTTATCCTCTACTGCTTTTTTCAGGCCTTCTGTAACATCAATATTTTTTCCGCTAATTATAAACTTCATTATGTCCAACCCCTTTACGTGTATTTTACAAGATTCCATCTTGTAATGTACCACTATTATACCAATATCATATTTCTAGTTCAACTGTTTTTAGAAAATTTTAAGGGATTTCTATGTTTATAGATACAGCAGAAAAATTGTATGGAGAATACAGATAAATTTCACCATTTTCTCTGATTTTATTCCTCTATCCGTATTCTCCCTGGCACCAAACTAAAAACAAACTCCCTCTATCGGTCTTCAGTAGCTTTCTCTGCATTATCCTTTATAGAATCTCCGGCATCTTCTATGCCATCCTTTATATCCTCTCCCAGATCTTCCGTGTCATCTTTCAAAGCCTCCCCTGCATCGCCTGCCACACCGTCATCATCCATAGTATTTTGGGATGACGTACCTCCATCTTTCTCCGTATTGCTATCATTTCCACACGCAGCGCCTCCTGTCAGAACAGCAGCAGCGATCAGACAAAGGACTAATTTTTTCATATCTTTCGCTTTCATGGCATTTTCTCCTTTTCTTTTAATCTGCTGTTAATATGCACACCTATCCTGTTTTTTATACAAAAACAACCTTATGAAACATTCCGTCATTTCCGGTATGTCCCATAAGGCCTGTTATCTGTTTATATATATTTTTTTTATTATTCAGCGTTGATCACATGACTCATGTTATACATTCCTGCTGTTTTACCTTTTAAGAATTTCGCGGCTTCAACCGCACCTTTTGCAAATACTGTTTTAGAATAGGCAGTATGCTTGAATTCTATCACTTCATCCGGTCCGGCAAAAATGACTTCGTGATCGCCCACGATCGTTCCGCCTCTAACTGCTGAAATGCCGATTTCCTTTGGATCTCTCTTCTCCCGTTTCTGGCTCCTGTCATAGACATAGTGATATTGATTGTCCATGGCTTCATTCAGACTGTCCGCCAAAGCGAGAGCAGTCCCACTGGGAGCATCTACTTTTAAGTTGTGATGGCGTTCTACAATCTCCATATCAAAGCCGGCAGCCGCCAAAACCTTGGCTGCTTCCTGGATCAGCTTCAACAGAGTATTAATACCCAGAGACATATTCGCAGAGCGCAGCACTGCAGTTTCTTTTGCTGTCTCGTCTACTTTCTTCAGCTGTTCCTCAGACAGGCCTGTGGTGCACAATACCAGGGGCAGCTTTCTGCTCCGGCAGTAATCCAGTACACTGTCTGTAGCTTTTGCTGATGAAAAATCAATCATAACGTCAGCCGGCACATCACATTTTTCCAGTTCAGTAAAAACAGGACATGCGCATAAGCCTTTATCTTCCAGATCAACTCCGGCCACTATCTCAGCCTCAGGATCCTGGGCAACTAACCCATAGATTACCTGACCCATATGTCCATTACAGCCGTTCATTATTATTCTGACCATTTTTTTCCTCTTTTCTTCTGTGTCTTCTATTTTCTATCGATTATGCAAGTTTCAGTCCGAAATCAATCATCGCCTGTTTTAAAGCCTCTTTATGTTCTTCTTCCATTTCTGTAAGGGGCATACGAAGAGGACCTACTTCTTTGCCCATCAGATTCATTGCGGCCTTTACAGGGATCGGATTTACCTCTGAGAATAATGCCCGTACCAGAGGAAGGGCCTTCAGCTGCATCTCACAGCTTTTCTGTACATCCCCTTCCAGATAGCTCATAACCAGATCATGGGTATATCTCGGTGCAATATTAGACAGCACTGAGATCACTCCGATTCCGCCTAAAGCCATGATCGGTGTAATCTGGTCATCATTTCCGGAGTAAATATCCAGTTTTCCTTTAGTCATAGCCGCAATGTCTGCAATCTGTGAAATATTTCCAGAAGCTTCTTTTACGGCTACGATATTTTCTACATTTTCTGCCAGATAAAGCAGCGTCTTAGGTTCAATATTGATTCCTGTACGGCCTGCAATGTTATACAGTATAATAGGAAGCTTTACAGAATTTGCGATAGCTGTGTAATGAGCGATCAGACCTTTCTGCGTAGCCTTATTATAATATGGACTGACAAGCAGAAGGCCGTCAGCTCCCATCCGCTCTGCTTCCTGGGACATCATAATGGCAGTTTCTGTGCAGTTGGAGCCTGTACCTGCCACCACCGGAATCCTTTTATTTACCTTGTCGATGGTATACCGGATAGCCTCCATATGTTCCTCATGAGAGAGAGTAGAAGATTCTCCGGTAGTTCCGCAGATGATCACCGCATCTGTTCCTGCTGCGATCTGCTCTTCCAGGATTTCCCCCAGCTTCTCAAAATTCACGTCTCCGTTTTCCTTCATTGGTGTGACAATCGCTACACCTGCACCTTTAAAAATAGCCATATCTCTTCCTCCTTCTGCTGTTCTCTTATGTTTTTTCTAA
>DWUX01000125.1 GCA_019120545.1 Candidatus Blautia stercoripullorum | reverse complement strand
ATGCCTGGTATCTCCAGAAAAAATATCCCCAGGCAGAGATTTCCTTCTCCTGTCCAAGACTTCGTCCTATTATTAATAACGACAAGATCAACCCCATGGACGTCCACGAGGCCCAGCTTCTTCAGGTAGTCTGTGCCTACCGTCTGTTTATGCCTTTTGCAGGGATCACTATTTCTACAAGAGAGTGTGCCAGAGTAAGGGATAACCTGGTAAAGATCGCCGCCACTAAGATTTCCGCCGGAGTCAGCACCGGTATCGGCGAGCATGTAGAAGAGTTGGAAGATAAGGGAGACGCTCAGTTTGAGATCTCAGACGGAAGGTCTGTCCAGGAAGTCTATGACAGCCTCCTGGGAGAAAATCTCCAGCCGGTTATGGCGGAGTATGTCTATGTATAAAAAAAGTACGGGACAACTCTGGTCAAGGATTACTGTAGTCACTGACAGGAAACAATCTGTCAGGCCGTTTTTGGAACAGATTGAGATTCTGTGCCGGAAAAAACCTGAAAGGATTATTCTCAGGGAAAAGGATATGAGTCCGGAAGCCTATGAAGAACTTGCCGGAAAAGTTAAAAAGATCTGTGATACATACCAGGTTCCCTGCTTTTACCACACTTATGGAGAAGCTGCGGTGAGGGCAGGGGCGCCAGGCCTTCATCTTCCTCTTCCTATACTGAGACAAAAAGGTGGAAAAGCCTCTTATCCGAACCTGATCCTGGGCTCCTCTGTCCACAGCCTGGAGGAGGCTGTGGAAGCTTTTTCTCTGGGCGTAGATTATCTGACGGCGGGACATATATATGCCACAGACTGCAAAAAGGGCCTTCCTCCCAGAGGAACAGCCTTTCTTGAAGAAATCTGCCGGGCAGTTCCCGTCCCGGTCTACGCCATAGGCGGAATCCGGATGGAACAGGGGCATATAGAAAAAAACCTGGCCGCTGGGGCCAGGGGAGTCTGCATTATGTCCGGAGCCATGAGATATATTCCCCGGGATTCAGGATCAGACAGCTTCAGGCATTAAACACATATTGATCCAGTCTGTCCATAGCTTCTTTTACAAGGCTGTGAGGCAGAGCCAGATTCATACGGATAGAGCAGGAGCCGTGGAAAGGTCTTCCGTCCTGCCAGAGAACTCCGGCCTGGATACCTGCGGCTTCCAGCTCGTCCAATGTTTTTCCGTGGGTCTGACACCATTTGGTGCAGTCCAGGAAGAGCATGTAGGTTCCCTCCGGCTTTGCCAGTTCTACACCATGGAAATGGTCGGTGATATAGTTATAGGCATAATTTACATTATCTGTGAGGACCTGACAGAGTTGATCCACCCATTCGTATCCTTCTGGTTTATAAGCGCCGATCAGGGCGTGCATACTCAGCACATTCATACTGTTATAATGAGAGAGAGAAGATTCTTTGTCCATCCGGTCACGGATCCATTTGTTATACACAATATGATAACTTCCTACAAGTCCGGCCAGGTTAAAGGTCTTGCTGGGAGCGTAGAAAGCGGCAGTACGCATTTTGGCATCCTGGCTGACAGACTGAGTAGGGATATGCCGATGGCCTTCCAGGATCAGATCGGACCAGATCTCGTCAGAAACCACATAAACGTCATATTTTTGGAAAAGCTCCATGGCTTTTTCCAGTTCCCAGCGTTCCCATACACGGCCGCAGGGATTGTGGGGAGAGCAGAGAACCGCAGCATGGATGTTTTCTGAAGAAAGTTTCCGCTCCATATCTTCATAATCCATCCGCCAGATTCCTTTTTCGTCACGTTTTAATGGACTTAAGATCATATCATAGCCATTATTTTGCAGACTGCCTGTAAAACCTATGTAGGTGGGGGAATGAAGAAGCACTTTGTCTCCTTTGGAACAGAATACGTTCAGGGCGGAGACGACTCCTCCCAGTACGCCGTTTTCATAGCCGATACATTCCTGAGTCAGATCCATAACTCCATTTCTGGTCTGCTGCCAACGGATAATGGCGTCATAGTATTCCGGTGAAGGAGAAAAATATCCGAAAGCAGGATGGCCTGCTCTCTGGATCAAAGCCTCCTGTACAGTGGGAACCGTAGGAAAATTCATATCAGCAACCCACATGGGGATTACAGAAAATCCTTCCTTGATTTTTACATTTTCTACGCCAAGCATTTTTCCTTTCAGAGCAGCTTCGACATCCAGGGCAATGGCATCTTTGCCTTTTCTGTCCATGATTGTGGTAAAGTCATATTTCATTTCTGATACCTCCTGTTATTTTTTATGATACAGTCTGGCAATAAAAAATTCAAGACTTTGTCTCTTAGCGTATTGAAGAGAACACCAGGGCCGTGTTATACTGTCAGCAGACTTTAAGGAGGCATTGCTCATATGAAATGTCAAAAAGTGAAAAAAGAATCACTGGTGGCAAACCGGCAGCAGGAGATCATCAAAGCCTGTGAGGAATTATATGAAACCATGGAGTACGAAGAGATCAGTATTAAAGAGATCGCAAAATCCACCTCTATCTGCCGTTCCAATATATACAATTATTATCAGACAAAAGACGAAATTTTTCTGGATATCCTTGAGAAAGACTATCTTTCCTGGATGGAGGATATCAAAGACAGGATGACGGGAGAGGAGGAGCCGGGGAGGGAGTCTTACTGCCGGAATATAGCGGCTACGGCAGCCCTTCATCCCAGACTTCTGAAGCTTATGTCCGTCCATTATATTACCATTGAAAAAAACTGTTCCCTGGAAAAACTGACGGCTTTTAAATATGCCATACATCCTTTTCAGGAAACAATGGAAGAAATTCTCAGGATTTATTTTCCAAAGGCGCCCAGAGAGAAGATCCAGAATTTTCTCTTCCTTCTCTTGTCGTTGATCCAGGGTCTTTATTCTATGACCAGCCTGTGTGAAAAACAGGTAAGGGCTATGCAGGAAGTAGATCCTGACTACCAGATGCCGGACTTTACCACTGCTTTATATCAGGCTCTGTATATCCTTACTTCAGATTTGCTTTAAAATACAAAAAGCTGTCAGACAAACTTTTGCCAAAGAGTATTTTCTCTTCCGGCGGTCTGTCTGACAGCCTTTTTATGTCAGTCTGTTATTAGTCGGTCAGTACCTGATCTAATACATCGGTTACCTTTTTGACAGGTATGATCTCCAGTTTTTCTTTAACTTCATCAGCCACGTCCTCCAGATCTTCTATGTTGTCATAGGGGATGAACACTTTCTGGATACCGGCTCTCTGAGCCGCCATCAGCTTTTCAGGAAGCCCGCCGATAGGCATAACTCCTCCCCGAAGAGAAACTTCTCCGGTCATGGCATATTCTCTGCCTACAGCCTTTCCTGTTACCAGCGAGGCCAGAGCAGTTACCAGAGTAATACCGGCAGAGGGGCCGTCTTTAGGCACTGCGCCCGCCGGCACATGGATGTGCAGATCCCGTTTTTCCAGGATTTCCGTTTCTTTTGGAAACAGGGATTTTACCAGACTCAGCGCAATCTGCACAGATTCCTTCATCACATCTCCAAGCTGTCCTGTGATGATCAGGTTTCCCTTGCCTTCCATAAGCTTACTTTCAATAAAGAGGATCTCGCCTCCAGCGGTGGTCCAGGCAAGTCCTGTGACTACTCCAGGTTCTTTTTCCTCCAGGCGTGTTTCATGACGCATATGCTGATGCCCAAGATATTCTTTCAGGTTCTCTTTTGTAACGGTCAGGGTTTCTTCTTCCTTTTTTACAAGTTTTACAGCGGCATTTCTGCAGAGAATGTCGATCAGTTTTTTCAGACCGCGGACTCCTGCTTCTCCTGTGTATTCATCGATCATTTTACGGAGCGCGCTGTCAGTTACTTCCAGATTTCCTTCCTTAATCCCCATTGTTTCTAATGCCTTAGGAAGAAGATGACGTTTAGCGATCTGGAATTTTTCCAGTGCCGTATAGCCGGGGAAAGAGATAACTTCCATACGGTTTAATAGAGGTTCGGGAATGGTATCTGTGGTATTTGCCGTGCAAACAAACAATACGTTGGACAGATCATAGGGAACATTCATATAATGATCGGTAAAGCTGTTGTTTTGTTCCGGATCCAGGACCTCCAAAAGTGCGCTGGCGGGATCTCCGCTATAATCACGGGCCAGTTTGTCTACCTCATCCAGGACCATAACAGGATTAGAAGCGCCGCATCGTTTCATTCCTTCCATGATACGCCCCGGCATCGCGCCTACATAGGTACGCCGGTGTCCGCGGATCTCAGCTTCATCCCGGACGCCTCCTAAACTGATTCGTACATATTTTCGCCCTAAAGCCTTTGCAATGCTTTGTCCGATGCTGGTCTTTCCGGTTCCGGGAGCCCCTACAAAGAGGAGGATAGAGCCGGACTGTTTTTTATTAAGAGCCATAACGGCCAGCTGCTGGATGATCCTTTCCTTTACTTTTTTCAGTCCGTAATGGTCTTCATCCAGGATTTTCTCAGCTTCCTTTAGATCAATAGCAGGCATCCGGGGAGTCTTCCAGGAAAGACTGGTGACAAAGTCCAGGTAGTCATAGAGGAGACCATACTCATGGCTTTCCTTGCCTTCCTGCTTCATCCGGTTTAAAACCTTCTCGGCTTCCTGCTTTGCCTCTTTATTCATACCGGAACGGGCGATTTTTTTCTCAAATTTCCGCACATCAGAAACATTTTCCGGATGCATCTCATCCAGCTCCCTCTGGAGATACTCGATCTGTTTTTTAATGGCAGCTTCCCGATAAAGCTGTTCCTGATCATCTTTCTGAGCAGAAGTGGCCTCCTGGGAAACTTTGGACATTTCTATAAATTCATAGATGGCTTTTTCAATGAGGGAATCTCTTTCCTTTCTGGAGTCAGCGGCCAGGATCCCGTATTTTTCCTCTGCATTAAGATTCAGATAGTCTGTAAGAGAACAGGCCAGGTCGTGGAGATTCTTTCTCTGAAGAATATAGCTTCTTGCCCATACGCCCCACTGGTATCCCTGGACAAATTTCAAAAGAGCATTCCGAAGCTGTACAAAAAGCTTGCCCTCTTCTTCATCAGTTATATCATTGATCTCTCCCCGTATAGAAGCGGTTGCGGTAATATGATTGTCCGCAACTTCAATATCTGAAATATCCACACGTTCCATAGTACGGACCTGTACATTCTCAGATTCATCGATACCTTCTACCCTGGCGGAAATGCCAATAGGGAAGAAATCTCCCGGAGTCAGCCCGCTTCCGTTTTTTTCTTCCCGCAGAAGCATAAAAAGAACATCATCGTCTTTTTTAATTGGCTCGGTACTCCAGCCGGCAAAAAAGTCTTTTTTGAAATAATAAGAAACATCGGGAAGCAAAAGTATATTATGAACAGGTCTTACAATCATAAGAAATCCTCCTTTTTATCAGCAGTCTGTTTAAACGAGTGCTAAAAATCTTTTTTAAAATATAGCGAATAAAAAATTTATCCGCCTTCCCGTTTAAAAATAAATACAAGTTACCTGACACAATGTAAAATTCTGACACTGTGTCATTGGTTATACAATAGCATGCACAGAAGAGAATGTCAATATGCTTTGAAAAATTTTTTGAAATAAAGTGGACGAAATGAGAAAAATCCGATATGATAGTCTCTATGTAAAGGAGAACAGGATATGAATGTGATCAATATTGAACATATCAGTAAAATATATGCAGAAAAGAAAATCTTTGACGATATTTCCTTTGGCATTCAGCAGGGAGATAAAATAGGGATCATAGGTATAAACGGCGAGGGAAAATCTACCTTATTAAGAATCATAGCCGGAGAAGAGGTGCCGGATACAGGAGAAGTGATTCGGCAGAACAGTCTGAAAATCCTTTGGCTTCCCCAGAATCCTGAATTTCCTGAGAAGGGAACGGTAGCTTCCTATGCTTTGGAAGGAGATTCCCAGACTGACTGGCAGGTACAGAGTTATCTGAATATCCTGGGGATTGCAGATCTGGATACGCCGCTGTCTGCTCTGTCCGGCGGGCAGAAAAGAAAGGCCGCTATGGCAAAACTCCTTTCTCAGGAGTTTGACGTGCTCCTTCTGGATGAGCCTACGAATCATCTGGATATGGAGATGACAGCCTGGCTGGAAGAATATCTTAGAACGATGAAAAAAACTCTTGTTATGGTTACTCATGACCGGTATTTTCTGGACAGAACTGTAAATAAGATCCTGGAGATCAGCCATGGAAAGGTCTACGAGTATGAGTCAGATTATTCAGGGTTCCTGGAGCTGAAATCCCAGAGAGAAGAAATGGAACTGGCCAGTGAAAGAAAGAGACAGAGCATCCTGCGTATGGAAACAGAATGGGCAAAAAGAGGATGCAGGGCAAGGAGTACCAAACAGAGGGCCAGGCTTCAGAGACTGGAAGAACTAAAGAATAGGAAGGGACCCGTAAAGGAGCAGAATATTGAGCTGGAAAGCCAGACTGTACGGATGGGTAAAAAAACCATTGAACTCCATCATATCAGCAAAAGCTACGGGGAAAAAAATTTGATCCGGGACTTCAGTTATATTTTCTTGAAAAATCAGAGGGTGGGATTTATCGGTCCTAATGGCTGCGGAAAATCCACTCTTATGAAAATCATTGCAGGAATCCTTCAGCCGGATTCAGGAACTGTAGAAAGAGGAGAAACCATCAGGATCGGCTATTTTGCCCAGGAAGAACAGGAAATGGATCCAAATCAAAGGGTAATCGATTATGTGAAAGACATCGGGGAGTATTTCAGAACAGGGGAGGGGAGGATCAGCGCTTCCCAGATGCTGGAACGTTTTCTTTTTACTCCGGATATGCAGTATGCTCCCATCGGAAAACTTTCGGGAGGTGAAAAAAGAAGACTTTACCTTCTGGGGGTGCTGGCAGGAGAGATCAATGTGCTGATCATGGATGAAGCAGGAAATAACCTGGATATTCCGACTATAACAATCCTGGAGGATTACCTGATGTCTTTTCAGGGGATTGTCATCACGGTATCCCATGACCGGTATTTTCTGGATGATGTGGCGGACAGAATCTTTGAATTTGACGGAGAAGGAAATCTTATCCAATATGAAGGAGGATATACAGATTATCTGGAGGCAAAGAAAGACAGAATCGTACAAAGCAAAGGAAAAGTGCAGAATCCGATAAAGAAAGAATCCGGTAAAGACTGGAAGGGGCAGCGGCCTGCCAGACTGAAATTTTCTTTTAAGGAGCAGAGAGAATATGAAACTATTGATCAGGACATAGCTGCTCTGGAGACAAAGATAGATAAGCTGGATCAGGAGATTGAGGTTAATGCCACCAATTCTTTAAAGCTCAATGAATTAATGGGAGAAAAAGAAAAAGCAGAGGCAGCACTGGAAGAAAAAATGGACCGATGGGTCTATCTGACAGAACTGGCGGAACGGATTGAAGCAGAGAAAAACAAGTAAAATACAGCCGTTGTAAAAAATGCACAAAAATAAAACTGAATATTAGTAAAAAAATACAGCTTGACGGTAGGGAACACTTTAGTATATAGTAACTATTAGCAGAAGAAAATAGAAAAGATAATATATTGATAGTGTGTTACTGGTGAGCAGGCATAAACTATCCGGTATATTCACTTGAAAACTGTCAAAGGTCATAGGCTTTTGGCTGCTATAGTGATAGGCGGATATGTTTATGCTTTTCTTTTTGTCAGTAAAAGAAAGCTATCAGGAAGACAAGGAATTCTTGAAACATGTATCAGATTATCAAAGTTTTAAATAACAATGC
>DWUX01000124.1 GCA_019120545.1 Candidatus Blautia stercoripullorum | reverse complement strand
ATAGCTTTGAGACTATAGGCTCAAAGCAGCGCAGACTGAGCAAGAAAATGTATAAATATTCTCGATTATGATTGATGCCGCAGCTTCTTTTTACGTACGCAGGCGGAAGGTTTTCGGTGCAAATTTATAAACAAGGATACATGCGGCCGCAGAATAAAGGATGCAGAATAGAATACAGGTGATCCCGAATAGCAGAGTGGGCATTTTCACCTGCATCATGCCAAGGCATACAAGGTAAGTACCTGACATGACCATCTGATAAGTGCCGCTTTTCATCTCCGTCCCGGCGTTATAGGGCTGAAGCAGATAATAAATGGTAAGATAGTGGATTGAAAAAAATATACTCATGCAAAGTATGGAGATAAACAATACCAGATAATGGGCAGGATTTTCTGTACCTCCCGATGCGTATAGGGTCAGACACAGGCCTGCCCCGATCACAATAGCCGGCACAGCATTGATCTTCATAATCTCTCTCAGGCGGATCTGGAACAGTTTCAGTACAAACTTAGGCTGTTTATAAATGGAATAGGTCAGCAGGCTGTGATCGCAGTTCATGAACAAAACCCGAGTAAAGTTTCTCCCTCTGTTTATGGTATACATAATAAAAACAAAATATGGAAGCCAGTTCAGGACCAGCTCATTGGCGCTTTCTCTTATTTCCGGGACAAAGCACAAAGCCAGCAGCATACCCCAGACCAGAACAAAGCAGACGGCTGTAATCTTCACTGTAGATCTCCAGAGAATTTTCTGATGCCGTTTGATAAACAGCTCATTCAGATATTCGAATCCCTTTTTCCTGCTGGTAATGTGCGTATCACTGGAAATTGTTTTTTCGTTTGCAGTCTTAGCAGCCTGCTGTATAGTATCCATCTGGTTCATCATCCGGGCTAGAAGCTCCTGATTGATCTCCCGATAATAGGAAAAAGAATAAATCTTTCGGATACCTGAAAGGCCTGCCAAAATAAAAGCGGTCAAAATAAGCATAGATGCCTCTTCTGGCAGTACAATCCCTGCTGCAGGCAGGCCATAGGCCAGAACCAGAAAAATCAGTACGAACAGCCAGAGGTATTTTCTGATCGTGTCCTCTTTATAGATGAATCCGTTTTTCTCATAATTCCTAAGAGAAAGTGCCGATACTGCCAGTTTGACTCCTGCTATGGAAAAGGGGATCAGCAGGCAGAACCAAAAAGGAATGCCCTGAAGAGTTCCGAAATAAATGGAAAAAGGCAAAAAACCTAAAATCACTTTCAGGATTGTATATCCGTAATTGACTAATGTGTATTCCCTGGCATTCATGCGCATCAGGATCATGGCATAATACTTGTCCCTTGTAGGCTCAAAAAGACTGGTGTTCATATATGCGCCTATCACCGTGAGAAAAAGCAGGATATGAAGGAATACCTGGTCTCCCGGTACTTCCTTATACAGCTCTCCGATCCCCCGGATCATAATGGCTAGATATAAAAATTTCCCCAGAAAAACAGATAAAACCTCCCCTGCGGCAGAAAGGACATTGGCAAATATCTTCAATCCTTTTACTCCATATAAGGCATCCGGCAGTATTTTTTTGATAAGAGGTATCTGTTTAACGGCATACAAAATGCTGTTTACCCGATATGTATTCTTAAGGGAAAAAGATATCCGTAATGTTCTATACATAGGCATCCTCCCGCAAAGCCGCTATGATCTTTTCCTTAAACTCCCGGCTGTCCAGATTGGACTTTTCTACCAGCTCCAGTTCCCCATGGCTGAGCAGTACGATCCTGTCACATAAATCCAGCGCAAGATCCATGATATGAGTAGAAAAAATTATGATCCTGTCATCTTTCAGAGAACGGAGGAGCTGCTTCATCTCTTCCGCCACCACCACATCCAGTGATGTTAAAGGTTCATCCAGAAGAAGAAGTTTAGGTCTGGCTATAATGTTCACAAGCATCTGCATCTTATTTTTCATCCCATGAGAGTAGTCTTTTAACAGCTTATCTCTGTCTTCCGGCGCTATGCTTATATAATCAAAATATTCGTCAATTGTTTTCGGCTGCTGCACAGAGCCTTCATTAATATCCAGAAAAAACTTCAGAAATTCCCGTCCGGTCAAAAATTCCGGCACAGCAGGAGCAGAAAGCACATAGCCTATATCCTCTGCCTGTATTGCCCTCTCTTCACCCTCTTCTTCAAGATAAAATCTGCCCCCGTCTGTTCTGATATCCCGGTTAATGCAGTTAAATAAGGTGGTCTTGCCCGCCCCGTTTCTTCCTAAAAGCCCATAAATCTTCCCCTCTTCGAAAGAAAAATTTATATCTCTCAATACTTCTTTTTTATCGAAACACTTTGATAAATGTTCAATTATAAATTTCATAATTTTCTCCTTATGAAAACAGGGCAAAAGCGGTTCCGCCTTTGCCCTGTGTCCTTACTCTGCCTGAGTGTCTGAGGAGGTATCCTCCTGGGTGTCTGTACTGTCTTCCGTGGTGTCTCCGGCATCTGTACTGCTGTCTTCTGTTGTATCTTCCGTCTCAGGCTGTTTTATAGTATACTGCTCATTGTCTGTGAGAGTCACTTTATCCCATTCTCTGTTATTCACGGTAATGTCTGCATCATCTTTCCACTGATCCAGCAGATCATTATAAGCATCCTGCTGTCTCTCGGACACGATATTTTCTTTCTCCGCGTCTGTAGCTTCCCGGTCCAGAACACTGTCCATTCTCACTACAAAGTAAGCGTTTTCTCCTTCTACTACTTCGCCGTATACCTGTCCGTCCTGAAGGGTCTTTGCTGCCTCTTTCAGCTTGTCATCCAGAAGAGTGTCGTCGTCTCCAAAAGTATTGTCCACAGCATTCAAATCTTCATTCACTTCTTTCGCAAGAGCGTCCATATCTGCGCTGGCAGGATCGGGAGATGCCAGAAGTTTATCTAATAATGCCTGAGCCTCATCTTTCTTCTCCTGTTTTTCCTCATCTGTAAGAGGAGTAGTAGTTCCGTCTTCATTCTGAGTATCGCTGATATCGAACCGACAGTAAGTAATTTTACTCTGAGCCGCCTCAGCGTCCTCTACATTGGTGTCTACATCTGCCACCATAGGATCATACATTTTTGTCTGATAAGTATAAAGCTCCAGAAGTGTTTCCACATCCGACTGGGAAACAGACAGGTTCTGGATCGTTTCTTCTGTATTGGCGTCCATAAACGCCTGTGCGGCCTCTTCTATCTTTCCCTGTTCTTCCTCGGAAATAGAAACATCATAGTCTGCCGCATGCTGCTTCTGGACCAGCATATTTTCCAGTTCGTCCAGTACACTTGCTTTTGTAGTATCTCCATAGGTCTCTCCGTCCCCGGAATCCTGAGACCATAATCCGGTGGTGCTTCCACCCATCATAGAGTAGTAAGAAAGCATGGTAGCCTGGTTCATTCTCAGCATCAGATTTCCTGTTCCTACAGTCACAGTGTCTTCTCCCGAAGTCAGAAGAGGCTGATTCCCGTCCATTGGACTGCTGCATCCTGTCAGAGAAGCTGCCCCCAAAGCTCCGGCCAAAAGAGCGCCTGTTATTTTCTTAGCTGCTTTATTCATAATTTCCTCCTGTATTTTTCAAAATGTCCTTTCCCCATTATAGTCGCTTTTATCCCTACGGGCAAGAGCGATTTTCTATTCCTCAGCCAGAGAAAGGAAATCTGTAAGGATATGGTTCAGAATCTCCAGTACATCTAATGTTTCTTTTGGCTTTCTTCCTTTCAGAGAAACCTGGAAATAAGGAGGTTCTTCCAGATGCATTTTCAGGTTGTTCTTATATTTATTTAAGATTTCAGGAAATCCTGAAGGGTTCAGCTTCGCATGCCGGAACATGGTAAGCTTCACATCTTTTCCTGTCTGCTTGATCTCGGTGATATAAACTTTATGGGCGAGAGCCTTCAGAGCCGCTATAGCCAGAAGATTTTCAACCGCTTTCGGAGGTTCGCCAAACCGGTCCATAAGTTCTTCCAGCATATCTTCATACTCTTCCTGGGATTCGATTCCTGCGATCCGCTTATAAACATCCAGTTTCTGGTATTCATTAGGAATATATTTGGGCGGGATAAAGGCGTTCAGTTCCAGATCCACCGTAGTTTCAAATTCCTCCTGCTGGCGGATGCCTTTGGCTTCTTTTACCGCCTCATCCAGCATCTTACAATAGAGATCATAGCCCACTGCCTGCATATGGCCATGCTGCTCTGCGCCCAGCAGGTTGCCTGCCCCCCGAATTTCCAGATCCCTCATGGCAATCTTAAATCCGCTGCCCAGATCTGTAAATTCCCGGATGGCATGAAGTCTTTTTTCTGCCACCTCTTTGAGCATCTTATTTCTCCGGTACATGAGGAAGGCATAGGCGGTCCTGTTGGAACGTCCCACCCTTCCCCGGAGCTGATACAGCTGGGAAAGTCCCATCTGATCTGCGTCATGGACGATCATAGTATTGGCATTGGAGATATCCAATCCTGTTTCTATAATAGTAGTAGAAACCAGGACATCAATATCGCCGTTAATAAAGCCATACATGATCTTTTCCAGCTGATGCTCCCGCATCTGTCCGTGGGCAAAGGCTACATTTGCCTCAGGTACCAGCTTTGCGATCCGGTTGGTGATCTCTTGAATATCATTTACCCGGTTGTATACATAATACACCTGTCCCCCTCTTGCCATTTCTCTGGTGATTGCTTCTCTGACCAGTTCCTCGTTATATTCCATCACATAGGTCTGGATAGGCATTCTGTCCATAGGAGCTTCTTCCAGTACGCTCATATCCCGGATCCCGATCAGGCTCATATGAAGGGTTCTGGGGATAGGGGTGGCAGTCAGGGTAAGAACATCTACGTTTTCTTTTAATTTCTTGATTTTTTCTTTATGTGTAACCCCGAAGCGCTGCTCTTCGTCAATGATCAGCAGTCCCAGGTCTTTATACTTTACATCTTTAGAAAGGACCCGGTGCGTGCCGATCACAATATCCACCAGTCCCTTTCCCAGATCTTCTATGGTCTTTTTCTGTTCTGCGGGAGTCCTGAACCGGCATAAAAGGTCGATACGCACAGGAAAATCCTTCATTCTCTGGACAAAGGTATTATAGTGCTGCTGGGCCAGAATAGTAGTAGGAACCAGATATACCACCTGTTTGCTCTCCTGGACGGCCTTAAAAGCCGCCCGGATAGCGATCTCTGTTTTTCCGTATCCCACATCTCCGCAGATCAGACGGTCCATGATCTTGGTGCTCTCCATATCTTTTTTTGCCGCATCTATGGCAGCCAGCTGATCTTCTGTCTCCTCAAAAGGAAACATCTCCTCAAATTCCCGCTGCCATACGGTGTCGGGTCCGTATTGATAGCCAGACTGGGCCTGCCTTGCGGCATAAAGCTGCACCAGATCCCTGGCGATATTTTTTACCGCCCCTTTTACCTTTGTTTTTGTTTTATTCCAGTCCTGGGTTCCCAGCTTATTCAGCTTCGGAGCCTTGGCATCGGCCCCTGCATATTTCTGCAGCAGATCCAGCTGATTGGGAAGGATGTAAAGTGTGCTGTTATCCCCATACTCAATCTTGATATAATCCTTGGCCACCCGGTCTACGGTGATTTTTTCAATCCCTCTGTAAATTCCCAGACCGTGATTTTCATGTACCACATAGTCTCCGATACTCAATTCGCTGAAATTCTGGATCCGCTTTCCGCTGTACTCGGTTTTCTTCCGTTTTTTCTTTTTTTCCTGGCCGAAAATATCCGATTCCGTGATCACCACAAACTTGATCAGCGGATATTCAAAGCCCCTCTTGGCATGGCCGAAGGCGGTCATGATCTCTCCGGGAGCAATGATCCGGTCCATATCTTCGGTATAAAAGCTGTTTAATCCTTCCTGGCTGAGATCTTTTGCCAGCCTGGAGGCTCTGGTCCGGGATCCGGAAAGAAGAAGGACCTGGTATCCGTTTTTCTTAAAATATTCCATGTCCTTGACCAACAGTTCAAAACTGTTGTTATACGGACTCACCGATTTTACCGTAATGTAAAACTGTTCCCGGATCTCCCAGTCCCCTCTCTGCTGTTCTATGGTGCACAAAGATACGCAGTTTTTCTTATTGATATTTTGTATCACCTGGCGGCAGGGCATAAGCAGTTCCGTCTGTCCTGCCAGAAGGTATCCCTTTTCCAGCCGGTGCTCCATGCTTTCCCTGAACTCTGTCTCAATGGCATTTCCCTGTTCTGTAAGCCGGTTAGTTTCATCCAGAAATATCAGAGTGTCTTCTGCAGGGAAATAGTCCAAAAAAGTCACGGGATTTTTATAAAAGTATCTTACAAAATGCTCCGCAGCAGAAAAATCCTGATACTCCTTCAGGCTGTCAACAGCCTCTTCCACCATATGGGTAAGTCTGGCTCCTTCTTCCGTAAGAAAATTCTCCCGGAATTTCTTTACCATGGCCTTCTTTTCTTTTTCTATGGCCTTCAGGCCCCTTTCCAGAACGTCCTCATCCAGGATCATCTCTGCGGCAGGGTATATAGTAACTTCTTCCAGATTTTCTATAGATCTCTGACTTTCCGGATCAAAACTGCGGATGGAATCAATCTCATCCCCCCACAGTTCTATCCGCACAGGATTATCCAGGGTCAAAGGGAAGATATCAATGATGCCGCCCCGGACAGAAAATTGTCCCGGGGACTCTGCCTGGGCTCCTCCTTCATATCCCATGCTCAGAAGCTGCTTCCGCAGTTTTTCCAGGTCTACCGGGCTGTCGTTTTTAAAGACCAGGGTATGCTCTCTTATAACCTCCAGAGGAAGGAGATAGTCCATACACCCTCCCATACTGGTGATCACAGTCACACCTTTATTTTCCAGGAGGGCAGCCACAGCCCGCATTCTTTCTCTTGTAAGAAGATTTCCATGCACATCTGCCTGGAAAAAGATCAGATCCTTGGCCGGATAAAGGAAGACTTCCTGGTCATACATCCGGTAGTCTTCATAGATTTCTCTTGCCTTCAGATCATTCTCCGCAATGATCAGGCAATTCAGATTTTCTTTTTTTACATCATTTTTCATACCACGAAAAAGCCCATACATCATATGGGCTTTCTGTGATTCCACGCAGCCGGACAGCTGAAGGACTCCCCTGTTTTCAGGGAGCCGCGACCGGATCTCTTGGTACTCTGTTAAATTTTCCAATGGCTGCATAAATACCTGCA
>DWUX01000123.1 GCA_019120545.1 Candidatus Blautia stercoripullorum | reverse complement strand
ACGCACCGAGTTTAGCTACACAGCTCACTGGCGATTACTGTGACCGGACTTGCACCGGCTAGTGTGGTCCAGCTTTGCTGGACACACCAGAACAAAAAAAGCAGGCAGCTTTGTCACTTAAACAAAACTGCCTGCTTTTTTCTATTACTCTGCCTATTTCATTTCTTTTTCCCAGTAACGGATCACATTCAGCTGTGCCTCGTCCCCCAGTTTCTCCATTGTCTCTATCTCTTCTTCTGACAGTTCAACTGCAGCAGCTTTTACAGCATCCTCTACCTGGTAAACTTTCGTCACTCCGATGATCGGAAGAGTTCCCTTTGCGATAGCCCATGCCACCGGGATCTGAGCAGTTGCCACATGGTGACGGTCTGCGATTTTCTCCAGTCCTGCATTAAGTTTCTCCAGCTGAGGAAGCATCGGATTGTAGGTTCTTCCCCTGTCAGAGTCCGCCGGGAACGGATGCTTCGTATCGTACTTACCGGTCAAGGCTCCCTGCTCCAGCACCATATAAGAGAAAAAGATGATATCATTCTCTTTGCAGTAATCCAGGATCCCGGATGTTTCCGAAGACCGGTTCAGAAGGCTGTAGTGGTTCTGGATCGCAGAAATCTTAATTCCTTCTTTTGCAAGGATATCAGCCGCCTTTTTTATCTCTGCAAGACTATGGTTTGAAAGGCCGATCTTGCCAATCTTTCCGCTCTTCGCAAGAGGGATCAGTTCCTTCACCCATTTTGGCGCATCCATAGGATTATGGATCCAGTAAAAGTCCATGTAATCTGTTCCCAGCAGTTCTGCGCTTTTCTCATACAATGCAGTCACAGCATTCTCTGCCGTTGGATCCGCACACTGCGGGGTAAATTTATCAGAAATCAGGTAACTGTCTCTCGGAACTGTTGCAAGGAAGTCTCCCAGAACCTTTTCAGAAGTACCCATACCATATGCATACGCAGTATCCCAGAGATTCAGCCCTGCTTTCATTGCCGCATCAAATACCGGTCTGAGAGTTTCCGGCGTAAGATTTCCTCCAAATGTACCGTCATTTCCCCATGCCCATGCTCCAAGAGCGATCTTAGGCCTTTCTTTTATTTCTGCCATTTTGTTTTTTCCTCCATTCCTTTGTTTCTGTATCTATTATAAAAAGCCTTTCTTCTCAAGTCTAATACCTGCCCATTATTATTATTCATACGTTTTATGAATGATTCTTCTACTTTTCAAACTCCGCTGCCACATCCTCCAGCAGATTTCGGATCGGCAGATGCTGAGGACAGATCTTCTCACATTTTCCGCATTTGATACAAGCAGAGGCCTTTCCGTGATCTACTGTATGTATACTGTTGTAATAGAAGTCCAAGCTCTATTCCTGGTCCAGATAATTGAACTGGATTTTTCTCCTTTTTATAGAATTCTGTCCACGGCAAGTCCGATCACCAGAGAGATCAGGATCACATAAGCCAGATAAAGAACGAATCTTTTCGCCCCCAGCACGATCTTCAGCGCTCCCAGGTTGGTGATCTTGGTCGCCGGACCGGTGATCATAAATGCCGCCGCAGAGCCCATGCTCATTCCGGAGGCAAGCCATTGCTGTAATAAGGGAACCGTGCCTCCGCCGCAGGCGTAGAGAGGCACTCCGATAGTAGCGGCCAGCAAAACACCGAAGCCCTCCTGCTTCCCGAAAAGTTCAGCAAAAGCATCTGCAGGTACGTATCTCTGAAACAGGGCGGAAAGCAGCACACCGATAAGGAACCATGGAGCGGTGGCCCGGACATTCCTGCCCAGATTCTTCAGAAAACGCATGACAGGATTGGGATCCGTATCCCTGCCCGACGATTCAGAAAAGCCGCTGAAATTAAAGTAACTTTTGTCTTTGTAAAAAACGCGTACACATAATCCCGCTCCCAGGCCTCCCAGAAAACAGGACAGAAATCTCACTGCCACTGCCTCCGGTCCAAGGATACCGCTTGTGATCAGCAGCTGGGGATTGAGCAGGATAGAACTCATCATAAAGGCTGCCAGCATATCATCTCGCATTCCTTTCTGTGAGAAAGACGCCGCGATAGGGATCGTACCGTACATACACAGCGGGGAAGCGATCCCCAGCAGACTGGCAGGTATGAGCCCCAGGACCCCTGATTTTTTCTTTCCCAGCGCCTGAAAAGCAGCATGGATCTTTCCCTTGCCAAACACAGAAATAGCGGAGCCGATCACCATTCCCATTACCCAGTAGAAAAACACCTGCTCCAGCTGGATGCTGAAATAATACCATATGTAAATAATTTCTCTTCTCAAAATATCCATGTACTTTGTCTTCCTAGCCGTCAATATTTACCAGTTCATAAGTCCTGCTTCCAAGGCCGATATCCTCCGTATGCTCCAATGTGTGCAGACCGTTTCTGGATTCGATCCGCTCCACCAGGGCATCTCCGTCATCCGCGCTGTATACCAGGTCAATACATGCCTGGTCCAGAGCCACCGGATCATAGGATGCCAGGATCCCAATATCGTGCATATCCGGTTCCGCAGGATTAGTGTCACAGTCACAGTCCACGGAAAGACGGTTCATCACATTGATATACAGGATATTTCCCTCCAGATAATCCACCACAGACTTTCCTGCCTCCGCCATGGACTCCAGGAAGGCATCCTGATCTCCGCCCCACATACTTCCGCCGGTGCCGCCGCTATGGATATGGGACTTGCCTTCCGCAGAAGCGATACCGATAGAGATATTTTTTATAGCGCCGCCGTATCCCGCCATGGAATGCCCTTTAAAATGAGAGAGCACTACATAATAATCATAATTTGCAAAATGGCTTCCCACATAATTTTCTTCCAGGTTGGTGCCTCCGGTAACCGGCAGAGTCATGGAGCCGTCCTCGTCCATGATATCCACATCTGCGATCTCCGTATAGCCGTGGTCTTCTGCCACCTGATAATGCATGGCTGTATTGGACCTGGACCCGCCATATGCCGTATTACATTCTACGATCGTGGGATCCTCAAAAGACTGCACCAGATCCCCGATCAGGTCTGTCCGAAGATAATTGCTTCCCGGCTCTCCGGTGGAGAGCTTCACTGCGATGTTTCCTTCTGGTGAAGCCTGAAGGGCCTCATAGACTGCGATCAATCCCTGGGAACTGATGTCTGTGGTCATATAAACGGCCGGAGCTCCCGATGTGTTCTCTGTTCCTGAAATATCAGCAGATGAACCGCCTGCTTCTTCCCGGATATTCTCCTGTGTATCCTCTTCTGCCTGTGAGGAAATCTCACCTGATGGATTTTCCGCCGGTTCCTCCGTCCTCCCGCTGCATCCGGCAAACATACTCATAATGGTGATAGCTGCGACCAATGTACTTACAACTTTTTTTCTCATAAATCCTCCTTCTAAAATGTCAGTTTTCTATGTTTCTCATTTTTTTGTTTTCGGCCTTTTCAGAAGCTGTTTTTCCGTTCGTCTGAGGAAGTCTCTTTTTCTTTCCGGATTTCTGCAGGATCGCGGAGAGATAATGAGCGATCCAGATAAACAGTCCCATCATGGCCAGATAATCTATATAAAAAGAGCGGGGGGACTCACTGTAATCCAGGAAAACAAATTGAGTCCTCAAAAACATATAAGCCGCCAGATCTCTTGTCACAAATACATAGAGACCGTATCCTGCGATCACGATACCTAAGATCCGAAAGAGCACACAGCGGATCCCGGATGATTTTGTCATTCCTGAAAACTTCCTCAGTCTTGCCATCATCATCCCCCAGTGGAGTCCCAGGTGCAGCGCCATCAGCACAAACCCCCAGTAGCAGGCTGCCATATGCACCAGCCTTGCCGTTCCCATCCCTCCGGTGATCGGAAGAAATGCGAACACATGGCGGGACATTGTGATCCCGCTTGCCATCAGGCAGATCATAACTGCAAGAAGCGCCAGATCCACTGCATTGATCAGTACTCTTATTACCGTATATTTCCCATGGAACAGATTTCTGTACCAGCCAAAGTTCAGCAGGTGATGGGCAAGGAAAAGCACGAACATCCCTGTACCTGCCCATTCATGAGCTGTTTCTCCCCAAAGCTGATATCCCATCAGGAATAAAAGCGTCAGCGTCATCAGAAGATCAACTGCCAGTTTGATTTTTGATTTTGATTTCATTTTTTTCTTTCTTTCGCTCATAGTTGTAAACATTCCTTTCACTCTTCCGAAAAAATCTGTTTCAGCCATGCCTGTATCGTATCCTGCAGATTTCCACTTCCATTTTCCAGCACATATAGACTACTCCTGATTTCTGCTGTCGGGCAGACATTCCTGACTGCTTGTTTCATTCCTTTATCCTCTCCACCGCAATGGCTGAAAAACGGAATAAGGATTTTTCCATCCAGGTCATTTCTCTTCAACCATGCCGCCAGAGGTGGCGCGATCGTTCCGCACCAGTTTGGCGAGCCTGCAAAGACAACATCATATTGATCAGCGCTTTCGGTAACTGGAAGCAGGGAAGGTAATTTCCCTGTACTGTTTTCCTCCCTCACCTGACTCAGAAGCCGCTCAAAATCCGCCGGATAAGGCTGCCTTGGATATATCTGGCTGAGTCTTCCACCGATCTGTCTATGAAGCATTTCTGCAATCCTTCGAGTTTTTCCGGAATAGGAATAGTAGATAATTAAAATATTTCTTTCCATACGATCATTCATCCTTTACCACTTATTTTTCATTCACCGAATGTCTGAATTATCTTTTCATTCATTATCCTCTGATTCCCCCATCCTGTCTAATACCTGTCTTTTATCATGAATTATTCCTGTTATGTATGATAAAATCATACTTTCTCCATATATAAAAAGTGTTTGCTGCTATCCGGAACTTCACTTTCATCAGCTCTATACCAGCAGGATCCGCCTGTAAATCTTGACATTACACAGGTGGCAGATTATAATGAGCGTTAGATGTAAATCTATATATTACATGATAAGCCGGTTAACTGTACCGGACGCCGCGCCGTTCATAAGGGTATGGCTTTCTTACAGATTTTGGAGGTGAAAATCATGCTATTAAAAGACGCTCAAATAGGAGAAACCTATATAGTAAAAAGCATCCATCTTCCCTTTCAGCTGGAGCGCCGGCTTGAATCACTGGGGATGACAAAAGAAACCCCGGTTTCTGTATTAAATCGTAAAGGGAAGGGAATCCTGATCATCAAACTCCGGGGTACCCGTTTTGCTCTGGGCTACAATATTACAAAAAATATTGAAGTGAAAGCAGGTGACTTAAATGAGTGAACATGATATGACCATAGGTTTTATCGGTAATCCTAACTGTGGCAAGACAACATTATTTAATGCATATACCGGAGCCAATCTAAAGGTAGCCAACTGGCCCGGTGTTACGGTAGAAAAGGTGGAAGGCGCTGTTAAAGACCACGATCTCAATATCCACCTGGTAGACCTGCCGGGCACATACAGTCTGACTTCATATACCATGGAGGAAATCGTTTCCCGGCAATTCATTTTAAGTGATGAAGTAGATGTGATCATTAATGTAGTAGATGCTTCTGCTTTAGAGCGTGGTCTCTATTTAACTCTTCAGCTCTTGGAATTAGGCAAGCCGGTAGTAATGGCTTTGAACATGATGGATATTGTAGAAAAACGGGGCATGGAGATCGATCTGCATCGTCTTCCGGAAATGCTGGGTATCCCGGTTATCCCTGTTTCGGCCCGGCAGCGACGGGGGCTGGATGTTTTACTCCATGCGGCAGCCCATCATAAAGACAGCACCGGTCCTGACCGGCTGATACATGAACACAAATCCTCTACCAGACATCCTCACAACCACCATGCAGAGTATGCCATGGTCTACTCAGATGCTATCGAGGATAAGATTGACCAGATTATCCCTGCACTGAAGAAGCGGTATCCGGATCTGAAAAATTACCGCTGGTATGCTCTGAAACTGCTGGAAGCAGATAAGGAAATCACAGAAAAGTACCAGGTAGATCTTCCCCAGGTATTGGACCGAAGCTATGAGTCTGATATCATTAATCAGAAATATAACTTTATCGGTGAAGTCATCAGTGAAGTTCTTGTCCACAAAGAGCGGCAGGATGTTCTCACAGAAAAAGCAGACAAGATCCTGACAAGCAAAGTCTGGGGAATTCCTGTTTTTCTAGTGATCATGGCGGTCACTTTTTTCCTTACTTTTACTGTCGGGGACTGGCTTAAAGGATATCTTGAACAAGCCATTGGCTGGATTTCCAATATTATCACCTCCGGCCTGGCGGCGGCTCAAGTCAGCGATGTGATAACCTCCCTTGTTGTAAACGGTATCATCGGAGGCGTTGGTACAATCGTTACATTCCTGCCAAATATCCTGATTTTGTTTCTTTGTCTTGCACTCCTTGAAGACAGCGGATACATGGCTCGTGTCGCATATGTAATGGAAGGCATCATGAGCAAATTGGGACTTTCCGGTAAAGCATTCATTCCCATGCTGCTGGGATTTGGCTGCACTGTTCCTGCTATCATGGCCTCACGGGCCCTGGAAAATAAACGGGATCGATTTAAGGTTATGCTGGTCACACCTTTTATGAGCTGTAATGCCAGACTGACTATTTACATACTGTTTTCAGAAATGTTTTTCCCGAAAAACGCTATGATAGTTGCTTATTCTATGTACCTGATCGGTATTGTAGTAGCTATCGCTGTCACGGCTGTTATGCATCTTTTTGACCGAAAGAAAAGTGTCAACTATCTGCTGATCGAACTGCCGGAGTATAAGCTGCCGGATTCCCGGACAGTGGGGATCTATGTGTGGGAAAAGGTGAAAGATTATCTTGGAAAAGCGGGCACCACGATTTTCCTGGCAACCCTGGTGATCTGGATCCTGCTGAATTTCGGTCCGCAAGGATATAGTTCAGATATGATAGAAAGCTTCGGCGCTGTGATAGGAAAATGGCTTACACCTTTCTTCGTACCCATCGGCCTGGGCTTCTGGCAGATCGCTGTGGCGCTGATCGCCGGTATCTCTGCCAAAGAAGTGGTCGTATCCAGCTGTGCGGTATTATTCGGTATCGGCAACGCCAGCTCGCCGGAAGGCATGACATCATTTGCAGCAGCTTTAGAGGGAATCGGATTTGGTCCCCTCAACGCTTTCTGCCTGATGGTATTTTGTCTGCTTTACATACCTTGCGCCGCTTCCCTGGCTACCATCCGAAAAGAATCCAACAGTTGGGCCTGGATGGGCTTCACAGCCGTTTTTCAGCTGGCAGTAGCCTGGGTAGTTACTTTCATAGTATATCAGATCGGTTTACTGGTTATCTGAGTTCTGGCAAAACCGATTTGCCGTATAGAACATTTTTGAATATTTACAAAATGGGGATGTCGATTTTGATTAATACGATATCCCCATTTTTTCCCTGTCTTTTTTACAGCTGGATCAGTTCATATTCTCTTGTACCGATCCCCAGCTCTTCAGCAGCCTCAATGGTATGGATTCCGTTGCGGCTGTTTACTCTTTCCATAAAATGTTCTTTTCCCGGATCATCAGACTGGATCACCAGATCCATACAGGCCTGGTCGATGGCTACAGGATCTGTGGAAGCCAGGATACCGATATCTTTCATACATGGGTCCTCTGCCACAGCACAGCAGTCGCAGTCTACGGAAAGATTTTTCATAACATTGATAAAAGCGATCTTTCCTTTAAAATGCTCTACAACACTGGAAGCCGCGTCAGCCATGGCTTCCGGAAATGCTGTTTTGCTGGCGTGCTGATCCCAGGTCTCGTAACGATCATCCGTTTTTCCCCCGGAATGGATCAGAGCCTTGCCTGCTCTGGAAGCACATCCGATGGCAAGCTGCTTCAGAGCTCCTCCGTATCCGCCCATGGGATGTCCTTTGAAATGGGCCAGGACCAGCATAGAATCATAATTCATAATATCTTTTCCCAGATGATTTTCCTTAAGGATCTTTCCGTTGGGAATTGGCCAGATCACATCCGGTCCTTCTGCGTCCATAAGATCTACGTCAAAATATTTTGTCCACCCATGTTCTTCCAGAAGCTTCCTATGGGATTCTGTATGATCTCTGACACCGCCGCTGGCATCCCCGTAAGCAGTGTTACATTCTACAATCGTTCCATGTACTTTTTCCACCATGGGACGCCAGAATTCCGGACGAAGGAAGTTCTGATTTCCTTTTTCTCCGGAATGGACCTTTACAGCTACCTTTCCAGGCAATTCCACACCAAGGGCCTGATACATCTCAACTACCTTTTCCGGAGTGATCTCTTTTGTAAAGTAAACCTTTGCCTTCATATTCCATTCCTCTCTTTCCTGTATTTGACCATTCAGCACACAGGCCGGAAGACCGACATTATGTTCTGGATAATTCTTTATAAATATCATAGAACTTAGAGCATACTCCAGGTCAAGAGATTTTTTGAAATTTTTTAACTGGCTCGGCTGGTTTTATTATTTAATAGATCACTACAGTTTTGAAAAGCAGGTATACGAAATCCTTGTATTCTTCCGGCAGTGGATTTATAATATCAAATTGCAAATAAGATACCGCTAAAGGAGCACTTCAGATGGAAAATAAAATTCTGTTAATCGAAGATGATGAAGAGATCCGAAATATGATAAAGGATTATCTGACAGGGGAGTTTGAGGTATGCCCTTTTCAGAATGGAAAATCTGCTATAGAAAGCGGCGGAGACTATAGTGAATACCTTCTTGCCCTTATAGACCTTATGCTGCCTGATATAAGCGGTATGGAAGTCATCAAGGCTATCCGCCGGGTCAGTACCATACCGATCATCATCATTACAGCCAAAGATAATGATACTGATAAATCCCTGGGATTGAATCTGGGTGCTGATGACTATGTAGTGAAGCCTTTTTCCCTGATCGAACTGACCGCAAGGATCAAGGCCAATATCCGGCGGGCCAGGACTTATCAGCAGCCATCTCAGAATACGATTGTAAAAATTAAGGATCTGGAGATCGATACCCTTAGCCACACAGTCAAACGCCAGGGCAAATGCCTTGATCTGACTCCCATAGAATTTGAGATCCTGCACCTTCTGGCTTCCCACCCGGGGCAGGCTTTTTCAAAGGAACGCCTCTATGAACTCATTTGGAAAGAGCCTTATTTCGGCAATGAAAATGTCCTGAATACCCATATCAACCGGCTGCGGCTGAAGCTGAAAAACGGCCCGGAGGACAGGGGCTCCTACATAAAGACTTTATGGGGGATCGGTTATAAAATGGAGGAGAAATAAATGTTGGTTTTATTTATGGTATTGTCAGCAGTTTTATTATCCCTGCTGATCTGGCAGAAGATAGAGTACCGGACCCTTGAAAAAAATATCACCTATATCAGCAGCCGTCTGGAATCCCTTTCTCTTACTTCTGAAAACGGCTTTCTCCTGCTTTCCACAGACTGCAATGCTGTAAAAAGATTAGGGGCTTCCATTAACCGCCTGCTCCAGGAATTTTATACAGATAAGGCAGAGTTTAAAAGGTCTCAGAAAGCTATGGCCCAGGTTCTGACTAATATTTCCCACGATATCCGTACTCCTCTTACTGTACTGAAAGGAAACAGTGAAATACTGTTTTCTAAGGCAAAAGAATCCTCCCTGCCTGAATCCTTCCAGACAATGGCCGAGAAGATCGATCAGAAAGCGGATCAGTTAACAACAACCATCAATGACTACTTCACCATGTCTAAAATTGCTTCCGGTGATCTGATCTTAAATCTGCGAAAAGAAAACATATCCCAGATATGTCATGATACCATCCTGGACTATTATGATCTCCTTGAAGAACAGCAGTTTGAAGTAAATATACAGATACCTTCTGTTCCTGTTTTCGCTGACACAGACAAAGAGGCTCTCCAGCGCATATTGAAAAATCTTATGGATAACGTCATCCGCCATGGCGGCTCAGGAAAGTATCTAGGCTTGTGTCTTAACACTTCAGAAAAGTCTGTAAAAATCCAGATAGAGGACCACGGAAAAGGAATGTCTCCCCAGCAGCAAAAGCAGATCTTTACAAGAAATTACACCACAGCCGGAAAATCCTTTGGCAGCGGTCTGGGACTGGCAATCGCCAAAAGTCTTGCCAGACAGATCGGGGGAGAGATACAGGTTTACAGCATACCGGATAAAAAAACTGTCTTCTCCGTAATCCTGAAAAGTTAGAAAAAAGTTAGATTTCAGGCAGAAAAAAGAAAATTCTGTTTTGTATAATAACAGCCGTACAGGAGGCATACAAAATGGATTATATTTTAGAGACAACAGGACTGAAAAAGTCCTTCAAAGGAAATGTTGCTGTAAATGACGTTTCGATTCATGTGCCAAAAGGAAGTATCTATGGCTTTGTGGGGCCAAATGGCGCGGGAAAAAGCACGATTATGAAAATGCTATTGGATCTGGTCCGGCCTGACGAAGGAGAAGTTCGTCTCTTTGGAGAAAAAGTCACAGACTCCAGCTATGAAATATTTAAAAGAGTAGGTTCTATCATTGAAAATCCCTGCTTTTATGAAAAAATGACCGCCCGGCAAAATCTGGAACTTCATTGCGAATACATGGGCTTTCCCAACAAGGAACGGATAGATGAGGTATTGGAAATCGTTGGCCTGACAAATGTGGGTAGAAAGCAGGTCCGGCAATACTCATTAGGAATGAAGCAGCGGCTGGCTATCGCAAGAGCTATTCTTGCCAGACCTGAATTCCTGATCCTGGATGAACCGATCAATGCTTTGGACCCTGATGGCATACGGGAAATGCGGGAGCTGTTCCAACAGCTGAATCAGGAAAATGAGACTACCATCTTTATCTCCAGCCATATCCTCTCAGAGGTGGATCTGATCGCTGACACCATTGGGATTATCCAGCAGGGGAAACTGCTGGCGGAATTGCCCATGGAAGAAATCCATAAGTATCAGGCAGAGTACATCAGCCTTCAGGTTGACGACACTGCCCGCAGCGCCGCTATTCTTGAAAAAATGGGGATCACAGATTTCCAGGTATCAGACGGAGAATTTATCCGCATTTACAGTTCGGATATTTCAGGGAAAGTCCTGTCAGAAGCCCTTATTAAAAACAGCGTCGGCCTGGAAAGTTTAGGACGCAAACATGACACATTGGAGGATTACTTCTTCCAGCTCACCAAAGGAGGGAAATGATATGGCACATCTTATGAAACTGGAAATGAAAAAATTCCGGCTGTTACACAATATCCTGTTCACCTTAGCCGCTGTGCTTTTCAGCATACTTTTTATTACTGTATCCCTGGTTGACAGTATGACAGACCCGTCACAGACAAAAGACAGCTTTGAAAGCACCTTTCTCGTGATCGGCCTTTTGATGTCCTTTATCTTTCTCGTGTATTCCTCAGTCCTCACCTCACAGCTGGTGATCCGGGAATATGAGCAGAAAACTATTACTATCCTGTTTTCCTATCCTCTGAACCGAAAGCAGCTGATCATCAGCAAACTGGTCATTATCATGGCCTATACGGCAATATCCATGACTGTGGGGTATATCTGCTGCAGCGCCTATATTATCCTGGCTGACAAATTCTTTAATATGCTGGCAGGCTCCTTTAAACTTTATTTTCTTCAGACATGGATTCCCACGGCCCTGATCACGGTAGCTGTATGTACCATTCTATCCCTGTGGCCTTTTATCATCGGAATGATCCATAAATCAGTTCCGGCAACAATCGTGACCTCTTTGGTCGTCATTGTACTGCGGCAGTTAATGATTACCAAAAATCCTTCTAATCAGGAGTCCCTGCTGCAGATCCTCCTTGTTGCTTTAGTTACATTTATCTTTTCCTTCCTCATATTCAGAAAGAAAGTAACTGAACTATATTGAAAAGACCTGCAGGCATTTTCTGATCTAAGTCCACACATCTATATAAAATGCAGATTCTGTTTTCTGCTTGCGCTACTCTTTTAAACGTAGTAAGATGAAACTGCGAATAGAAGGGAGGCGTTTTTATATGGAATGGACACCGCTTCCGATCGGAGTGGAAAATTTTGAAGAAATGATCACAAAGGGATATTACTATGTAGATAAAACATTACTGATAAGAGATCTGATCGACCTGAGGGGAAAAGTAAATCTCTTTACCCGCCCCCGAAGATTCGGAAAAACTTTGAATTTAAGCATGCTCCGGTATTTCTTTGAAAAATCTGAGGAGAACCGCTCCCACCTGTTTACAGGGCTGGAGATTATGAACGCCGGTGAAAAATATCTGAGGGAGCTGGGACAATATCCGGTAATCTCACTGTCCATGAAGTCCATGAAACAAGCGAGCTACGAATCTGCGTTCCACTGTCTGAAAGAAGAAATTGCAAAAGAGTTTAAAAAATATCCCCAGCTTATTCAAAAACTGGAGGCAGAGGATGACCGCAGAAAATATTATCTTTTAATGAACCGTCAGGCAGAAGATGAAGAATATCTAACATCACTGAAATTTCTCTCCGAATGTCTATACTCCTTCTTTAAAAGCAAAGCTGTCATTCTTATTGATGAGTACGACGTTCCTCTGGAGAATGCCTATTTCAATGGATTTTACGATAGGATGGTGGCACTTATCCGCTCCCTTTTTGAATCGGCACTAAAGACAAACGATGCTCTGGAATTTGCCGTGGTCACCGGTTGTCTGAGGATCAGCAAAGAGTCTATTTTTACCGGATTGAATAACCTGAATATTGTTTCCATCATGGATACTTCCTATGCGGAGCATTTCGGTTTTACCCAAAGCGAAGTGGATCGGCTCCTTGCGCATTATGGTCTGGAGAAAAACAGCAAGGCAGTTAAAACATGGTACGATGGTTATCAGTTCGGCAAAACAGAAGTATATAATCCATGGAGTGTTATCAGTTATGTGAATTCCTGTTACAAAGACAAAAATGCACTGTTAAGGCCTTACTGGTCCAATACCAGTTCTAACAGTATTGTACGTACCCTGGTGGAGCAGGCTGATCTCTCGGTAAAAGGGGAAATTGAATCATTGATTGAAGGAAAAACAATCACAAAACCAATCCATGAAGATATTACCTATGATGATATGAATTCCACCCAGGACAATCTCTGGAATTTCCTGTTCTTTACCGGCTATCTGAAGAAGATCAGCGAACAGCAGGAGGGCGAGAACATCCTGGTGGAAATGGCAATCCCCAACAGTGAGGTGCGGTATATTTATAAAAACACTGTACTTCACTGGTTTGAGGAAAAAACCAAAAAGAAAGAACTCTCTCCCCTTTACGAAAGCATCCTAAATGGGAATCGTGAAAAAATAGCGGAAATCCTTTCAGAAAATCTTATGGAGACCATCAGTTTCTATGATTATCAGGAAAGCTATTACCATGGATTTCTTGCAGGAATGCTAAAAAATATAGAAAATTATATGGTACTTTCCAACCGGGAATCCGGAAACGGACGTCCGGACATCCTGTTGAAATATCCCAGCGTCAGGGGAAAGGCTGTCATCATAGAAATCAAAGTGGCCCATACGTATCAAGAACTGGATAGTAAATGTGATGAAGCGCTCCGGCAGATTGAAGATCAAAAATACGAAGAAGTGCTCAAGCAGGAGGGGTATACGGATATATTGAAGTATGGCATTGCTTTTTACAGAAAAGAATGTATGGTAAAATAAATCCCTTTTGCAGATAGTGCAAAAAATGTTGGCTGACTGCAAGACATTTCCCAATCTTCGATAACTTCGCCCTAGGCCCTATAATGAAATGAATCTCTACAGCCTTAAATAGCATAATCCTGAAATACGGCTGTAGGATTTACTTATTTCTACAGCCTAGAATACCATAATCCGGAGATCCGGCTGCAGTATCCACCGGATCTCCTTTTTTAAAAGCTTCTCTAATCAATTCCTATCAAAATCCAGCCTCCTGCTGCTATAACAAGAATCCCCAAAGTCCTTCCCAAAACCTTTGCCCGCTTATATCCCAGCCATTTGACTGTTTCAGGAGTTGTAAAAGGAAAAATAAAAATGGTAAGCCCGGTCAATATAAGTCCGCCGCCTTCGGCCCATTTCCTTCCTATTATCGTACCTGCAAAAAGGCATAAAATACCAATCCCTATCCCTAAAAGAAAATATCGGATATTTCTCTGGTCTTTCTGAAGCTCTTTTTCATAGCGACGTTTACATTCATCCGAGCAGAACTTTCCTTTTTCCTTTCCAGGCTTTCCGCAATATGCACATTTCTCTATTTCAGCTTTCTCCATAATTTATAATTCCTTCTCATAAATATACCGCTGAGGCCTCATGCCCTGGTTCTCATAAAATCTCCTGGCCTTTTCATTAAATTCCCAGACCATGAGATCCAGCCGTTTTGCTCCGGCTTTTCTCCCCCTCTCTTCCATTTCCCGGTAAAGCTGTGAGGCGATGCCTTTTCCCCGGTAGTCTTTGTCTACCACCAGATCATCTAGATACAATGTTCTCATCTCTACCATGCCGCTTTTCTTCCGGAGAGTTCCTATACACAGGCCGGTAACCTTACCTTCCTCCTGGCTGACAATAGCAATAGTCTCCGGATCATCCACGATCTTTTCAACTTCTTCTTTGGAATAGGGATGCTCCAGTTCTGTATACAGATCCGGTCTTCCTTTTACGTGAAGCTCATGGAGTTCCTTCATAAGCCTGTCAATTTCCGGGTAATCTTTGCTTCCCATATCTCGTATTTCCATCTCTGTCTCCTCTTTCTGTCTTTTTCCATAAATCATATCACAAACTTCAAAAAAAGTCATTTGTGAGACAATAAGGATTTTGATATAATGGGAACATCAAATCCTGAATTATGATATTTATCATGGAATTGGAGTAAGAAAATGAAGCAGAAAATACTGGTCATTGAAGATGATCCAACAATACAGACACAATTAAAAAACCTCTTGTCCTATAATGGCTACGAAGTTGAGGCAGTTACCGATCTTTCAAAGGTGATGGAACAGCTAAAGGCTTTTGCCCCTCATCTGATCCTATTGGACATAAAACTGCCGGGGACCAGCGGTTTTGAAATCTGTTCCCAGTTCCGTACCTTTTCCCAGATACCCATTATATTCGTGACAAGCAGCAACACAGATATGGACGAATTAAACAGTATCCTGCTGGGCGGGGACGCCTTTATCACAAAGCCTTATAATACGGCGATCTTACTTGCCAAAATTGCTTCTCTACTGCGGCGGGCCTATGGTTCCGGACAGACTGAAGTGCTGACCTGGAATGGCGCAGATTTACATTTAGAAGGCGGTTTCATAGAATACAAAGGGCAAAAGGCAGACTTGACTAAAAATGAGTTAAAAATACTCTACTATCTTTTCAAGAATGCAGGAAAAATATGTCCCCGCAGTGACATTGTAGATTTTCTCTGGGACAACCAACTTTATGTGGATGATAACGCTCTGAAATCCCATACTTGACAATAGTTTTCCTTTAACGTTATGATGGATTAGGGGTTCCGAAACGGCTGCCCCTGAGATCTATATATTGGGAGGTACATAAAATCATGGAATATAGAAAATTTGGAAACACGATCATTGCAAGAATTGACAAAGGAGAAGAAATCCTGGAACAGGTAAAAGAAATCGCCTTAAAAGAAAACATAAAATTGGCAAGTATCCAGGCCCTGGGAGCCATTAACGATTTCACCGCAGGGGTGTTTAAAACCGACGAGAAAAAATATTATTCCAACCATTTCACCGGCAGCTTTGAGATCGTCTCCCTCACCGGGACCATCAACACCATGGACGGAGAATTCTACAGCCATTTACATATGAGCGCAGGAAATGATAAGGGAGAAGTTTTCGGCGGTCATCTGAACCAGGCAATAGTCAGCGCTACCTGTGAAATGGTCATAACCCTTATCGATGGAACTGTAGACAGAGCCTACAGTGAAGAGATCGGACTGAATCTGTTTAAATTTTAAAGATAAGGGTTATTCCTGTGTTGACTGGTACAACCATCATTAATATATAAAATAGAAAAAGTCGTCCGGATTCCGCGAAAGAATCGGACGGCTTTTTCTGTTACTTATTCATATCCTGAACGATCTTGGCCGGCTTAATGGTCATCTCCGCCCAGGCAGGAATAAACCCGCTTTTGATCCCGTTTCTCACAGAACGGATATTGGACCAGGCAGAGCAGTAAAAAGGTACCTTGCCTCTTTCCAATATTTCTGCCGCCAGCCGGCTGGTCAGGGCAGAGGCAATTCCGGCTCTGCGATACTGGGGCAGTACATCTACACCGATCTGCCACATCCTGTCACAGTCCGCGGAACATCCTGCCAGTCCCACCAGCTTTTTGCCGTCATAAGCTCCTACCCCAAGGACATCCAGATGCTTTCTCTCTTTACACAGAGCATTGCTCCATTCCGGTCTGTAAAGTTCTGCGAAATCTTCTTGATGAAGGATTTTTAAAGAATACTCACAGGACAGGGGCTTCACTTTATTTATATCCGGCAGATAATATTCTGCCATAAAACAGACACTCTGGTCTTCTTTTCTCAGTCGTTCCTCCAGCCAGTGGATATTAGGAGTCTCAAAACAATGATAAAATGTAAATTTATGGAGGTACTCCTCTATGACCTCCTGATACTCTTCTTTTGCAGAAGCAACAATATTATTTCCGTAAGAAACCAGGTTAGCGGATACCGGCTCCTGATAATACTTCTTGGCACCCGGCCTTATTCCTCCTCTAACTACAACCGGTTCATTTTTTAAAAAGTCTTCAGCCCTGCAGTTTAAATCTGCTGCGGACTGCTCCATGGCAATCTGTAAAATTTCTTTGTTTGTCATTTTTACTCCATTATAAATCTTGATATTTTTCTTTTTCTGCATTTCCTTCACTTTTTAAACAGTGTAGGTCTTCATAAACAAAGAGCGGATAGGTAAAGTTTATCTTATGTATGGATGAATGTCAATTATTGCATCTGATCATAAAAAAAGCTGTCCGTTCTTGAATAGGAAATATTTTCCCGAAAGAACAGACAGCTTTACAGCCTGATTTTCTTATTCTTCCTTTTTATAAAGCTTCTTTCCCCATATATAGCAGCGTTCCATCTGGTTTTTTGGAGAATTTCGATAGAAAACCGTCATAAGATGTCCAGCTTTCCCATGGGTAGTTTGCATGAGACATATCACGTACAGTCCCTACAGTAAGCATAGGAGTCTTCTTTTTGTTTCGATAAACATAATAGGTGATCTCTCCGCACTGATATTTTCCCGGTGTTTCTTCCAGATCATAAATGCGGATCAGATTCTGAAGAAACTCTGCAATATCCTCCGCTACCTTATATTCCATCTTTCCATTTTCTTTATCTACACAGAGCCAGTCATTTTCCCCAAACAGGAAAAGGTAAGGAACTGCAGGTTCTATTTTTTCCCGAAGGGGAACTGCATGATCCGGATCTTTAATTGCAGACCAGGGGGCCACCGCCGCAAAGACTCCGGGAGCCTTAAGAGCCAGCTCTGAAGACATCATGCCTCCGCTGGACTGGCCGCAGGCGTAAATCCTCGTCTCATCAACAGGATATCTCTTTTTCACATCTTCGATCATAGCTAGGATAAAGGCTACGTCATCGATTTTTTTGCCCTTATAGTTTCCTTCCCATAAAAGAATATTTCTCACTCCCTCCGGGCGCTGCTGGTAAACGCTGGCTTCTGGAAAAAGGACAATAAAATCCCGGTCCTCGGCCACACAATTCATCTGTGACATATCCATAAAGCTTTCTGCGCTTCCTCCCCTGCCATGCATATTCACCACCAGGGGAACCGGCTTTCCTCCTTCTGCCACTCTTTTCGGTACATACTCATACCAAAGCCTGGTATAGCCTTCCAGCTGGATTGTATGAAGGACAGCTCCGTATTCCTCCGGATCTTTAAAATATCTGAGAGCCTTTGTTCCATAACAGCGATGTCTTCTGGCTCTTTTTACAAATTCCCATACCTGGTCGAACAATTCTTCTGTCAGATTCCCTGTATAGCCGTTTGTAACACGTACCTGGGAGATTTTTTCTTCATTGATCTGGCTGTTTTTGCATACAGTCGTAGGAAAATATATCTCATCCGCAGTCCCATTGGAAAATTTTTCTTCTGCAGTTTCATTCTGAATCTTCCAATACTGGCATACCTTTTCGTTATCACCTGTATTTTTTGTCCAGAACATCCATACTGGAAGCTGTGCTTTTGCAGCGCTTATGGAAAGTTCTACCTTTCCCATGTTTTCACTTTTCTGCACTGCTGAAGCGTTGAGCATGGCTGACTCATTCATATCTCCGAAAGTAGCCATTCCTGACCATTCGCTGGTCATTTTCATTGCGGCCTGCTGGGCTATGACCGCTCCTGTTCCGATCCCAAAAGCATAGATATTGTCCTGCATGGTCACATAATATTTTCTGGCCTGTATCTGGACATATACTTTATTCATATAATCTGCATCTGTCCCGTCATAATTCCATTTTTCCTCGGGGGAAAGAAAATGAAGGAACACTTTTTCTTTCTCTGCAAACTCAGTCCAGAAACTCTTTTCTATAAATTCTAATATATCTGTATCGTCTGGAGGAGCAATGACCAGACAGCAGCGGTTATACTCCAAGTCAGGAGTCAGATAGGTATAAAAGTATCTTTTTTTCCCCTGAACTTCCACTTCTTCTTTAAACAGACCGGAAACCAGACATTTTTTTATATTTGAAGGATCTATTTCTATTGCTCCCATATCTTTTGGAAATAATTTTACTTCAAGCACTGTCATTCTCCTTTCTAATACAATGGATAAATCGTCATAATCCAGCCTACGGCTACAATGGTAAGAAGTACTGCCGGAAGAGCCGACTGTTTCAGCATTGCCTTAAGATCATATCCGCCGGCAGCCATACACATAGGGATCGCCGGCGTAGCCATTGGGGTCATGAAAGAACTTAGGCAGGCTGTCTGTGTCAGAATGATGATACCCACCGGGTTCGCTCCCATAGACTTACATGCAAGAATAGCGATAGGGATAAAAATCAGCATAACAGTACGGTTCATCATGATCTGTGTCAGAAGGAACGGTACGATAAAGAAAACAAGTCCAATGAGATACGGATTGTCCAGTCCGCTTACTACATCTGCCAGAGCGTTCCCTACTACTTCTCCGGCGCCTGTCTGAGAAAGGGCGCCGCCCATAGCCATGGAACCGATATAAAGGAAACCGATCGGCCAGTTAATGCTGCTGATGGCTTCTTTATCTGAAAGGACTCCTGTCAGTACCATAGCAAGAGCTCCTACCAGACAGATCACCCAGGACTCCAATCCCAGGAAATTCTGTAAGATCAAAGCTACTGTAACCAGGATAAAAATAATATATCCACATTTTTCTTTAAAAGGCGGAAGGGCTTCTTTTTGATCTTTTTTACTCTCCATCTCTGTGATATTGACCACAGGTTTTTCCGGAGCCAGTTTTGCCGCGATAAAAATACAGTAAATCGCCACCAGGATTACCATAGGGAATCTGGCTTTCATAGGATCCAGAAGGCCTACGGTGAACTCTGTATAATTATTGGCTTCCAGATAGCCGTTTAACTCTGCAAACTGAGTAGCTCCGCTTCCCAGAGGAAATGCGGAAACTGTTGCGATACATGCCACTACCAGAGGAAACATAACCTTGGAAGGACTGATTTTCATCTGCTCACAGCTGGCGGCCAGCATAGGAGCCATAATGCCGAATACTACCAGAGAACTCTGGATAAACTGTGACAAAACAATAGCTACCAGAATGTATCCCACCATCATTGTGGTCAGGGAACCTCTGGAAATTTTATTTACACTTAAAGAACATTTCTTAATAAACTGGGTCTTATTAAACCCGGCAGCAACTACAAACATAGAAAGCATCATAATAGCATTGGTGTTTCCAAAATAAGAAGCTGCAGTGGCCGGATCCAGGCATCCGGTCAGAACAAACAGCATCATGCTGATCAAAGCAGTCAGAGCCATAGGTATTTTGGCTACAATGTAACTGATAGCGGTCAGCACACAGATAATAATACAGATTGTTAACTGGCTCATAGTTTTCTCCTTCGTTATGTTTTTTTATGATCTTTTTGGTTTATACAAACTTGCATACATGGTCCACGGCAATATCAGAAAATCCATAGGCCTCTGCCTTTGTCATTTTTCCATTGCAGATATCATGGACAAATTTCAGCAATTCTTCTCCGCTTTCCTTAATAGTGCTGGTTCCTTTGATGATTCCGCTTAAATCTACATCCATATTGTCTTCCATTTTCTGGTAGGTAGATGCATTCGCAGTAACCTTGATCACCGGAACAATGGCGTTTCCTGTAGGTGTACCTCTTCCTGTTGTAAAAATTACGGCATTGCAGCCCCCTGCCACCATGGAAGTTACGGAAGAAATATCATATCCTGCGGTATCCATGACCACAGCCCCCGTCTTTGTAGGACGTTCTCCCTGCTCCAGAACTTCTACGATAGGGCGGGTGCCTCCTTTTCGGATACAGCCAAGGCTCTTCTCATCAAGAGTAGATAAGCCCCCTGCCTTATTTCCGGGAGTAGGCTGACCTGCGCGGCAGTCCTGGCCTGCAGCTTTTAAATGTTCCTCATAATCCTTACACATCTGGATGATCTGATTATGGATCTTCGGGGTTGCCCCTCTTCTGGCCACAATGTGTTCTGCGCCTATCCACTCAATAGATTCACTCATCATAGTGGAAGCTCCCAGATCTACCAGAAGATCACTTAATTCACCTACCGCCGGATTGCTGGCAATCCCTGAAGTAGCATCAGAGCCACCGCATTCAATCCCCAGAAGCAGTTCAGAAATATCACACAACTCTTTCTGCTGCATGGCAGCTTCTGCCGCCATATCTCTTGCCGCCCGTACAGCTTTCTCAATAGTCCTTAAAGTTCCGCCTTCTTCCTGGATACCAAAAGATACCACCGGTTTACTGGTCATAGACTGGATTTTTTCTCTCAATTCTTTGTGCGGAACTGTCTCGCATCCCAGGCCTATAATTACTACTCCATAGACATTAGGATTACAGGCAAAACCGGTCAGAACCTTCTGGGACATAGCCGTATTAGCAGCCACATCTGAACATCCTGTATTAAATACGATATTAACAGCGCCTCTTACCTGGCTTGCCACAACTCTGGCGCTTTCGCTTCCGCAGGCACAGGCCGGCAGAATCAGTACATGATTTCTAAGACCTGCTCTTCCTTCTTTTCTCTTGTATCCCCAAAACTGCATCACGCTTCCTCCTTTACAAATTCACTTTCATAGTCCCTCGGAACACTGTAGATATTTTCATGAGATACCCAATGTCCCTTTTTTACAGAACAAGTAGTTTTCCCGATCAATTCCCCGTATTTCAGTACCTCATCCCCTTTTTCTAAATCTGTCAGGGCAATCTTATGACAGAAAGGAATATCCTCCTCTGCCTTTACTGATAAATAATCTTCTCCTTTCCTGTAAAAAACTTCCTCGCCTGCCTTGACTGCTTTTACACAAGTCACTACATTGTCTTTTTCATCCATTAACAACGCCTGGATTTCCATAATCTATTTACTCCTTTCCTGACCATATTTTTTATATCTTTACTTTAACATCCGGATATTATATAATCAAATTTATAGATTTTATATTAATATAAGTAGAGTTTATAATATGCAACAGGAATTAAAATATATTTATCAGATTTACGAAGACGGCAGCTTTTCTAAAGCTGCGGACCATTTGTTCATCTCTCAACCCGCCCTCAGCATTGCCATACAGAAGATAGAATCCTCGATTGGAATGCCTCTTTTTGACCGGAGTCATCGTCCCCTCCGGCTGACTTCAGCCGGTGAACTGTATATCAGAATGATCAAGAAAATCAGAGGCCTGGAGCACGATCTTGATCAGCAGATCCAGGATATCCAACAGTTGAATACTGGATCCATACGCATAGGAGGTTCGCACTATGTCAATGCCTATATTCTTCCGGAGATTGTTACAGACTTTTCCCGGGATTATCCGGGAATAAGTATCGATATGCTTGAAGAAAGTTCTGATGTTTTGGGTGAAATGCTGGCAGAGCGAAAAATTGATCTTACCTTTAGCTGCGACCCAAAACTTGTAAAAAGATTTAAACAGTATCCTTTTTTTCTGGACCACATACTTCTTGCCGTCCCAGAAAATTATTCTATAAACAGTCAGCTTTCCGGCCTGTCCCTCACCGGCACGGATATTCTTCGGGGAAAGCATCTAACTGATACCTGTCCTACGGTTTCCCTGAATAATTTCCGTGATCTGGAGTTTATTATTTTAACTCCGGGAAACAATCTTTATCAGAGGGCCATCCAGCTTTTCGAAAGCGCAGGTTTTAAACCTAAGATCAAAATGGAACAATCTCAGCTTGCTACCGCCTATCATCTGGCAGAAGCAGGTTTTGCCGCAACCTTTGTAAGCGACCGTATGATCCAGAAAAAAGAAGCTTCGCTGTTGTTTTACAAAATTGATTCTGATCTGTGCCGCCGTATGTTTTATGCTCTTGTCCCCCATGAGAACTATACCTCCATTCCAGTTCAAAAATTTATTACATTCTACAGAGATTCCAGACTTCATATGACGTATTCTCATATACGGTAGAACTGCTCTTCCCATATTCCATGAGGTTTTTCTGTTAAAGACCTTTCGTTTTCTGCATAAAAAAAGGAATTTTTCACAGCAGTTATTTTCATCTACTGTAAAAAATTCCTTTTCGTCATTCATAAACTTCTATCTCTGAGATACAATTATCCTCCCATCTCTCTCCCTCATAAGAGGACTGGATCCGGATTTTTATCTCAGAAGCCTCTACCGGTTCCTGAAGCGCCAGGTAGAAGACTTTTTTTTCATTTGGGAATTCCAGGATTTCTTCTTCAGCTTCTCCTACCTGAATAGCCAGGGACTGGGGGCGGGCATTATATCTCCACAGTTCATCGCTTTTCCAGTTTCCCAGATAAAGGGCCAGATACCGGACCGGATGGCTGCCATCCAGGGAAATCGTCACACCTTTTCCCTCTCCGGTGCCCTCTTCTCCCTCCTGCCAGGAGGTTGTCTGATCTCCATCAATGAGACGGCTGCCGCTGTAGTCTTCTTCCTCAGACTGTTTCTGGGAATCTGCCTGGGCAGATGCAGGCTGCAGTTTTGTATTCTGAGAAAGATCCGGTTCTTCCTCAAGAAGCCGGATCTTTCCCGTTTCCGCAGATGAAGTCTCTGTCTCTGATTCTTCTATCTTCTGATCATACTCTTTTTCCAGTGTATCCAGTTGATTCATTCTCCTGATTCCCAGAAAGATACCTGCGGCCAGGCACAGAAGAAGAAAGATGCCTGCCAGAAGTGCCGTATATCTTCTGGTCCTCTTTTTTTCCGGAGTCAGAGGTTCCTTTTGCTCTTCCTCCTCATCGTCATCATCATCTTCGTCGTCATCTAAGTCCTCAGACTCTCTCGCCGCTTCTCCATCTTTTGGTTCTGCGTTTTCCTTGACAACTTCCAAAACCGGAGAGGGTGCTTCCTCTGAAGCTGGCTCTTCTTCCCCGGATACTTCTTCCGGATATTCCTGATTTTCCGGATCTTCTACAGCCATCTCCGGCAGGACATCGTCCGATTCCCGGTCTTCTGCTTCCAGGATCTCCGGCTGAGAATTTTCTAGTGGAACTTTCTCTGACAAGGGAATCTCTGTCTCAGAGACTTCCGGCTGAGACTCTTCTTTCTGTCCTTCCTCCGCCTTTAAGATCTGTTCCAGCTCTTCATCGGATTTATAATAAGCCCATATGTCTTCTTCATCCATATATTCCGGAAAAACGGCTTTTCCACACCGGCTGCAGTATAAATCACTGTCAGAAAGTTCCTTTCCGCATCTTTCGCACTTCATACTAATTCCTTCCCGGCAATTTTACTTCTCACTTCCAGTAATCTCGCTCATTATCAATCATATAAAGCAATGCGTTACAGATACAGGCGGCAATATTGCTTCCGCCTTTTCTTCCCTTTGCAACAATATAGGGAACCTCTGTATCCATGATCATTTCTTTTGATTGTACCACATTTACAAACCCTACCGGAACCCCTATGATCAAATATGGAGATATTTTTTTCTCCTGGATCAGTTCATAAAGCCGTACAAGAGCTGTAGGCGCGTTTCCAATGGCAAAGATCAGCGGTTTTCCAAGGGACGCGGCTTTATCCATACAGGCGGTGGCTCTGGTACAGCCCTGTTCCCTTGCCGCCTGGGCTACATCCTCATCAGACATAAAGCAGTAGACTTCTCCACCGTATTTTTTCAGGGCTTTTTTATTGATCCCTGCTTTGGCCATCTGGGTGTCCGTTACGATACAGGCTCCGTCCTTGATCGCCTGGATCGCTTTTTCCACTGCCCCTTCTGAAAAGCAGAGATTATCTGCATAATCAAAATCCGCGCTGGTATGGATACAACGTTTTACGATCAGTTCCGTTCCGGGGATCAGCTTCTTATCTCCCAGTTCCCGGGTGATGATCTCAAAGCTTCTGGTCTCAATCTCTTTTGGTTTTACATTTTCCAGTTCTACTTTCATATCTGCCATCTCCTGTCTCTTTTTAAGCTTCTGTCAGATCCCTTCCTCCAGGATCTGATAGATTTTTTCCATGTCTAAATGTTCTCTCAGGCCCTGGGCCAGAAGGTCATACTGGGTTTCCTTAAAGCTGGCAAAATCTACTCCTGTCATGGAAGACACATCAATTCCCTTGATCTCTCCAATGGCTTCTACCACTTTCTTGGCTACCTCTTCTTTATCAAAAATCCCATGGACATAAGAACCATATACATTTTTATAAAAGGCTCCGTCTTCTTTTGTTTCATTTTTAACCGTATCCGTGATTCTGGTAAAGCTCTGGACGCCTTCCCAGAGAGTAGTCTCTCCCATATGGATCTCATAACCTTCCAGGTTTACCCCTGTCAAAGTGTGCAGAGGCCCCTGTACCTGATCAAAAGAGCCTTCTACCCGGGTTCTGGTCTTTCCTTCTTTGAATATCGTGTCCATAGGCAGAAGACCCATGCCTTTGATCTCCCCTCCGGCTTCCACATGTTCCGGATCTGCCAGAGTCTCTCCCAGCATCTGATAACCTCCGCATACGCCGAAGATGATCTTTCCTTCTGCGGCTTTTTTCAGCACAGCAGCCTCCAGACCATTCTGCCGCATCCACAGCAGATCCTCCATAGTATTTTTGGTTCCCGGCAGGATGATCATATCCGGATTCTTCAGTTCCTGGACATGACGTACATACCTGAGGGATACCCCCGGGATCACCTCCAAAGCATTAAAGTCCGTGAAATTTGAGATCCTTGGCACCCGGATCACCGCAATATCGATAAGGTCCACTTCCTGTTTTCCGGAAAACCGCTCCGTCAGGCTGTCCTCATCTTCTACTTCCAGTTCCATATAAGGAGCCACGCCTACTACCGGGATATGGGTCCTTTCCTCCAGCATTTCCACGCCGGGATCCAGTATAGTCTTATCTCCCCGGAATTTATTGATGATCATCCCTTTCACCATCTTCTGCTCATCCGGCTCCAGGAGCATGATCGTTCCCATCAGCTGGGCAAAAACGCCTCCACGGTCAATATCGCCCACCAGCAGTACCGGAGCTTTAGCCATTTTGGCCATGCCCATGTTGACAATATCTTCTTCCTTCAGATTGATCTCCGCCGGACTTCCGGCTCCTTCGATCACAATAATATCATATTTTTCCGCCAATGTCTCATATGCTTCCATAACTTTTGGCACCAGCTGTTTTTTATATTTAAAATAATCTCTGGCACTCATAGTTCCCAGGACTTCTCCGTTTACGATGACCTGGCTGCCTACGTCATTGGTAGGCTTCAGCAGGATGGGGTTCATCAGCACAGAAGGGCTGATCCCTGCAGCCTCCGCCTGCATGACCTGGGCTCTTCCCATCTCCAGGCCTTCCTGGGTGATAAAAGAATTCAGCGCCATATTCTGAGATTTAAAAGGGGCCACCTTGTATCCGTCCTGTTTAAAGATCCTGCACAGGCCTGCTGCCAGCAGACTCTTCCCTGCATTGGACATAGTCCCCTGTATCATAATTGCTTTTGCCATAATCATTCCCTCTTTTGTTTTATCTGTTTTGGTCTAATGTCTCCTTAAGAACCTTTAAAAGCCGGCGGTTCTCTTCTCCGGTGCGGACCGCCACTCGGTAATAACCCTTTTTCAGACCCCGGTAATTGCTGCAGTCCCGGATATAAATTCCTTTCTCCAGGCATTTTTCCTGAAGGTCTTCCCGGCCTTTGAAAAAAATATAATTGGCCTCTGAGGCAAATGTGAAAAATCCCAGTTTTTTCATACCTTCCAAGAGGATTTCTCTTTCCTTTCGGATCTTCTTCATAGACTCTTTCACATATGTCTCTTCTTTTAATGCGGCGATCCCTGCCTCCTGGGCCACTACAGAAACATTCCAGGGCTGCATGACTTCTTTCATTTTTCCCAGGATCTGAGGGTCTCCGCAGAAGCCGTATCCCAGCCGGATCCCTGCCATGGCGTATTTCTTTGTAAAGGCCTTTAATAAAAACATCTGAGGATACTCTTCCAGATATCCTTTCATGGAATACTTCTCAGCTTCCTCCAGAAAATCCTCAAAACATTCGTCCAGAACCAGAAAAGTTCCGGTATCCCGGCAGCGCTGTGCCAATTTCTTCAGATATTCCGGCTCTGCCGCTACGCCGGTAGGATTATTAGGATTGCAGAAAAACACCATATCCGTATCTTTTCCGATATGATCCAGGAATTCCTCTCCCGGACGGAATCCTTCTTCTTCAGAGAGAAAATAATACTCTGTCACACACCCGCAGGCTGTTAATGCCTGTTCATATTCTGCAAAGGTAGGTGCCAGAAGAAGGGCCTTTGCAGGTTTTAACGCCAGGACCAGGCCGAAGATCAGGTCCGCCGCTCCGTTTCCGCAGATGATAGACTCCATAGGAACCCCCTCTGCCTGCGCCAAGGCCCGGCGCAGTCCCTCACACTCTACATCCGGGTAATGGCAGACCAGTTCCATAGCCGCCGCTCCTGCTTTTTTTACTCCCTCAGGTGTTCCGTAAGGATTGCAGTTGGAGGAAAAATCCAGTACATTTTTATGCCGGTAAATATCTCCTCCGTGTTTATGTATCTCTGTCATTGTCTCACCTCTAGATCAGGGAAAGGATTCCCATTATTGCCAGCCGGATCCCGGCGAAGAGCACTGTTGCCAAAACAGCGCTTACATACAGAAGCCTGTTTGCCTTTGGAATGTCCTCAAACTCCACGGGGCGTTTCGCATCCCCCAAAGTAGGCTTCTCATACAGTTTTCCAAAATAATAGGCATTTCCCGCAAGCTGGATATCCAGGGCCCCTGCCATAGCGGATTCCGTCTGGGCAGAATTGGGACTTGCATGGTTATACCGGTCTCGTTTAAAGATCTTCCAGGCATTTTTTCCATCCATTCCTGTGAGCTGGGCCGCCCCGATCATAAGAAGGGCGGATATCCTGGCGGGAATATAATTGACTACATCATCCAGCTTTGCCCCGTATCTTCCAAAATTCAGATACCGGTCATTCTTATATCCTACCATAGAATCCATGGTATTGACCGTTTTATACAGATACAGAAGAGGAGGACCTCCAAGAGCCATATAAAACAGCGGTGCGATCTCTCCATCTGAAGTATTTTCTGCCACAGTTTCCACTGCCGCTTTTGTCACTCCCTCAAATGTAAGATTCTGGGTATCCCGGCCTACGATCATGGAAACTGCGTGCCTGGAACTCTCCAGATCTCCTTTTTTCAGCTCCCGGTATACCTTCATACTCTCTTCTTTTAAAGATCTGGCCGCCAGCATCTGATAACACATAAAGGTCTCCAGAAGGATCCCCAGAAGGGTATGGATCTTATAAGCCAGAAACAGGATTCCCGCCGGGATCACAAACCCCAGGATACACAGCAGGATCACCATAAGAAGTCCTGCCTGTCGTTCCCCCTGGGGCGTTTTTGGAAAAATTCCCCGGAGCTTTTTTTCCAGGAAACTGATCTCTTTTCCGATAACCCGCACCGGGTGGTACAGCCATCTGGGATCTCCCAGGAGCAAATCTATAACAAAGCCCAGAATAAGGGCTAGTGGTGTCCATTTAAACATCTGTCCATAATCCTTTCTTGGCAGAGAGCACATGTCTTTCGTTCTTCCAGAGTTCTTCCTCCAGAGTCAGGACATAGTATTCTCCGTTTTTTATCTGCCAGTCAAAATACCCCTTTTTCGGATATCCATAGGCGCTGAGGATACTCATAATAGTACCTCCGTGAGCGACGATAGCCGTTGCCGGACTTTCCATGGCAAAGGCTTCCTCCACACATCGGACAAAGCCCTCCCGGCATCGGTTACGAAATCCTTCCGGATCCTCTCCCCCGGGAAAAGGAAGGGCGCCGCCGCTGTCGATCCAGGCCTGATAGTCCGGATTTCCCGACAGCTCCTTATAATTCTTATTTTCAAAATCTCCAAAATCACATTCTTTAAGTAGAGGGCACTCTTTTTGCGCCAGTCCGGGATACAAAATCTCCCCTGTCTGCCGGCAGCGTTTCATAGGACTGACAAAGAGAAGCTCTGCTTTGGGATAATTCTTTCCTTCCAGTTCCCGGATCCCCTCCTGGCAGAGAGGTTCATCGGTTCTGGCTCCGATATATTTTCCCGAAAGATTGCCCTGAGTCTTTCCATGACGTATCAGATAGATCTTAAGCATTTTTTATCACCGTCCCGATCCCGCAGACTACCCGTATCACCTGGCTGCTCTTTGCCGCGATCCTGGTGCAGATCCTTCCTGTGGCCTCCCGGTATTTCCGGTCAAAGGCCTGGATAGGGACCACTCCGTATCCCAGCTCATTGGAGATCAGGATGATCTGGGGATTCCTTTCCAGGAGCCGGGTTTCCAGGTCTTCCAGATCCCAGTTTTCTTCTAATCCTTTCCGGATCCACTGATGAAAATGATACAGGCAGGGACAGGAAAAAATGTCCTCATAAGAAGCACTGGCTCCATCCTGCATTTCACCATCTTCCAGATGGAAGGTATTTTTCACATAGTCTTTTTTCCCCTGAAAAGCTCCGCCTATAACCAACCGCATAATTTCTCTCCTATCACTGCTCCGAAAGCGATCACCAGCTCGCAAAGCTGCATATGAAACCCTGCCAGATCTCCGGTGATCCCGCCGAATTCTTTCTGCGACATTTTATAATAATACAGGTATTCCAGAGCCGCAGCCGCCAGAACGCAGCCGCCGATCACCGGCTCATAAACCAGCATAAGCACCCCGCAGATCACCACATAGACCAGAGAAAATATCTTCACACAGGTCTTCTGGGCTCCGTCAGAAAAGGTGGCGGCAAGCCCTGTATTTTTAGCCATGGGAAAAGCGGCAATAGAAAAGCCTCCCATAGCTCTGGAAAGCACAAAGCCTATACAGACCACCGGCAGTGCTTTCAGTGTCATCTCGCTGTAAACCCCAAGATAAAATAAAAAATATACTACTGCAGTGATAATGGCAAAGGCCCCTGCATGAGAATCCTTCAGGATCTCCAGCTTCCGCTCCCTGGGCTGATAAGAATGAAGGGCATCTGAAGTATCCAGAAGCCCGTCCAGATGAATACCTCCGGTGATCACCACCGGGATCAGCACCAGCACCACAGAGTAAAAGAGATGACTCCGGGTGATCTGAAGGCCCCAGTATCCCCATGCCCAGGTAACGGCTCCGATGATCACTCCGATCAGGGGAAAAAGGCACATGATATACCGCATATTTTCCTTTGTCCAGTCACTTTTTGGCATTGGCACCTTAGAATACATGGAAAAGGCGATCTTAAAACTGTTCCACCATGGTTTCATAATTTCTGTCCTTCTTTTCTCTCGTTTTTGTGACACAGGGGGATCCCGTAAACCACTTCTGTTACATTCCCGGCCATTTTTGCAATCTCCTGATTGATCTGTCCCAGAAAAGCCTGATATTGTACGGTCTCTGGTGAATACTCTATTCCATCAGAAAAGATCTCATTAGTCACCACCACCAGCTCTCTTGCCTGTTCCGACAAAGAACGGATCCCTTCCATGACTGCTTCCACGGTCCTTTCCTTTGCCCCCTGTTCCTGATACATTTCATTGGCCACCAGATTAGACATGCATTCCAGCAGCACGCAGGATCCGGCCGGGACCTTAAGCTTCTTCAATCCTGTATAACACTCCAGGGTCTGAAAATTCTTTTTCGCCCGCATTTTCCGGTGCCGCCGGATCCTGGCATGACTTTCCTCATCAAAAGGATACATGGTGGCGATATAGATCCTCTCAAAATCTCCGAAACCGGTAATGACACTTTCCGCATAGGCAGACTTTCCGCTGCCGCTGCCGCCGGTTATCAACGTAATCATATGCTAACCTCACTCTAGGTGTTCATATGCTTCCATGCCGAAGTTGTGGAAGTCGCTCATGCCGTGGTAGACGGCCAGGCCGGTATCCAAGAGAGGGAAGAGGTTTAAGGCTCCGGTTCCTTCGCCCAGGCACATGTCGCAGTGAAGGGGCGCTTCTTTGCCAAGAGCTTTCAGGATCAGTTCTCCTGCCGGTTCTTTGGATACGTGAGATGCCAGCATGTAGTCTTTTGCCTGAGGGCAGATAGCAGCCGCCAGGACCGCTCCTGTAGCGGAGATCACACCGTCAATGACTACCGGCATATGACAGGCTGCTCCCCCCAGGAACAGACCTGCGATCCCGCCGATATCAAAGCCGCCTACTTTTGCCAGGACATCTATTGGATCTGCCTTGTCTGGTTTATGTATTTCAATGGCGTGTTTGATCACCTGGATCTTCCGGTTAAGACCTTCTGTGGAAAGTCCTGCTCCTCTTCCTGTCATCTTTTCAACAGGAAGGTCCAGGAGCACAGAAGCAATGGCGCTGCTGGTAGTGGTATTTCCGATGCCCATCTCACCTGTTGCCATGATCTGATATCCCTTTTCTTTCATCATGCAGGCTATCTCAATCCCTGTTTCAATAGACTGAATGGCCTGTTCTCTGGTCATGGCCGGCTCTTTCGCCATATTTTTTGTTCCATAGGCGATTTTCCGGTTGAGAATGCTCACATCCGTAGCTACTCCCACATCTACAGGGAAAATATCACATTTTACGGTCCGGCACATAATACTGGAAGCGGCTTTTGTCTGAAGGAAGCTTTCAGCTACAAGGGCAGTGATCTCCTGTCCGGTCTGGGTCACTCCTTCCTCTACCACACCGTTGTCCGCGCACATAGGTACCAGGACTCTTTTATCCACATGAACTCTGGGATCTCCTGTGATCCCCGCGATCTGTACCACCATATCCTCCAGCTTTCCAAGGCTGTGAAGAGGATGGGCGATACTGTCCCAGTGCTCTCTAGACTGTTCCATGGCCTTTTCATCTAAAGGCCGGATACTCTCGACTGCTTCCTGTAAATTCATAACTGCTTCCTCCTTCTCTCTTCTGCATAGTCTCTGCATCTATCCACATAAGCTGCGGCAAGTCTGGGATTTCCCCAGTAATAAAAATGAGGAAATCCGGCGAGCATGGAATCTGTACAGTGGATACAGTCCCATCCCCGGCTGCTTTCCGGCTTTTGTCCGTGAAAGTCTCCTCCGCAGTTTGTAGAATCAAAATAATGAAATTCATGGGCAGGACAGGACCCGATCTTCTTTCCGAAAACATCTCCCTCTTTTTTCTCCAGAGTCAGATACCCGAATCTGGAAAGCCTGGGAGTTTTATAAGCCCTTCCTTCAATAGCCCCTATACCTTCTCTGTCATTTCCTTCCATGTCCTGGAAATACTGGTGGAGATACATAAATCCCCCGCACTCTGCCATCACCGGAAGCCCCTTATCCAAGGCCTCTTTTATCTGCCTGCGCACATCCCGGTTTTCTTCCAGCTCTTTTCCATACAGCTCCGGATAACCTCCGTAAAGAAGGAGACCGTCCAGACCTTCTGGAAGCCGGGTATCATGGATCGGGGAAAACTCTATAAGTTCCGCCCCAAGCTCCTTTAAAAGTTCCAGATTATCTTCATAAATAAAGCAGAATGCCTCATCCCTTGCCAGACCGATCCTAACCGGAGTCTTCCTGTCTCCAGCCGGCAAAACCGGTTTTTCTGTCTCCAGAGCCGGGGCGGTTTCAGACAGTTTGAGAAGGCCGTCCAGGTCCAGAGTATCCTCCAGGACTTTCGCCAGCCGGTTCAGCTTTTCTCTCAGATCCGCCACTTCCCCGGGCAGCACCAGACCCAAATGTCTGCTTTCAATGGTACATTCCTCTACTCTGGGAACATAGCCGTATACCTTTACTTCCAGCTCTTCTTCGATCTTTTTTTTCATCCTGGGATAGAGCATTGGGGACATCTGATTCAGGATCACACCCTTTATCCCGCTGTCTTCCCTGTACTGGCAGAAGCCTTTGATATAGGCCAGAAGGGAAAGGCTCATGCCCTTGCTGTTTACAATAAGCACCGCCGGTGTTCTGGTAGTCCTGGCCAGATCATAGGCGCTGGCCCGGAAGGTGGTGCCTCCCACCCCGTCATAGTATCCCATAACCCCTTCCATTACGGCGATATCACAGCCCCGGCTGTTTCTCTCCAGGAGATATTTCAGAGTATTCTCTTCTGTAAAAAAGGTATCCAGATTTCTGGATTTTGTCCCGATGACCCTGGTATGGAACATAGGATCGATATAGTCCGGTCCGCACTTAAAAGAAGCAGGATTTAACCCTCTGTTTTTCAGGGCCTGCAGGATCCCGCAGGTGATCAAAGTCTTCCCGCTGCCGCTGGCCCCGGCAGTCAGGAGAAAACGTGGTGTCTCCATGGTCAGCTCCCCTTTCCATCTCCCGTACAGGAGATAATATAAATAGGGTTTTCTCCCATCATCATGTGATAGGAACCGATTTCTTTTGCCTTGCTCACACTGAGCTGGACAATCTCTGTATCTGTAACAGCCAGCTCTTTTATACAGCTAAGGGTCTCTGCTACCGTTTCCAGAGCAATGCAGTTGATCACGATCCTGACCCGGGGATTTTTCTGAAGCAGCAGCTCCAGGATCTGCTTCATATTTCCTGAAGAGCCCCCGATAAATGCCTGGTCAGGAGCCGGCAGTTCTTCCAAAGCTTCCGGCGCCGTACCCTGGATCATGGTAAGATTATCTGTAGCAAATTTCTTCTTATTTTTCTTTAAAAGCTCAAAAGCCAGCTCTTTTTTTTCAATAGCAAAAACTTTTCCATAAGGTACCCGCAGGGCCATTTCCACAGATACTGATCCGGTCCCCGCTCCTATATCGTAACAGACAGAATCTCTTCTGAGCCTCAGCTTGGAAAGAGAAACTGTACGGATCTCTTCTTTTGTCATAGGCACCTTGTCCCGGATAAAATCCCTGTCCGGAACTCCGTGTACCGCCAAAAGCTCCTGGTATTCCTGATTTTCCGCATAGACTACGCTCAGAGGATCTCCTTCATAGTCCAGAAAATCCTCCGGTTTTCCCTTCCGGATCTTTTCTTCCGGGTAAGAGAGACATTCTCCGGTATACAAGATCACATTTGTCATGTCGTATTCCAGCAGCTTCCGGGCCAGATCTCTTATCCCCTCTCTGGTCCCCAGAATAGAAAATACCTTCCGGTTATGGCGGATCAGAGAAACCAGATCCCTCTCCCGTCCATGGGCGCTGGTGATCAGCACATCATCCCAGGGCTTTCCGATACGGCTCATAAAGTATACCAGGGAAGAGATACCGGAAACAACCTGTACCTTCTTTCCATCCAGAGCCTGCAGGAGTTTCTTAGCGCCGCTGTAAAATCCCGGATCACCGGAAAGAAGAATGGCAATCTTGTCATATTCCGGATGTTCCTCTATATACTCTGCGATCTTCTGACTGTTATATTCTATAAAGAAATCCTGGCCCGGTTCTTTACAGGCCTCTATCATTCTCCTGGCTCCGATCAGAAGCTGGGCGCTGCTGATGATCTTCCGGGCTTCCAGGGTAAGACCCTCCCTGCTGCCCATACCGATCCCTACCAGGGAAACTTCCCCCTGAGATTTCAGCCCGTACCTGCCGCACAAAAGCCGGCGGCACTGAGTTACAGAAATCCCTTCCTCTTTCAGAGGCCTTCCGATGACTACAGGAACACAGCCGCATTCTCTGGCTGCGTCAATCTTATCCTGAAATCCTCCTGCGTCGCCTGACATTTTGGTAACCAGATATTTACAGTCCAGCTGCCGGATCATGGCTGCATTCAATTCTTTAGAAAAAGGGCCCTGCATACAGATCAGATTTTTTCCCTGAAATCCCAGCTGGCTGCACTCAATGGCTACCTTAGGCAAAGATAGGACCCGGAGAAAAACTCTGTTCTGAAAGTTTTCCAGTTTCGTATATTTGGCCGCTTCCTTGCTTCCGGTGGTAGCCAGAATGTTTCCTTCTGTATGGGAAAGAAGTTCCACAGCCTCTTCTACGCTGTCTGCAAAGATCCAGTCTCCTCCCTCTTTCATCTCCTGGTTTTCCCGGAGGATACGGATATACTCCCTTCCGGTTTCTTCGCAGGCCTTTTTTATATTCTCTGTAACCTGGGCGGCATAAGGATGGGTAGCGTCTATCACCATATCCGGATCTTTTTCCTGAAATAAAGATTTCATCTCCTCCGGATCCAGACGCTGATGGGAGATTTCCAGAACCGGACTTTCCGGCAGAAGGTGCTCCCCATACTCAGTAGCCACACAGATATGTCCCGGTATCTGACGGCGGTCCAGAAATTCTGCGATTTCTCTTCCCTCTGTGGTACCGGCAAAAACAATCACTTTACACATTTTTATATCCTCTGGGAGTTACCATTTTTCCTCCCACATTTTTCGTCTGGGAATTTCCAACAAAAACCGTAGTAAACATATCTACCTTTGTGGTCTTTAATTCTTCCAGAGTCAGGACTTTCATGGATTCGCCCTCTCTTCCGATATTTCCCACAATGCCGCAGACCGTATCCGGAGCCTTATATTCCATCATCAGATTGCAGGCCTTTTCCAGATAATCGTGACGTTTTTTACTGGAAGGATTGTACAGACAGATAACAAAATCTGCTTTAGAAGCCTCCAGAAGCCTGGTCTCGATCTTCTCCCAGGGAGTCAGCAGATCGCTGAGACTGATCAGGCAGAAATCATGGATCAAAGGCGCTCCCAGCACTGCGGCGCCCCCTGTGGCAGCGGTTACTCCCGGGATGATCTCCAGCTCTACCTGGGGATATTTTACTCCCACTTCATACATCAGCCCTGCCATGCCGTAAACTCCTGCGTCTCCGCTGCAGATCATGGAAACAGTCTTTCCTTTTATGGCTTCCTCAAAAGCCATCTGGCACCGTTCTACCTCTTTTTTCATTGGAGTAGTCATAAACTCTTTTCCCGGAAAATGCTCTTTTACCAGGTCTACATACACGGTATATCCAATGATCACATCACTGTTTTTTAAAGCCTGGGCAGCCTCGATGGTCATCTTTTCGTAAGCTCCCGGACCGATTCCAACAACATATAATTTATTCAAAATTCACACTCCATTTCTTCATTGCCAGGGCTACGGTCACCCCGTCCTGGGCAAATTTTCTCAAGATCAGCCGTCCTTTTCCTTCCCTGCTGCTTCCCAGAAGAGCGGCTCTTTCGCACACATTATCCACTCCGGTAACATCTTTAACAAAGGAAGAAGAGGCATAGGTTCCCTCTACTTCTTCCAGTTCTTCTTTGCTGTAGGTCACAAAAGGAAGATTTCTTTCCTCACAGTATTCCAGGATCCCTTCTTCGTCTTTTTTCAGATCAATGCTGGCTACTTGTTCCATAGCCACAGAGGGGATCAGCTGCTCGTCGCAGGCCCTGCGGATCACCTTCTCCACGATTTCCTTCGGCGTCTCTTTTTTACATCCTACTCCCGTGGTGATCACTCTGGGGATCAGATAAAGGGTATGAACAAAGGGGTGCTCCATATAGCCGTTTGTCACATAGATTCCCAGTTCCGGTCTTTCCTTTCCCTCTTCCAGAAGCTTCAGCTCTTCAGGAATCTCTCCAAGCCATGGAAAATCACTGGCAAAACCAACTTCTTTCCCTGCCAGAAGAGCTGCGGAAACTTCTTTTGCCAGATTCATATCCGAGATAAAACAACCGTTCTTCTTGGCAAAAACATCCACAGCAAATTTATTGTTCAGATCTGTTGCCGTAGTCACTACCGGCTGTCCATGGACGATCTCCGCCACCTCCTGGGCCAGTTCATTAGCGCCTCCGATATGGCCGGAAAGAAGGGAAATGGCAAATTTCCCCTGTTCATCTACTACCACGACCGCAGGATCCACTTTCTTACTTTTTACAAATGGGGCAATGCTCCGGACAGCAATGCCGCAGGCGCCGATAAAAATAATGGCGTCGCAGTCTGCAAATCTGGCTTTTGTCCATTCTTTGATAGACTCGTCCACAGGCTTTGCAAAATCCTTTACATTCCGGAAATCTCTGGAATCTTCATCCAGCTGGGATTCATCCAAAACCTTCTTCGTATATTTACTTTTTGTATAGGATCTGACTTCATAATCCCGTTCTTTCAGCACCCAGTAGATCATCTCGCTGAGACGATACCCCGCCCGGCTGAAACTTATGATCGCTATCTTCATATTCTTCACCTCTTATCTTTTGTCCAATATTACTTGGAACCGGTGCCTTTTCTGAATTCCGTGGTAAATTCCGGATGATACAGCAGGGAACGGTCATAGGAATTGTGGGATACCACA